>JBJXGO010000136.1:0-25572 GCA_046160345.1 Saprospiraceae bacterium
CTATCAGTGAATTTTACCAGACCGTGCGCAACCCGGTGTTGCTCAATACAAGTATGTCATTTGACCCTGATTTGGTTTATGAGACCTATCCATTGCCTTTGCCTAATCTTTACAAAGGCTCTCAAATGCTTGTAGTTGGGCGGTACAATACCCCTGGCCTGGTGAATGCTACTTTTAACGGAACGGCGTTTGGTGCACCTGTAAGCTATAATTACCCGATGGTACTTACGGACAAAGACAGTGTGCTTATGCGTTTTTTGCCAAAAATTTGGGCAAAACAAAAGGCTGAATATTTGTCACAGTTATACTACGCCGCCACAGATCCGGCTGAAGCTGAAGTCCTTAAAGCCCAAATTCTACACCTTAGCATTTGCTATGGCGTTATCACCAGCCTCACGAGTTTTGTCGATAATACAGGTGGAGGCACCTTCGGAATCCTGGAAACTCCCTCCCGTAGAAACAAGACCCAAAGTGTTCAAATCCTGAGCATAACACCCAACCCGGCTACTAACCGCGCTCAAATACAGATTGAGCTCCACGATGAGGTTTTTGGCGAATTACTTATCGAAGTATATGATCTTCTTGGACGGAATGTAGCTTCATTCCCAATCGCTGTGAATGGCGCAGGCACCTATACCACAAGCTGGGACATTTCTTCAGACATTGGTCGTGGGGCTTATTGGATAAGAATACTAAGCGAAAAAGGAAGCGATGCCAGCTTGATATGGGTTCGATGAAGTGTATTTGAACCAGTAAATCTTATAAGTGCTTTATTAGCGCAAAGTAGCAGCGGCTTAACCACTTGATTGTCAATAACTCCGCGCCTCTGGGTCTTTGCGTTAAAAAAGCATTTTGGAGAAGCTCACTTCGGTCAATGTTGCACCACCAAGGAACTGTAAAGCATCGTTTTTTCGCCTACAAAAACGACGCTATAAATCCCTGGAAGAAGCCCGCGGACAGAAAATTCAGTAGTAGAATTCGCTACAGATTGGTGCCGCACCACCCGACCTACGGCATCCTGTAAGATCAATTCTCCGGTTTGCTCGCCCGTTTCCACTCGAACGAGTTGGCTTGCGGGATTGGGTGAAAGTTGAAGCCAATGCTTTTGTCCAAGGTCTTCCGTTGTATGCACCAAACCTGCCAGCGTTTCGGTAGTATTGGTGGTTACTGGGGCGTTGAAATCGAAGAAAATATGGGCGGTGTTGCGCAAAGGAGTACCGTTTGGCAGGTTTTGACGAGGGCGTACCTCGTATTTCACAAAGCCGTGACTGCCCGGTTCGTCGGTCGTGATCGGCGGTAGTTCAATATTGTTGAAAAAGAATTCAAGTTCCCCCGGGCCGCGCACTTTCCATGTGCAAGGGTGGGAGGACGACAAAAAATGAAACGTTGCCGGGTCGAAATTTTGCTGCAAGGTGTCGGTAATTCGGACAAAGGTAGCGGGATAATTTCCCGTATTTTGAAAACGAATGGTATAGGTAATCGGTTCATTGTTACCGAGTTGCGCAGGGCTAAGTATGCCAGAAGGCTCCGCTTCTTTATCATTGGGGTCATAAGAACCGACCACTATCGTGCAACGCTCACGCGTATTGTCGCTGGGAGCAAGGTCACCTGCCAGGGGGCTGATACTTGCGCTGAGGCAGATTTTTGTTCCGAGCGAATCGCTGATGGGCACTTTAAAACGCAGCAGGATATTCCCTATGGAATCTGGGGCAACATTTCCAAGGTTCCATTGTAGTGTCCCGCCTGTTTGGTTGCCAGGTGCAGGGATGGATTCTATAAAATCAAGTAAATCAATGGGATAAGTAAGCGTCAACAAAACGTTCGTGGCGGCTATCGGCACGTTGTTTCGCCAATTGAGCACATAGTTGGTCTGGAAGCCAGGGCGCAAAACGGATACATTAGTCAGTGCTACCGACAGGTCTTTGGCGTTGGGGTCGAGGCTCAGCGCAAAATCTACGTTTTGACTTGGCACAGGCACTATTTGCGTGGCGGGCGTGGCAAGCCAGTAGTTTTTGTAGGGATTTACTTTGAGTTGTTCTTGTGGGAGGTTAGAGTAGAGGTCGTACGTACCATCCGGTCTTGAGTTGGCGTAGGCATTGGTTGCAAGGGATTGCAGCACCACATTGCTAAGGTTTGGCTCTCCGGGGTCCTGGAGGTTGTTGACGTTTGCATCAAAATACACTTTGCCGGACAGGGGCTTCATGCCCAGTTCGGTGAGTGCGCGTTTCCAAATACCAATGCCTTCTGTACCCGCCCACAAGAAGCCATCGTGGACTTCGAGGTTGGTGATGCCAGGCTGAACAAAGCCATCATTCCAGGCTGTCCAATCTGTGCCATCGTTCAGCGAAAGGAAAACGCCATTTTTATTGGCAGCCACAAGGTAGTTGCCGATGTAGAGCAGATCGTCGAAAACAGCATCTCCGTATGGCAAACCAGCGGTGGCGAGATTGATAAAGGTCCAGTTTTGACCGGCATCTTTGGAATACAACATCCTTTTTTTGTAGAAGTCAGGTATTATCAGCATAACATTGCCGCGCACGATTAGCCGGACTTCAGAGAGTCCCCATGGCCCTAAAGAGTCCGTTGGTATTTGCCCAACTTGTAAGGCCCAATGGTTGCAGCCATCGTCTGAGCGGTATATTTTATCGTTGTAGGCAAGTGCATAAACTTTTCCTTGGTCAACGTCAAGTAAGGATATTGAGGTTTGATGTTGGTCATAAAGGCTTTGGAGGGGCAAAAATGTAAGGCCGTTGTTATCAGAAATAAAATATTCAGGGAAGTCAAAATTGTCACCCAGGCCCAGCACTTTGTCACCAATCGTTTCAAGCATCGGGATGCCTCCGCCCGATGACTGCGACGAAACAAAAGACTCGTACCAATTAGCACCTCCATCAAGAGAGACTTGAGGGGAGCCGCCTTGGCTAAAAATCAAGTTATCGCCTGACTGTACAAAATCCGTAATCCCACCACTGCCGATGGGTGATGGAGTATAATTTAGATTATGTTTGGTCCAGTTTACACCGTCGGCATCGAGTTGGTAGAGGCCGCTTTCGCTGGGAGCATAAAGCGTGTTGCCGATAGACCGGAGTTTACCAGAGGCCGCAATAATCCCAAATTCGGCTTGAAACCACGAATCACCATCGTCTGTGCTGCGCAGGAGGCTTCCTGATTGAGCGTCATCTAAGCCCCCAGTGAGGATTGCATTGCCCGTTGAAACACCCGTAAACGCCGGGTAATGACTATTGGCTGGAGTGGTAAGGGCTGTCCAGGTTTGACCGAGATCCGGCGATTTGAAAATTTTGTTGCCTTTTAATCCATAAATACTCCCATTGTGCCAAATAAAATCGTAGAATTGGTTGAACGCGGTGCCAGTGTAATGCTTCCAGCTTTGTCCATAATCATCGGAGGCATAGCAGCCTTGTTGCGCGTTTTGCATAAAGGCAAAAAGGTGGTTTTCATGCTGAAGCAGATCAATAAAATTGCCGGTTACCTGGAGCAGGGTGTCCCAGGTAAAACCACCGTCGGCGGATTGCAGGAGGTATGGATAACTTCGGCCAGTGATGCGTTGACCGTCAAATTGGAGGTCGCTGATTTGCCGTTTCGTGGTGTATTCCCAAGTCGTGCCGTTGTTGTTGGTTCGGTACAGCCCGTCGGGATCGCTGGCGTATATGTATCCAAAGGCTAAAATTGTTTCGTAAAAAACCATCGTGTCCACGGAAGCAATGTACTGCCAATTTTGGCCAAAATCGTCGGAGCGAACCATTCGATAGCCCGTGCTTAGGTCGTAGCGGTACGCCAGTATGGTATGCCCATCCGTTGCAGACCGATAAAAACTCATGTTGTCCAAGCTGTTCAGTGGCGACCAGCTTTGTCCGTGGTTGGAAGAAAAATAGAGTTCGTTCCCTACATCAGCCAGCACGGTATCGCCATATTGCATGAGCTTGCTCACGAAGCCGCCGGGCAGTCCGTTGGTTTTGGTCCATTGGGCAGACAGGAATAAAGGGGCGAGGGAGAGCAAAAAAAGCAGGGGCAGTTGGCGTAAAGTTTTTTGCATGGCAGGGAAAGTTTTTAAAAAGTGAAAAATGAGGCTTGGTTCGGAACGGCGTTTTGTGCTGAAAAAGCGTCTAAGGAACGTGGTCGAAATAAAGTAACAGTCTTTATTTTCCAAAACGTAGAAAGCGAAAGTAGTTTATACCAGCAAAACCAAGTAGCAATTCTGTGCATCAATCTATTTGTTTGACAAAAATTGGCCAAAGATTCAATTTACCTTGTTTATTTGTTTGAATTTTGAAACTTGTTGCGCCCTAATTGCAACAAAATCACTTTTTTATCTGTCCAAAATCTTTAGAAAAATGACAAACTGCTACCCAGCCTTCCGCATCTCCGTTTTTGTCTTGATGCTTATTTCTGCTCAAGTGCTGCCCGCTCAGTGGGAATCTATTCCATTCCCCGGCGATGAGTATATTAGTAATATCTTTGACATGAACGGGATTTGGGTCATACAGGGCGAAACAGCTTGCTACCGATCCACCAACGATGGCCTTTCCTGGTCCAAAACGCTTGATCTTAGCGCAGGATATGCTGCATCTACCATCAAATCTGGCAATGATATCTATGCTATTGATTACCAATATGGGCTTTACAGGAGCAGCAACCAAGGAGCAAGCTGGGATTTGCTCAGTAGCCAAATACCTGGTGGCTTGGTTTATCCTGATGGACTAGCAGTCACAGATAATTATATTCTTTTCGAAACCCATAACGCCTTGTATCGCTACAACAAAGTTAGCCCTGCTGCCCCGATTCCAATATTCAACTTCGCTCCGCTTTACTACCCCAATACCCTGGTCATGCAAGCAAAAGGCAATGAAGTCTGGGTAGCCGTAAAAGATTCCCTCTTGCGTTCTACCGACGAGGGCAATACCTGGAACCTGGTGTACGAAGGTCACCGAGCCAATGGGCTTGCCATACATGACGATACTATTATGATCTGTACCAACACCGGGGTTCAACGTTCCGTAAACAATGGCGCAACGTGGTCTCCTGTTTTTTCAGGGAATCAGGCCTACGGTATTTTTTGGCAATCAGGACAGTGGTTTTTCCGTACTTATTCAAACAACGGTGGAGAATTCCGATATTCTTCAAATGGGGGAAATTCGTGGCAGACCTACTCTAGTACGATCGAAAATGTCTTTATCTCTATTTTTACGCTTGCTAAAAAAGGTAACACAACCCTGCTTGGTACTTCTGTAGGGGTGCTGCGCTCTACCGATGACGGAAATTATTGGGAAGTGCGCAATACGGGTATTCCGGATGACCAATCCCCGTCATTCGGCGAAAAACGACTGTATGTATTGGGTGATTATTTAGCCCTAAACGGCTCAGCTTCTGAAGATAATGGCGCAACCTGGTTTCGTCCGCTCATAGACGCCAATAATTTAGGTATCCCATATACAGAACACCAGGGCAACTTTTTTGCGGTTGACTATGATCAGAAACTCTATAAGTCCGTAGGAGATCTCCGGCATTGGCAAACCCCTGGTGTTCAATTTACCCCAGGGATTTCTCATCGCCTTTTATCAGAAGGAACCAACTTTTATATGTTTGAGTATAGCACTTGGAATGGCAGCCCTGCTACCATTTACAAGTCTTCCGATAACGGCCTCCACTGGACTCCAACGGGTGGGATTGCAAGCAGCGCCTTTGACATTGTCGCAAAAGGAGATTTTCTTTTTGAATGGCGTGGATACCTTGGTCTGTTCCGTTCGCAAAATGGCGGGGTCACCTGGCAGTCAGTAGGAGCAGGATTGGGCGAAATTGCTCAAGGAAGTGGCGATGTAACTGTTTACTCCGATGGAATCCATCTATTTGTTTATGATTACAACGCAATCATGGTCTCCGGCAATAACGGTCTTACATTCACCAAAATAAGCAATAACTTATTAGGAGGATTTGGGTTTCCTACGGGCGCAGATTACCTGATTTCTGATGGCAATTTTGTTGTGGTATATGACTATGAGGGTATTTACCTGAGCCAGGGGCTGAATGACCAATGGTTTGATATTAGCGCCAATTTACCGAGTACTGATTTCTACAACGCAAGCCTCATTCTCCACAACGGCAACCTCATTCTGGACTATGGTGCTGGAGAAAAGCCGCTCTGGCAACGATCCATTGCTTCGCTCAATCTTGCCCAATTTGGCGGAAAAATCTGGGGCGACGACAACAACAACGGCCTGCAAGACCCTGGCGAACTGCCCTATAAAGGCGCCATAATTCAGGCGGGTACAGGTTCTTTCGCCACCAGCGGTGCAAATGGAACTTATAATCTTTTTGCTGAACTCAACAACGACACACTGCGTGTGAAAAAACCAGCACCATGGGTCATTGCCAACCCCGAGTTTTATAATGTGACCAGTTCTGAAACAGGCAAAGATTTTGGCCTCCATTTCCCACCTAATATCACCGACTTGAAGGTGGATGCAACCAACGAAACCGTGTTTCGCCCCGGGTTTCAAGAAAATATCCACCTGAGTTTCTCCAATGTCGGCACGGCCGATGCAAGTGGGAGGATTCATTTTGTGACGAATGCTCCCTTGGTGTATCAAACCGCTTTTCCAGTCCCAGACGGCAACAATGGCGACACGCTATTTTGGAACTTGCAGAACTTGGCTGTCTTTTCCGATGGAAAAATTATTGTCAGCGTTAAAGTCCCCGTCGGTACTCCTTTAGGCACTTATGTTACGGTATTTGCCCGAATAGACCCAGAGCTGACCGACGCGAATCTTGCTGACAACCAATCTCTTATGACAGAACGAGTGGTCGGTTCCTACGATCCCAACGACAAACGCTGCAGCGTAAGCCAAATCACTCCAGAGCAAATAGCGACAGGAGAAGCCCTCCTATACACCATTCGATTTCAAAACACGGGCACTTATCCCGCCGAGTTTGTCCGTGTAACCGACACGCTGGATTTTCAACGCCTCGATGTTTCCACTTTTGAGGTAATGGCCAGCTCACATCCTTGTCAGACTACCTTGCGTGGCAGCGGGGAGATCGAGTTCTTTTTTGATCAAATTGACCTCCCTCCGAAAGATTTCAACGAACCGGCCAGCCACGGTTTTATAAAATACAGCATCCGCCCAAAAGCAGGGCTTGTACTCGGCCAACAAATCCACAATACTGCCCGTATCTACTTTGATTTCAACCCTCCCATTGTGACGAATACTACTGTGACAAGTGTGTCAGAGACCGTTGGAACTCAGGATTATTGGAAGTCTAATACAAGCCAGCTGTTACTTATTGCTCCAAATCCCAGCGCCGGGTTGGTGCAATTGCAAACGGGCGAAAAAATCCCCGGCACTTTGCACGTATTCAATTCGCTTGGAACAGTAGTTTTGGAGAGAACCGATTTTTCAGGATTTGAAAAACTAGATATAAGTTCGCTTCCGGCAGGTCACTATACCTTGGAATGGCGTTCAAAAACAGGTTGGAGAAAACTGGGTAAACTGGTGAAGGTGAATCGCTAATGCTACAGGTGGATGTTTACGAAACCTCCAAGGTTTCGTAAACGTTCACTCAATGCTGCACCACCAAGGAAGTATAAAGCATTGATTTTGATCCAATTAAAACAATACGATAAAGTCCTGAAGGAAGTTTTTCTACGCAAAATTCTGCTGTTTCATTATCAATAGATTGACGAAGCACCATGCGACCTGTGGCATCTTGAATCATTAGTTCGCTCATTTTTTCGTTTGTAACAACACTGACGATTTGGTGGGCGGGGTTTGGAAACAGAAGTAACTTATTCGTTGAAGAAATTTGCGAGCTTGATTCCTTTTCCCGTTCCTGAATGAATGGATCGCTAAGCTGGTTGCTTCCAATCGGGCAGTTGAATGTGTTGAGGTGGGCCTCAATATAAATGTTAGGCGACAGGCGAGATACTACATGGATAAACGTGACATTTGCCTGAGCCGGCAGGGTGTATTTGAAAATATCCGATTCGCCATTGTTGATGCTATCTGAAACGGAGGAATACCGTATTGAGTATTGAGGGCTGAAATTAGGGTTTCTGACCCAATAAGTATTGCCGGAAGGGGCAGTGTAAATGGAAAGGTTGGCAGGCTCGATGGCTACCTGTCCATCGGGCAATTGAATGGCTGTGTAAATCAATTTGTTCGCACAACTGTTGGTCAATCGGATGCGATACGTTCGGTTTTTGCCTATATCTTCCGAAATACTAAGGAGTTCGTATTTCAGACATCCGCTGGATTTGGTGTCGCAAGCATCATCATCCTGTTCGACGGATATATTGAAGCAACAAGTGGCAGTTTGTTCGCAACTGTCCTTGGCAGTATAGCAAACCGTGCTCAGCCCCAATGGATAAAGGCTTCCTGAACTCAAGCCGGAGGATAGGTTTAGTTCAATTCCAGGACAGATGCAATCGGATATACGCTGGGGCAAATTGTAGTTCACAACTGCTCCGCCGCCACTGCTGGTCTGTACTGAAATTGAGTTTGGGCAGCTGATGCTGATATTGGAGCTTGCAGGCGTAAGAAACTGTAGGGTGTAGGTCACTACAGTATCGCAACTGCCAGTGGTTGAAGGCAATGAAAGGACTACGATACCCGGCTGCGAATAATTTGTACCACCCAGGGCGATGGTTTCGCCCGGGCAAAATGCGATGGTTTCGGAGCGTGTGGGCTGTGTTAGTAAAGTTAGGGTATAAGTTACAATGGTGTCGCAGCCGTTGCTGGAGGGAAGTGTGTCAACCACTGTGCCAGACTGACTGTAAACCTGCCCGCCAAGGGTCACCGTACTTCCCACGCAAAAATCAATGCTTTCAGACCGGCTTGGATATGGTAGTAAGGTAATGGTGTAGCTTACAATGGTATCACAACCGATTGCGGCCGGGATGGTGTCTGTTGCGGTCCCTGATTGATTGTAAACCTGATTGTCAATGATAACAGAATCGCCAGGGCAGAGTAAAATGCTCTCGTGCCGGCTTTGCTGTACCTGCACCTCGATATCAAGACAGGATTCAGTTGGGTTTTGAATACACAGGTTTGAAGCTGCGACGCAAAGTTTTGCAACACCGCTGAAACTGTCAGACCATGCCACCGTCACACTATCGCCGTCCATGAATAAAGACCCTGCAATCGACGGATTGAGGCTCCATGAGTAGCCTGTTGCACCACTAACGGGTGGAACGGAATACCCGCTTGAAAAGTCCCGGCAAACAGTATCTGGTCCTGCAATATTACCGGGATCGGCTGGCGGGAAGGCAATAGTAGAACCTTCTATTACATCGATGGTGTAATCGCATACGTTTCCGTTACAGCCATCCAAAACTATCCAATACACCTGGCCAACCACATAGTTATTGGATGCAAGGACGAAAGGATCCTCGATACAGGCACATTGAACATCCATGGCGTTGCATGCTCCATTTATGGGGCAACCATCGTAAATGGCTCCTTGGAGGCCTTTCTGATTGCCATCGGTACAGTTTTGCGGCACAACTTGAATAGAAATTGTAGTGGTGCCCGCAAAAAAAGCAAACCACTCATCGTTGTTTAATATCCAGCCATTATTACAACAAGGGAAATTCTGGGGCACATTGTTGTTGTTGATGGTGGAACAATATCCGTCCAGGTTTTCGCAAAGAATAGGCGCTTCAGGACAAGTATTGCCCGGCTCTGGGAAACCGGGTGGCGGGCAATTTTGAGCAGCAAGAGTAGCTGAAAAAATCTGAAACAGGAAAATTGTTTTGAAAGATTTGATGTTCATGAACCTTAAGTTTGGGATAATAAAACGATATTTAAAATCGCAAACCAAGATAGGGCAAGCACACCGGTAGTAGCATAATATAATCTAAATTGTCGGTAATTTGGCAAATAGCCGAATGCATAAGATTCATATTCCTTAACGCTGCACCTCCAATAAAGCGTGCCGTATGGCTTTTTCTCCAATAAAAAGGACTTTGTAATGCCCTACCGGGAGATTTTGCACAGAAAACACTAGATTCGATTTCTCGACACTTTGGCGCAATACAACGCGCCCCATGGCATCAAATATGCTTAATTCGCCAGATTCGTCGCCGATTTGAATATGTACGAACTGCGAGGCTGGATTGGGTGAAAGTTGAAACGGAGAATTGAGAAAACCTTGATCGAGCGTAGGGCTCGTACCGAGTTGGGTGAGCGGGCGTTTCCAGATGCCGCTTCCTTGGGTAGCCACCCATAAGTAGTCATCATGGATTTCGAGGTCGAAAACATGGTGGTTAGCGAGGCCATCGTTCCAGTCAATCCAGTCTGTTCCATCATTTTGTGAAAAGAAAATTCCATTGTAAGTGGCTGCTACGAGATTGCTGCCGATGTAAAGGAGGTCGTTGAAAAATACCTCTCCAAAAGGCAAACCAGCTGTGACGAGGTTGATGACGGTCCAGGTTTGTCCCGCATCTTTGGAATACAACATTATCTTTTCGGAGCAGTATGGCATGATAAACATTACATTGCCGCGTACCAATAATTGGGCTTCAGAAATCTCACCCAGCCCGAGAGAGTCTATTGGAATTTGTCCAGCTTGCAGCATCCAAGTGTCGCATCCATCATCGGAACGATAGATTTTTTTGTTACTTGCAATAGCATATACTTTGCCTTGATCAACGTCAATACATTTCCTTTGTGTTGGAAATTGCATATCTAAGGATTGGATTTCCTCAAAAGAAAGCCCATTGTCATCAGATATGAAATATTGGAAAAATTCCGTTCCTGGCCCCCAGCCTACTACCTTATTGCCGGCGAGTTCAAAACCATAAATATTGATTTTATTCCAACTAGGTTGTGGAGGTAAATCTGACTTAACCCAAGAAACACCTCCATCAACGGAAACCCAAGGGGCGCGTCCATCGCTAATAAGCCAATTGTTGCCCGTCTTTACAAAATCAGTGAATCCCAAATAGGAATTTAAAGGCTGCGGAAGGTTTAGGGTCAGTTTTATCCAATTTACATCATCAGGCTCAATTTGGAAAAGCCCACCAAAACTGGGTACTAATAAATTCTGACCAATTTTTCGAAGCTTCCCAGAACCGGTTGTAATGTCAACGGAGGTAGGTATCCATGTATTTCCGTCGTCGGTGCTACGGTGCATACCAGCAGCTCCAACGCTTAAATATCCGCCAATTATCAAGGTGTTACCTAACGAAACACCTAGGATAGCAGGATATTTGGAGTCTTGTGGGAGCGTCACATTTTCCCAGCTCAGGCCGTAGTCGGACGATTTGATGAGCTTATCGGCATCCAGTCCATATATCTGCTCGTTGTGCCAGATAAAATTGTGAAATTTGTCCAAAGCGGCGTTTGGATAATACTGCCAAGTTTGTCCATAGTTGTCTGAAGAGTAGCATCCATCTGAAGGAGAGAAAATAAATACAAAAATGTGGTTGCCATGTTGAAGCACTTTGTCTAATTGGCCAGAATAATGTAGAAGGGTGTCCCAAGTGAAGCCTTTATCGTTCGATTGGACTAGGTAGGTGTAGTCTATCCCTATAATTTGCTGACCGACGATCTGAGTTTCAGTGGGTGTTACTGGAGACACTTTTTCCCAATTTTCACCATCGTCATTGGTACGGTAGAAACCAGAATAGTCTGTTACATAGAGATACCCAAAAGCCAAGAAAGGCTGATAAAAATCAATTGTATCAGGTACAAATATTGGGTGCAGTGTTTGAAAAAAATCATTAGATCGGAACCAAATAAATTTTTGTTCGATAAGGTTGTAAGCGTACCCAATAACATTTTGGGCTTCAATTGAAAGTACATTGATATCACTATAAGAAGGGTTTACAATGGGCGACCAATTTTCCCCGTGGTTGGAAGAAAAATAAAGATCGTTGCCCGCATTAGCCAGCACAGTATCGCCATAGTTCAATAACCTGCTCGTGTGGCCCCCGAGCAGGCCGTTAGTTTTGGTCCATTGGGCATTAATGAGTAGGGGAGTAAGCGTGCAAAAGAAAAAGGAGAGAAGCAAGCCGTAAATCTTACACATGGCAGGGAAAATGGTTTAAAATTATAAGGCTATCTGGAAATGAAGCGAACGAAGATAACTCACATCGCTTGCACTTCCCGTCTCAATATGGGCATTTGACAAAAATCTGCCAAAAAACAAACAGGGCGCGCCGTTTCCGACGCGCCCCGTTTTATCCCTGGCCGCATTCCGCAATTTTAAATTTTGCGGTTTTACATTTCTAAAGCTTACATCATGCCGCCCATGCCGCCCATGTCCGGGTGGCCGTGTCCGCCACCGCCATCGCCTTTTTTAGGCTTTTCGCTGATGACGCATTCGGTAGTGAGTACGAGGCCGGCAATAGAGGCTGCCATTTCAAGTGCCACACGGGTCACTTTGGTCGGGTCAATGATGCCCGCTTTTTTCAGGTCTTCATAGACATCCGTACGAGCGTTGTAGCCAAAAGAACCTTTGTTGTCGAGCACTTTGTGGAACACCAGTGATCCATCCACCCCTGCATTTTCAGCGATGATGCGGATTGGTGCCTCCAACGATTTGCGAACAATGGCGATACCGTAGTTTTCGTCTTCGTTCAGGCCCTTAAGTTTGTCGAGACTGCTGATGGCGCGCACGAGCGCTACGCCGCCGCCGGGTACGATGCCTTCTTCGATGGCAGCGCGGGTGGCATGGAGCGCATCGTCCACGCGGTCTTTTTTCTCTTTCATTTCAACCTCCGTAGCAGCCCCGATGTAGAGCACCGCTACACCACCTGCCAATTTGGCGAGGCGTTCTTGCAGTTTCTCCTTGTCGTAATCGCTGGTGGTTGATTCAATTTGTTGTTTGATTTGGCCGATCCGCGCTTTAATGTCTTCCGGCTTGCCTTTGCCTCCGACCACTGTGGTATTGTCTTTATCCACCGTGATACGCTCGCAAGAGCCAAGTTGTTCGAGGCCAGCGTTTTCAAGTTTGTAACCTTGTTCCTCGCTGATGACTGTAGCACCCGTGAGGATCGCGATGTCTTCAAGCATCGCTTTGCGGCGGTCGCCAAAGCCTGGGGCTTTCACAGCCACTACTTTGAGACCAGCACGAAGGCGGTTTACGACCAACACGCCAAGTGCCTGGCTGTCAACATCTTCTGCGATGATAAGCAGCGGCCGGCCGGTCTGCAATGACTTCTCGAGCACTGGCACGAGGTCTTGCATGTTGCTGATCTTCTTGTCGGTGATGAGCAGGTATGGGTTTTCGTAATCTGCTACCATTTTCTCCGCGTCGGTGATGAAGTATGGGCTGAGGTAACCGCGATCGAATTGCATCCCGATCACTTCATCCATATAGGTGTCTGTGCCTTTGGCTTCTTCAACGGTAATAACGCCGTCTTTGCTGACGCGCTTCATGGCGTCGGCAATGAGTGTACCAATGGTTTCGTCGTTGTTGGCAGAGATGGCCGCTACTTGCTGGATCTTGCCAAAATCTTCGCCGATGTTTTCGGTTTGACTTTTAAGGTTTTCAACAATGACCTTAACGCCTTTTTCGATACCGCGTTTCAAGTCCATCGGATTGGCGCCGGCGGCTACGTTTTTGAGGCCAGCCGTGACCATGGCCTGAGCGAGTACGGTTGCAGTGGTCGTTCCGTCGCCGGCAGCGTCGGCTGTTTTGCTGGCAACTTCTTTGACCATTTGCGCGCCCATATTGGCTACTGCATCTTCCAATTCTATTTCTTTGGCCACTGTAACACCGTCTTTGGTGATTGCCGGGGCGCCGAATGATTTCTGGATGACGACATTGCGACCTTTGGGGCCAAGGGTTACTTTTACGGCATTGGCCAAAGCGTCAACGCCTTCTTTGAGCTTTTCGCGGGCTTCGGTATTGAAGTTAATTTGCTTTGCAGACATATTTTTTTGAGTGGTAAATGTTAAGTGATGAGTGGGTTTATGAGGGTTTATGAGGGTTGATTATCAACCTTTTATAAACATGATAAACCATTATTAACCTTTAGAGAATTACCAGGATCTCCTCCTCGCGCATAATGAGCAGGTCTTGTCCTTCATGATTGATCTCCTGGCCGGAATATTTGCCATAGAGCACCATATCGCCCACTTGGACGGTCATGGAGTGTGCATCCTTGCCGGTTTTGCCGGGGCCAACTGCGACGACTTCGCCACGCTGGGGCTTTTCTTTTGCTGTGTCGGGGATAATGATGCCGCCTTTTGTTTTCTCGTCGGCGGGGGCTGGCTTGATGATTACGCGGTCAGCGATTGGCTTCATACGTTTTGAACTATTTAAATTTTAGTGAAAGTAAATTTTGACTATTGACTTTTGGATAAGTAGGGGCAATGAAGACAGTTTGCCATATGGCTTTGTTTTTATTGGCAAAACCAATAACAATTTGTCAACGAACTGCCTACTATCAAACTTCGTGCTACGAGCAGGGAACTGCCATTTTTTCAGACACTCGAAAGAATTGTGTCAGTTTTTGCCCGCAAGGCTGCCAAAAGAGAAGAGATTGTGTATTTATACTTTTGTTTTCATCTAAGGTTTTACTTTTGGCGGTGCATTCCAGAGGCTCGATTTTTATGCTGAGATTTCTCCGCCCAAATATTCCTGAACACCTGAGTGACGAACAACTGCTATCTGACTATGTTGGTGGCAATTCGCCTCGTTCGCTTGGAATTTTGTACGAACGCTATATGCCCATGGTGTATGGGGTTTGTATCAAGATATTAAAGGATTCTGGCAAAGCAGAAGATGCAGTCATGGCAATTTATGAAGAACTTACAAGAAAGGTAAAAGAACACCAAATTGAATCGTTCAGGGGTTGGCTTTATGTTTTGGCGCGGAATCATAGCCTGATGGAATGGAGAAAGGCACAACGCCGGCCCACCGACCATCACGCCCCGGAAGATATGGTGAAATATGATGCCGTGGAGCCTGTTTTTGACTACGAACTGCCCCAAGGAACCCCGCCGCTTGAACGCTGTTTGGCTGAACTGTCAGAACTCCAACGCCGCTGTGTGACCTGGTTTTATTATGAGGACAAATCGTATAAAGAAATAGCTGACATGATCTCTGAAGAACTTGGAAAAGTGCGCTCCCATATTCAAAATGGCAAACGTAACCTCAGGATCTGTATGGAAAGAGGCGGAAACAAATAACCAAATCCCCAAATAACCAAACAACCATTTTTCAATGTCGACCAACCCTTACCACGACGACAAGCGACTGCTTGAGCTGCTCGAACGCTGGCGATCAGGAGAATTCTCCCGTGCCAACGAGCAGGAATTGCAGGCTTTGGCGAATTCCGATGACTTTCGTCGGGAAACGGTGGAGGGTTTTTGGTCCTTGCCGGAATCTGACCATGAAAAGCATCTGGCCTCCTTGCGCATACGATTGCGCGAGCGTGCAGGTTATGGCCGAAGAGTAGTTTTCCCCCAATTTTTAGCCGCCGCTGCCGCGATCGGGCTGTTGGTGCTGGCAGCCATTTGGCTTATCCCCAATGCTGAAAAAATAGCCCCATTGGCGCAAAATGAGACTAAAAATATTGCTGAAGACCAATCGGTTGCCTCTAATTTGCCGCCAGAAACAATGGAACAAAAGGACAAGCAAACCAATGGTGTTCCAACATTAAAGCGTTTGAGCGAATCGGCTCCGGGCAAACCAAGTTCGCCCACCCTGGATGCTGCTCCTGCTGCCAGTGGCGCCGCTTCCGAACTGGTAACTGCACCACCAGCTGCGTTGAAGGTTGAAGGGCCTCCGACTGACCAATTATTTGCCTCAAAACCTCTGGAGGAGGAAACTGCATCCGAAGGGCCGTCTGTTGAAAAGGACGATGAGGAAAAGGAGTTTGGCCAATTGGCTGCACGGTCAGAAGCCAGGAAAGATTCTACAGCACCAGGCCAGGCAAGGGATTCGATGAAAAAAAAGGCATCTACTTCGGCCAATGCTTCTCAGCCAAAGGGCGGCTGGGACAATTTTCGAGACTATTTGCGCCGAAATGCCCGACTGCCTGAATCGGCCAGGCAAAATAATGTGACGGGTAAGGTGCGCCTTAAATTTCGCCTCGACGAAAAAAGTCAACCCTTTGACTTCCAAACACTTCAATCTTTAGGTCATGGCTGCGATGAAGAGGCCATACGGCTAATAAAAGCCTATTCCTGGCAGGTCGGGAGCAATAGGGAGCTTATTTTGGACGTACCATTTGTACGCTAATGTTTCCGAAAATTTACCCCGACCAAGGGTAATTTGGTTTTGCAATGAGGCGATTGCTCCAAGTCATCGCCTCACTACAACCACGAAATCCTGCACTTTTAAGCGAACCCCTTTCAGGATGATAGAAATGTTAAGCCAATTACATTGACTACATTCTCCCTATCTTTCGCCCTTGAAAATTAACGCGACAGATTTAAAAACATGAAAAAATTACTGCTCTCCTTTTTGCTTGTTGCCATTGCGCTGACTGCATTTGCCCAAAACGAACCGTATGAATTTAAGGAATATAAACGCCAGGCTGCAACGGCTGTTAAAAGCCAGGATCAGACGGGTACCTGCTGGGCTTTTAGCACGATCTCTTTTCTGGAAAGCGAAGCAATGCGGTTGGGTAAAAAAGACGTTGACCTTTCCGAGATGTTCGTTGTGCGCAACATATACCGGCTAAAATGTGAAAATTATGTGCGCCGTCAAGGCAACGCTCAGTTTGGGGAAGGCGGCCTTGCCCACGATGCGCTTATTGCTGTTGAAAAATTTGGCGTAATTCCAGAAAGTGTTTTCCCCGGGCGCAAGGATCCCAATGCCCCGCTCAATCACAGTAAATTAGAAAAAGCACTTAAAAGCCGTTGCGATGATTTTGTGAAACAAGGCAAAGATGGCCGGCTTCCTGCAGATTGGCTGATGAGCATCGACCAGTTGCTTGACGATGAATTTGGTAAGATTCCAACCAAATTTACTTTTAAGGACGTACAATTCACCGCCACCTCTTATCGCGATTATTTGCGCATCCAAACGGCTGATTATATTACAGTTACCTCATTTACGCACCATCCGTTCTGGGGCAAATTTATCCTTGAAATTCCCGACAACTGGGCCAATGGCGAAATGTACAATGTGCCCATCAGCGATCTGATGCGCTGCGCAAAAAACGCTATTGAAAAGGGTTATACAGTAGAATGGGATGCCGACGTGAGCAATGAGGGTTTTTCAGCGGCCAACGGCTTGGCTATAGCTCCTTCAACCCCGTGGAAAGACAAAAACGCTTCTGCCCAGGCGGGCACTTTCAAAATTTGGGAGCCAGAGACGAAGATCACTCAGGAACTCCGTCAGCAATTGTTCGACCGTCAGATCACTACGGATGACCACCTGATGCATATTGTTGGTTTGTTGGATGAAAAGCATTCGGGTATTTATTATGTGGTAAAAAATTCCTGGGGGGAAGTTTCCGACCTTAAAGGCTATGTTTATTGTTCAGAGGCATACATGCGTCAAAATACCATTTCCTTTACAATACATAAAGACGCCATCCCGGAAGATATCAGCCGTCGTTTAGGCCTTATTCCCGGTGATGTTACCATTGAAAAAAAGCAGGATGATGGGGCTACTGGCCGAAAAACAGAAACAGAAGTCCAGCCGGCACCTGGCAACCGCGCTACTAAATTATCTCCCGCTTCCAAGGTGGTGGCTCCCACCAAAAAAGCGCCTGCAAAAAACACCTCTGACTATTAAACTTGTTGCAGTGGAGGCCTTTGTTGAGGAAAAATGACTTTCCCCAACAAAGGCCTCCACCTCAATAAGCTTATGAAGGAACGATTCGAAATATCTACTTAATTACATCCATGAAATCCACACCACTAACGGAAAAACATCTAGAACTCGGCGCTAAAATGGCCGAATTTGCCGGGTACAACATGCCCATTTCGTATTCGACCATATCAGAAGAACATCATGCAGTGCGCAAGGCATTGGGTGTTTTTGACGTGAGTCACATGGGCGAATTCATAGTTCGAGGCAAGGACGCCCTGGCTTTCCTTCAAAGCGCAACCAGCAACGATGTGTCAAAACTACAGCCCGGCCAAATCCAGTACTCCTGTTTGCCCAACAAAAAAGGCGGCATTGTGGATGACCTTCTGGTTTATCGACTCGATGACGCACCTGAAATGACTGTTGCAGGAGAACAATCCTTTATGCTGGTGGTGAATGCATCCAATGAGACCAAAGATTGGCGTTGGCTCAAACGCTTGTCGCGTGGTTTTCAGGTGAAAATGCAAAACATTTCTGCCAGAACTGGCTTGATTGCAGTGCAAGGGCCTAAAGTGGTGGAAGCGCTTAAAAAGCTGACCGATATTGATTTGGGCAGCATTGACTACTACTCTTTCCGGCGCGGCAAGTTTGCAGGCTGTAAAAATGTGATCGTGTCTGCCACCGGCTACACTGGTTCAGGTGGCTTTGAAATTTATGCCCGCAATAAGGATTTGCCTAAAATTTGGGACAAGGTGTTCAAGGTTGGCGAAAAACACGGTATCAAGCCTTGTGGCCTCGGCGCACGTGACACACTTCGCCTTGAAATGGGCTACTGTCTTTATGGCAATGATATTGACGACAAAACCAGTCCGCTCGAAGCAGGCCTGGGATGGATCACCAAGCTTGGCAAAGCTGCTGACTTTCCCTCAAAGGCAAAATTTCAAAAGCAAAAAGCGGAAGGCGTAAAGCGGCGTTTGGTCGGCTTTGTGCTCGACGAACGGCGCGTACCCCGACACGGATATGAGATCGAGAGCCGCCGCGGCGCAAAAATAGGGGTGGTCACCTCAGGAACCCATTCCCCTACGCTTGAAAAGCCCATTGGTACGGGCTATGTGAAAGTAAAAAATGCGGAGTTGGGCTCTAAAATTTACATAAATGTTGGAGGCAAGAAACTCGAAGCGGTGGTAACTAAGTTGCCCTTTGTTGATCCGGGGGTTTAATGTGGCCAATGTGAATAATAGACCCTTTACCCAATAGCGGTTTTGTACATGGGGTTAATCTTATTCCGACCTGCTTAGTCCCTTTTTTGCAATAAATCAGCCCATTATGTCTGCAAAAGCACCCTGAAGCACGAAAAAAACCACTACATCTACACATAAACTGCCATTCGGAATACTGTCTAATGTAGCAAAATAAATCTGATACCTAAAATCTTCTTTCCTTTGCCGCATGAAACAACATGAAAAACACGACAATCAACCTGCCAACATCATGGATTTCAATCAGATACAAGAGCTCATCCGAATGGTGAGCAAACACAAAATTTCTGAAATCAGCCTCAAGGAGGGTGATTTCAAAATAACCATCCGTAATCAAGGCTCAAATACGGAGTCCGGGACGCCCATAGTGGTAGCCTCGCCTCCACCAGTAGCGGTCGCTTTACCTGCTGCTGCTGCGCCTCAAGCCGCGCCGCTAGCTCCTCAGCCAAAGGCGGAGCAGCCAGCCGCGTCGCTCGCAGATGATGCTAAACTTATTGCCGTCAAGTCGCCCATGGTCGGTACTTTTTATCGAAGCTCAAGCCCTGACAAACCACCCATGGTCAAAATCGGCGACATAGTGGACGTTGGTACTAAGGTTTGTATCATAGAAGCAATGAAGCTTTTCAATGAAATTGAGTCAGAAGTAAAGGGAAAGATCGTCAAAATACTTGTTGAAGATGCCTCCCCGGTAGAGTACGAACAGCCCCTGTTCATGTTGGAGGCCGTCTGAGTTTTCAATCATAAATAATGAACGATGAACAGGCCATGGAAATCGACTTGTTCTATCCACCGTTCATTGTTCATAGTTTGTTTTTCATCGTTTCGTAAAATGTTCAAAAAAATACTCATAGCGAATAGAGGAGAAATTGCCCTTCGGGTCATTCGGACTTGTAAAGAAATGGGCATCAAAACGGTGGCGATATATTCTACTGCCGATCGTGACAGCCTTCATGTACGGTTTGCTGACGAAGCCGTTTGTATCGGCCCGCCTTCTTCAGCGGAAAGTTACCTCAACGTGCCGCGCATAATGGCTGCGGTAGAAATCACCAATGCCGACGCCATACACCCTGGATATGGCTTTCTTTCTGAAAATGCAGCCTTTGCCGAAGTTTGCAAACAATATGGCGTAAAGTTTATCGGACCAACCCCGGACCAAATACGGGCTATGGGCGACAAAATCACGGCAAAGGATACCATGGTCAAAGCGGGAGTACCTTGTGTGCCAGGAACCCCGGGCTTGCTGACCGACGTGAAAGCAGGCTTGAAAACCGCTGCCGATATAGGATATCCGGTCATATTGAAAGCCACCGCAGGTGGCGGCGGTAAGGGTATGCGGATAGTCTGGAAACCGGAAGAGTTTGAAAGCCAATGGGATACGGCGCGTCGAGAAGCCAAAGCTTCGTTTACAAACGACGGTATCTACATGGAAAAATATATCGAGGAACCACGGCATATTGAAATTCAGGTAGCTGGCGACCAATTTGGCAAAGCCTGCCACCTTTCAGAGCGCGATTGCTCCATCCAACGCCGTCATCAGAAATTGGTGGAAGAAAGTCCTTCGCCATTCATGACGCCCGAGCTTCGCGAAAAAATGGGCGAAGCGGCCATAAAAGCTTGTAACGCTATAAATTACGAAGGGGTAGGCACGATCGAATTTTTGGTGGACAAATACCGCAATTTCTATTTTATGGAAATGAATACGCGGATTCAGGTAGAGCACACCGTTACAGAAGAAGTGATTGATTTTGACCTTATTAAGGAGCAAATCAAGATTGCGGCTGGCCTACCTATTTCGGGAAAAAACTATTTCCCTGAAATGCACGCCATTGAATGCCGCATCAATGCCGAAGACCCATTTAATGATTTTCGGCCAAGCCCAGGCAAGATCACTTCCTTTCACTCCTCAAAAGGTCATGGAGTGCGTGTGGACACCCATGTTTATTCAGGCTATACGATACCGCCGTTTTATGATTCGATGATCGCTAAGATCATCTGCCGTGCCCGTACCCGCGATGAATGTATTAAAAAGATGGAGCGCGCGCTTGACGAGTTTGTGGTGGAAGGCGTAAAAACCACCGTTCCGTTTCATCAACGTTTGATGCGCAACAAAGATTTTCTGGAAGGTAATTTCACGACGAATTTTCTGAATACCTGGGATTTCAAGAGCGTGGAATTATAACCACATGGCACAGTCCCGCACTCCTGCAATAATCTTCATCTTCATCACGATGCTCATTGATGTCATCGGGTTTGGATTGATTATTCCGGTTTTACCCAAATTGTTGGAAGAATTGACGGGCGGCGACCTGAGTACAGCTGCTCGGTGGGGTGGCGTGCTGATGTTCACCTATGCGGCGATGCAATTCTTGTTTTCGCCTATTATTGGCGGATTGAGCGACCGCTTTGGGCGCAGACCTGTCATTTTGGCTTCCTTATTTGCATTTAGCATTGACTTTGTGATCCAGGGATTTGCCCCCAGTATCTGGTGGTTTTTTCTGGGTAGGGTTTTGGGAGGTATCACAGGGGCGAGTTTTACCTCCGGCATGGCTTACATTGCTGATGTGAGCCCTGTAGAAAAACGAGCCCAAAACTTTGGTCTCGTAGGTGCGGCCTTTGGGGTAGGGTTTATCATTGGCCCGCTCATTGGGGGCATCGTATCGTATCATTTTGGTATTCGCGCACCATTTTTTGCTGCAGCCGGACTGGCCATGCTCAATTGGCTCTATGGTTATTTCATCCTTCCAGAATCACTCGCACCTGAAAACCGCCGTCCTTTCAATTGGCGGCGTGCCAATCCCATCGGTTCTTTGCTCAATTTGCGCCGCTATCCTGTCATTTTGAGTTTAGTAGCATCCCTTATCTGCATTTATATCGCGGGTCATGCCAATCAAAGCACCTGGACCTATATAACCATGAAAAAATTTGGGTGGGACGAACGTTGGGTTGGTTATTCCCTCGCGTTTGTTGGCCTTATGACAGCCATTGTTCAAGGAGGCCTGACACGGGTACTCATCCCCAAGTTTGGTCAGCGAAACTCTGTGTTTATTGGTTTGGGGCTTTACGCCTTTGGTTTTGTATTGTTTGCCTTTGCCAGCCAGGGCTGGATGATGTTTGCCTTTATGATCCCGTTTGCTTTTGGAGGATTGGCGGGCCCCTCGCTGCAAAGCATTATTTCGGGACAGGTGCCTGCCAATGAACAGGGTGAGCTGCAGGGAGCGCTCACCAGCCTGGTCAGTCTGACTTCTATTGTTGGCCCCTTATTGATGACCAATTTGTTTGCACAGTTTACGGCACCTGATTCGGCCATTCAATTCGCGGGCGCGCCGTTCCTGATGGGGGCGGTTTTGTCACTGGTAAGTATGCTGCTGGCAATGCGGTCGCTGTTCAAGCATGGTTTTACAAAACATTGAAATGCTCCGACTTCTACGCTATTACCTTCCTTACAAACGCTTACTTACGCTCGCCATAGCCTGCAACATCCTGATGTCGTTGTTTGTGGTTGTGAGCATTCCGGCATTGTTGCCGTTTTTGCAGATACTTTTTTCGGGGCCTAACGTCGGAGGGGTTCAACCTAACGTCGGAGGGGTTCTGAACCCCTCCGACGTTAAGAACCCCTCCGACGTTCTTAACACCTTCTTTGAGCAATTGCTGATCGACCACGGTCGCGAGGGCTCTTTGCTCATCGTGTGCAGCTTTTTGGTACTCACTTTTTTGGGCAAAAATCTGTTCAGGTACCTATCCCTTTATTTTCTGGCACCGGTGCGCAACGGCGTCGTGCGCGATTTGCGCCAGAAAATGCTCCGGAAAATGCTCGAATTGCCGCTCTCATTTTTCTCTGAAGAACGAAAGGGCGACCTCATGAGCCGTTTTTCTGCCGATGTGCAGGAGGTAGAATGGAGCATTATGGGCGTGATGGAAGCCCTTGTGCGTGAGCCAATTGTTATCACGGGCAGCCTTGCTTACATGTTGTGGGTGTCGCCTTCCCTGACGGCTTTTGTATTTGGGCTGTTGCTTTTTAGCGGTATCATCATTGGAGGTATCGGGAAGAGTTTAAAAAAACAATCAGGGGAAGCTCAATCGCGCTTGGGTATGGTCATGTCGCTCGTGGAAGAGACCTTGGGAGGACTGCGTATTATTAAGGGGTTCAATGCTGAACAGTGGCAAGGCGAACGCTTCGCACGGGAAAACGATGGCTACGCGCGCACCCTTACGCGACTTTCCCGGCGGCGTGACCTGGCCTCACCGCTGTCGGAGTTTTTGGGCATCGCTATTGCTTCGGTTTTGCTTTGGTACGGCGCCAAACAGGTTTTTGCCGGGCATATTACCGGACCAATTTTTATTACTTTCTTGTACGCTTTTTACTCCATTACAGAGCCTGCCAAAGCCTTTTCAGCAGCTACCTACAGCATACGCAAAGGCATGGGCGCACTGGAAAGGGTAGAGGCTGTGCTGGATGCGCCCGTTGCCATTCAGGACGCGGACAATGCCTTGGTAATCAATGATTTTAGAGAGAAAATCGAATTTAAAAATGTTTCTTTCCAATATGCAAACGCCGAGCGCGGCGCATTGGAAAACATCAACCTTGAGATCCAAAAAGGGAAAATAGTTGCCCTGGTGGGGGCTTCCGGTGCAGGCAAAAGCACGATGGCAGATTTACTGCCGCGTTTCTATGACCCAACGGAAGGGCAAATATTATTGGATGGAAGCGACATTCGTGGCCTGCGCTTGCACGACTTACGGGCACTGATGGGTATTGTGAGCCAGGAGGCTATTTTGTTTAATGACACGGTGCGAAATAATATCGCGTTTTCTTTACCCGCCGAAGCCTTGGCGAAGGCGGGTACAACCCTAAGCTCCAATTTACCCGCCGAAGCCTTGGCGAAGGCGGGTACGGCCCTAAGTCCCAATTTACCCGTCGAAGCAGCCGCAAAGGCCGCCAATGCCCACGAATTTATCATCCAACTCCCTGAAGGCTATGACACCAATATCGGTGACCGGGGCTCTAAACTCAGTGGCGGACAGCGGCAGCGCCTCACCATTGCCCGTGCCTTGCTGAAAAATCCGCCCATTCTTATCCTTGACGAGGCTACCTCCGCGCTTGATTCTGAATCAGAAAAACTGGTGCAAGCCGCGCTCGAACGGCTTTTGGAAAACCGCACCGCACTGGTCATTGCCCACCGCCTAAGCACGGTGCAGCACGCCGATGAGATCATCGTGATGGATGCGGGAAGGATCGTAGAGCGGGGCACCCACGAGAGCCTGATGCGGCAGAGTGGGTATTACCGGAAATTGGTGGAGTTGCAGGCGTTGTGAAAAATGTGGTCAATGTGGACAGGGCTTGGTTATTAAATTACCTGAAAATTTTTTTGTTTCTAAAAATCTGTATATTTGCAGATAAATAGAAAAATATTGAATTTTCTCACATTTCAGAAAACATTCGGATCGTGGCCAGTAGTGCCCGTTGAAGAGGTGGAAAAAGCCTTTCCGGGCTTTGACCATAATGCCCTCACGCGTTGGCAACGTGCCGGATATCTGACAAAGATCAGGAACGGTTTTTATCGCTTTACAGAGCGACCTGTTGCCGGCGAGTCTGAGTTGTTTTTCATTGCAAACCGAATTTATTCCCCTTCATATATCTCGCTACAATCTGCGCTCAGTTGGCACGGGCTTATTCCGGAAGGTGTATTTACGATCACCTCTGTTTCAACCCTGAAAACGCAATCGTTTCAGACGCCGCTTGGGAATTTTTCATGGCTGCACCTCAAGCCTGATTTGTTTTTTGGGTACCAACTGGAGGCATTCGGTGATTTTCGCTTCAAAGTGGCTGATCCTGCCAAGGCTCTGCTCGACTTGATTTATCTTCGACCCGCACTGTCCGACGCGGCGCATTTCCACGAACTGCGGCTCAGTTTTTTTGAACTAAGGGAAAAGTTTTCCGCAGAAGATCTCGAACGTTATCTGTCTGTTTTTGATTCTAAATCCTTGAATAACAGGGGAAAATCCTTGTTGAAATTTTTGTCAGAACATGATGCAATTGTCTGAAATACAAAAGGCGTACCCTGCGAATTTGCATGGACATGGCGCGTTTTTGCTGCGGGAATATTTGCAGTATAAAATCCTCGAACTCGTTTTTACGAGTCCATTCGCAGAGAAATTTGCATTTCTTGGAGGCACCTGCCTGCGTATTGTACACGACAACCATCGTTTTTCAGAAGACCTTGATTTTGATAATTTCGATCTTTCAGAAAATGATTTTGGAACAGTGGCCCAATTTGTCCAGGAGGGTTTGGAACGCGAAGGCTACCGAATCGAAATGCGCAACATAGTCCGTGGTGCCTACCATTGTTATATCCGCTTCCCAGGATTACTTTTCGACACTGGGTTGAGTGGTCATCGAGAGGCGAGAATTTTGATTAACCTGGATACTGAGCCCCAGCATTTTGCCTTCAATCCTGAAAGTTATTTCCTCAACCGTTTTGACGTATTTGCCAGCATTCGGTACACTCCGCTTGATTTGTTGCTTAGTCAAAAAATCTGTGCGATCACAGGCCGCAAACAACCCAAGGGTCGTGATTTCTTTGAT
>JBJXGO010000137.1:0-3542 GCA_046160345.1 Saprospiraceae bacterium
CGGCCAATACGGCTGGCGATAAAAGGCAGGCACAAAGCGAAAATGGCCGAAACGCCATTGTAAACACCGAATATTATTCCCGTCCAATTTCCTGCATCGCTAAATGCCTGCGAAGTCCTGTCCTCAATGGCGCAACCATAAACATGGTGTGCAATTGCCGGCGACGTAAATACCCACATTGAAAACAGGGCAAACCAGGAGAAAAATTGTACAAGTCCCAACTGCCGCATCGCTTTGGGCATATTGGCCATATCTTCCATAATGGTAGCGATACCACCTTTTGTCTGTTTTACCTCAGGCTCCCCAGCATACCGGGCTTGCTCCTCGGGCGGATATTCTTTGGTGGTCAATACCGTCCAAAGGATGGCCGCAAACAAAATGACCCCTCCGATATAAAAAGAGAGTTTCACGTTTTCCGGCACCAGGCCTTCTGTAGCTGTATCAGGAATTCCTGCTTTTTTTGCCAAAAACCAGGGTAGCCACGAACCGACTACTGCACCGATGCCAATAAGGGCGGTTTGTGCTGAAAATCCCAGGGTTCGCTGGGAGGACGGGAGTTTATCGGCCACCAAAGCCCTGAACGGTTCCATAGCCACATTAAAAGCAGCATCCATGACCATCAACATTCCGGCGCCCATAAGCACAAGTGGAAGCAGGGCAGTCAATATTCCGGCGTTGGGCATAAGCATCATGCCAAAACAGGCTGCTATTGCTCCGGCAAGGAAAAATGGTTTACGGCGACCCCAGCGGTTCCAGGTGCGGTCGGAGTAATAGCCGATAATAGGCTGCACGATCATGCCAATAATTGGAGCAACAAGCCAAAAGTTGGGCAATTCCTCTACATTGGCGCCATAACGCTGGAGAATATTGCTGGCATTGCCGTTTTGGAGTGCAAACCCTGCCTGTATGCCAAGGAAACCTACACTCATATTCCAAATACTGCGCGTAGAAAGGAGTGGTTTGGAATCGGGATTATCTGATGTTGAAGTAGAACGAGCCATTTTGTTTTGTTCGTGATGCAGTTGGCAAAGGTTGAAAAAAACACGAACCGAAGCAGTTTTTTTTAAAATAAAAAACCCGCTACTTTACAGCAGCAGGTTAAATCCATCCTTTATAAAACTTTCTTGCTTTTCAGAAATAATTGGAGGTAGAGCGGTATTATTTGCCGCTTTTGCTACAATCTATGCTGGATATAGCATTTATGATGAAGCCTGTATTATGCTGGAAAAGGTTTCGGCCAACAGGATTGTCCGGCAGGGTAATTTCCCGAGGGAGTTGGACGATCTGGTTGATCAAACCTCCTTCGATACGAAATTTTTTATTGAATACATATCCAATCAGCAAACCTACACGGTTTTGATCGAACACGTTTTCGTTCACGTTTTTGCCAAAGCCGATCATGATCTCATCGTAAGCTGCTGCATATAACTCCTTGACATCCAGGGTTTTGCCTTTCAATGGATATTGTATCCTGAACAAATATCGCAAGCGGTTGACGAAAAAATACTCGTCTTCGCGGGTGGCTTCCATGGATTTGTAGCGGCCTATCCAGCGTTGTTCGAGTAAGAATCGGTGCGACACATCCATGCGTCCCGGCTTGTCGGTCAGGGTGGCCATTTGGAAAGCCCGATGTTCTGTAAAATCTTTTCCAAAACTGTTGATCGGGTAATCGCCATAGGCAAAAGTTTCAATCCAGGCGTAACCAAGGCGAAGCTGGACTTTGGGCGCCAGCTGATAGTTGAGACCCAGCCGCAGGAGGCCTTGCTGCCAATTGGTCACAAAATTTTCCCTGCGCCATTGGTATTCAAGATGAAGTCCCAGATCCTGGTTAAACTTGAAGCTGGCAAAGCCTGCCATCCAACCAATGCGGTTATGGTCTTTTAAACGGGTGTTTTGAGCGGTCGAACTGGTAAGGAACATCGCTAAAAACATCAGTGAGTATATTGATCTTGAGATCATAGTTAGAGGTAAAACCGCGCGGTATTTCTCAAAACAGCAGTTTGAACTAACCGAGCACTTGCGCTTGTAAAATAAATGCCATGGCTCCGGCAAAATAGCCAATCAAGGCCAACCAGGCTATTTTTTTCAGATACCAGAAAAAATCAATTTTTTCCATCCCCATTGCTGCAACACCAGCAGCCGACCCTATGATCAATATGCTTCCGCCCGTTCCGGCGCAATAGGCCAGGAAAGTCCAGAAATAATGATCCGTCGGGAAAATTTCCAGGCTGTACATGCCCATGGCCCCGGCAACGAGCGGGACATTGTCAACAATAGAAGAAAGTAACCCAATAGACATCACAATTACATTCGTATTGCCTATCTTTTCATCCATATAAAGTGCCAAAGCAGCCAGCTGCCCGGTAGATTGAAGTGCTGCAATTGAGATCAGGATGCCCAGGAAAAAAAGGACACTGGGCACATCTGCTTTCCTTAGGGCATGAACCACGGAATAATGGTCTTTGTCTTCATCATTTTTGCTTTTGTGAATAATTTCGGTAATAACCCATAAGATTCCCAACCCGAACAACATCCCCATGAAAGGAGGGAGGTGTGTGATGGTCTTGAAGATAGGAACAAATACCAAAGCGCCTAATCCAAGCCCTAAGACAAGGTTTTGCTCGAATGGTGTGGTACCGTCTTTTGTTTTTTTCGGGGGAACGGCTGCTTTTTCTGTTTTTCCTTTCAACGTGAAAGATAGCAGGATAAGGGGCGCAACAAGGCAAATCAGACTGGGAAGGATCAACTTTGTGATCATAGGGGTTGCGTTCAATTGTCCCCCGATCCAGAGCATGGTGGTTGTCACGTCGCCAATTGGCGACCAGGCTCCACCGGCATTTGCCGCAAGAATGACCATCCCGACAAAAAACAACCTGATTTCTTTATCGCTGATTAATTTTCGCAGCAAGGAGACCATCACGATGGTTGTGGTAAGGTTGTCGAGTACAGCTGAAAGGAAAAAGGTAAGGATTGAAACGATCCACAGCAACTTGCGTACATCTGTAGTACTGATTTTGGCAGTGATCACGTCAAAACCATCATGAGCGTCAATGAGTTCTACAATGGTCATAGCGCCCAGTAAAAAAAACAGGATACCGGCTATTTCCCCCAGGTGTTCGGGAAGCTGTTCAGCTACCAGGTGCGGGTTTTCACTTCCCAGAATGTAAATCGTCCAGCAAAGCACCCCTGTAAGCAGGGCGCTGGCTGTTTTATTGATTTTAATGGCGTGTTCGAAAGCTATAGCGGCATAGCCGAGCACGAAAACAAGGGCAATTAGCAGGTTCATAAAGGAATCGAGTTAGTTAAATTAAGAAGGTGGTTACCCAATATTAGGTAAGACTCGGAATCTCTGTATTTGGCTCAATATTGTCCGTTAAGTTGATTTCAACATCACTTATGGTCCAAAATCGCTTTGCCAGGTAGAAAAACAAGGTTCCGCTAAATACGGCAAAATTCAAATCAATGAACGCCGTGGCCAGCATGGTATACATTACAAACCCCTGCTGAATATTGCGCTTTTTATTTAAGTACCATTTCCGCTG
>JBJXGO010000138.1:0-11185 GCA_046160345.1 Saprospiraceae bacterium
GGCCGCAGGTAAATATGATCTGCGGTCACCGGATCGGTCATGATAGTGGCCGGGTTTGAGTTGATTAGGCTCACTTTGATGCCTTCTTCGCGCAAAGAGCGGCTGGCCTGAGTGCCTGAGTAATCAAATTCGCAGGCCTGGCCAATGATTATTGGCCCAGAACCGATGATCAGTATGGATTGAATGGATGTATCACGCATTGATTCAATTGTTTAGCCGCCGAAGCCTTGGTACAGGGGGCACAAATGTTTCGATTAAAAAAATGCCGGAAACTGGTTCAAAAAACCAGATTCCGGCATTACCGAATTGAAGTACGTTGGGTTCGTTTTTTCATTTCGGAGGGCAAAGGTAGAATTTGCCCAGTAATTTTTTTATTGTTTTTTTGGCTTAAATACAATAGATGCAAGCAGGACTTAGAACCATAGATTTTCGATTTGATGCGCAATGAAAATTTGTGCAGCATATACCCGTGTTCAAAATCCAGCATCAAAAATCCGCACCTGCCCCTCCACCACCAAACTGCCCGCCGCCAAAGCCGCCCTTTTGCCCGGGTGTTACCCCCGGCTGATTGACGATGGTTTGCTCAATGAGTTGCTGCTGGATCTCCTGCAATATAGAGGTCTCAGCGTCCAAGTCGTAAGTATATTTACCTTCGTGTTGGTTCAGATAACGAATGGAAAAATAGGCCGTTGCGAACAGTACAACTCCAGCGATCACGGTGGCCCAACTTAAGGGCATCACATGGAAATAAAACCGAAATGAAAAAACTGCCGCCGCTATACAGACCAATCCTACATCCAAAATTAGTCGGTCTTTTCGGCGCAAGCCTTGAAAAATATATATAAAAGGCACTAGTATCGTGAATGCCCAGAAAAACCAGGCCATTGGCACCAATTCTAATTGGAAATAGCTTTCAGCTGCCTGCTGCACCACCCAATAGTTGCCGCTGGCATAAAAAATAATCAGCGACAGCAATTCCAGCACCGTCAATATACCATGCCAGTGCCGCTGGGTGTATTGCGTCTGTGCTTGTTTAGCAAAAATATAGACTGCTCCCGAAAACAACATCCCCGAAAATGGAAGTAAGTACAAGGCCAATCTGGGAATTTCCTTGACCACCAATAGGACAATGGCCATGGAGCAGATAAAAGCTGCCAGGGCCAACAATCTATCCAGGTATCGGAAACTACCCAGCACCAAAAACGGACATGCAATAATGTAATAGACCAAACTGGGTGTGGAATAATCCAAAGAAAAGCACAAGCCTGTAAGTAGTGCCCCGATTGCCACATAAAGCAGCATATCGTCTATCCCACTCCCATAATGCCGCCCTGGTTGAATGACCATGCGCTCCAGTACAAAAATACAAACAAGGCCCCAAAATAAACTGAAGATCGAGAAGGCTAGTTCAGAGTCAGGCTCAACGAATAACGCCACCAACCCGGCGGCCGAGCTTAATAGGATCAGGGTGAACATTGCCAGCCCGATTCGGACAAATAGGTTCGGAGAATAAAAATTAGAGGGATGTTGATCTTGAATTGCCTGCCATTTTTCGTCAGAAAGCAGCCCTTTTTGATGCCATTTTTGGGCAGCATCTTTGGTCAGCAGCGCGTCTAACCAATCTTTATTGTAAGCGATCATGGTTGGTCTTTTTTAATGAAGCGTTTATGATTCACCAGGAAAATAATGACCCCGGCACAGGATGCCACAAAATACATGGGGTAAAACATTACCGCCAAATCCAAATTGACGGTGTTGGTGATAAGCATATAAGTAAGCCCAATATATCCATAGATCACCGCTACGGTCAGGAAGTAAAGGGAATTGCGCGTTCGGGCATACCAGATGAAAAAACTAACACTCAGGCACAACAAAAGAAAATACAAGAAACTTGGCCCTATACCCATCATTCCCGCCAGCGTTGAAATCATCAGAATATGCACCCCAAAATTCAGATAGGTCAACGAAAAATGCTTTTTGAGGTTTCTGCGCTCACTTATAAAAGGAACAACTGTGAGTATTAAACCCAAGAGTACGCCTGTCTGAATGATGTTTGCACTGTTGAAATCATTTTGGGTAAGCAGCTCCTGCGGTGTCACCGTGATGCCCAGCCAGGTAGCCAGTGCAGTGATACCCATGGAAAGAACGCCCCGGTTGTCGAGCCAATAAGCAAGTGCAAAAAAGAGCAACATTGGAATAATTGTCGCCAGACCGTAGCGCGTCCCAAATATCCCATACTGATATTGCAAATAGCCTTCCATGATCAGAAAAGTGAGGCAGCCCAGCAACAAAATATAGTCATAATAAGGCGTTGGGCTTTTCACTTCGCCCATTGAAAAGGGCTGCCGATGCCTCAGGCTATACCAAAAACATGCCATGCTCAAGGCTCCGATCAGTACAATAATCACTGCATGACCGATGGTCTCTATGTTTTCATAGATCAAAAAGCCAAGGCCAATATTCAGGAGCAAAACACCCAGATAAAGCAGGGTTTTCAATTCCCAGTGCAGGGAAAAGGATTTCTTTGACTCAAAGTATTCGATTTTTTCGGTCTCTTCTGAAGTGACGAGTTCTTTTTGAAGGAGATGGTGAAGGATCGGTTGGTGCATAGGAATTATTGATTTCAAAAGGTGAAAGTAGTCCAAATGCGGAAATCATCAGCGTTTTGAAATTGAATGCAGGGTCAATTCATAGCATTTGTTTCCTTCTGTTTTGCAAGGCATCGCTTTAAAAAAGCACTTAAATCCAATTTTTAGTAGTTTTGCATCTTCAAATAAAGATCACACAAATCATCCAGTCATGTCAGAAGAAAAAAACGACCCAGGTTCCAACGAACAGCCATCCGAACCCAAAAAGCCGAAACTCGTCGCTCCAAAGAAGAATACGGTGAGTGATTTCAGCAAAAACAAGAACCGATTTTTATCCCCTAAGCCTGGATCATCGAAGATGAAAGGTGGAGGCATGAAAGGTGGAGGCATGAAAAAGGGCAAATAAATTATTCACCGACGAATATCTAAGTGGCATTGAAATGTTGCTTTATGCTGCATGCAAGGATTGTAAGCACCCAGACAAGTCAAGAAAAATTTGTCACAAAAAGACGGTTATCACGAAAACGCTTCCCCATTCCTGAATAAAGCGGTATATTGTGCATTAATGTTTCACTCCTGTCGCTGATATAGCGCAACAATTTCTTTTCTTTTATGGCGATTCTCCAGCCACTCCGCTTTGTAAGCCTTGACAAATCCCAGTTCTACAACACGTTACATACCCGGGTAGATTCTTATTTCAAAGAAAACAACTTGTCCAAACACGCCAATGCAAGTGTAGTGATCAAGACCATTATCCTGGTTTCTTGTTATTTGATACCATTGGCATTGATCGTATGGCTTCAACCTCCATTCCTTTGGTCCTTAATTTTATGGGCATTGATCGGCCTGGCCATGGCTGGAGTAGGCATGAGTGTCATGCACGACGCTAACCATGGCGCGTATTCGGCCAATCCACGAATCAATGAGTTCGTGGGTTATTCACTGATTCTTTTGGGTGGGGCGGTGAGCAATTGGAAATGGCAGCACAACAATTTGCACCACACCTTTACCAATATTACGCACTATGATGATGATGTGTCTGATAAGCCAGGGCTACGTTTTTCGCCTCACACGGAAAGGAAAACGTCCTATCGCTATCAATCGGTGTACGCTATTTTTATCTATTGTTTAACAACCCTCTATTGGGCAGTAGGAAAGGACTTTGTACAGTTTTACCGGTATCGGCGCATGGGGCTCAACAAAAACACAAGTGCTCAAAACAGGGTGCTATTTGCACAGATCATTGGTGTTAAAATAGTCTATTTCTCAATTTTTTTGGGCCTGCCTATACTGATGGGCGTTCCTGTTTTAGAAATATTAGCAGGCTTTTTGTTGATGCATGTTATTTGCGGCGTCATTTTGACGATCATTTTCCAACTGGCCCATTCCGTTGAGGAAACCTCTTTCCCGCTGCCAAATGACCATGGAGTTATTGAAAACGACTGGGCGATCCATCAGATGAATACCACCGTAAATTTTTCCCGGAAAAACTGGCTTTTGTCATGGTATGTTGGCGGATTGAATTATCAGGTGGAGCATCACCTTTTCCCAAAAATTTGTCATGTTCACTATCCGAAAATTGCAACCATAGTGGAACGCACCGCTTCTGAATTCAACGTCCCCTACCTGGAACACAAATCCTTTGGCAAGGCGCTTCGATCACATTTTGCTGCGCTTCAGAAATTTGGCAGACTGCCAGATATGGATGAACTGATGGGCTGATGACTCGTTTGAAAGTGGTTTGAATGGCTTCATAACCAAATGATTGTGAAGGCCAAAACCATTATTATCACTTTGCCTCGACTAGGTTACTGGGATGCCTGCCCCTTTCTGCCGCTTCCGTTGACGCAATTCCATGTAACCTAGAACTGCATTTTTACTAGTTAGCCATATCCGGCCCTCCTTAAAGGCGTCAATTTTTCCACGCCTGGCCAGCAAACTAACATATTCCTGATTGTATGGAAAATCTGGTTCGCTTACGATATTGGGAATAGGTTGGTAATCCTCGTAGGTATTGGTAAAATTGCCCAAATAAATATTAAGTGAACGTTCTAAAGCTTGTAAAACCAACAGAAACAATTTTCCATAATCGCCACTGTTGGACTGATTTAGAGCATCGTAATACTTTTTTCGATCGTTTTTTAAGATGATGGCAGGAGGGTAACCAGCTTTCATCAACAAGAGATTGAACAACAACCGAACGGTTCTTCCATTCCCGTCAAAAAATGGGTGAATCCAAACAAAGCGATGATGGAAAATAGTGGCTTTGATAACAGCGTCCAATGGATTCGTTCTATCGTTTACCCAACTGATTAATTCGTCCATCAATGCATCCACCTTAAGTGCATTGGGGGGTACAAAGTTTGCCCCTGTGATACGCACGCCTGTGTTTCTATACCTTCCAGCAAATTCCTTTTCGATTTTTTGCAAGACCAAGGCTTGAACGCTTAAAATATCGACTTCCTTTAAAAGATAGTCTCTCCCAGCCAATTGTTCAACAAACTCAATCGCTTCCTGATGGTTCACTACTTCAAAATGTTCCCTAAGCGATTTGCCTCGGATGGTCAAACCATCTTCTATGACCATTTTTGTTTCTTGTAACGTAAGCGAATTGCCTTCGATGCTGTTTGAATTATAGGTCCATTCAAGCATCATGCTTCTTTTAATGTTTTGAACAGCCGATGCAGGAAGTGGGCGCAAAGCATCCAGCATTGACTTTTTCGATTGAATTCTGGCAAGGTATTGCTCCCAGCCATCAAATTCGTAAGGATAGTTTTTCCATTCCATGCTCCAAAGATATGATTTTTAAGTATGGAAATCATTTTTTTTAAGCTATCCGATATTAAAATAAATCTATTCTCACAAAAACCGCAATTCTTGCTTCCTTTGCAGGCAATCAATTTACAGCAACATGGATAGCCGGTATTGTTATTTTTCGGTATTTTTTTGCCTGTTTTTCCTTTCCAAAACGGGCTTTGGGCAATGCGACCCTTTTTTCCCAAAAGCACTAAGCCCCCGGGTGGCGAATTATGATATCCGGGTGACACTCGACGACCCCAGCAAAACTATCGCTGCTGACCAAACCATTCGTTTTTTCAATCATTCTCCAGTACCCATCCAGCAGTTGCGGATGTACTTGTATTTCAACTCCTTCAAAAACACAGAAACTTCGTTTTTAAGGGGTACACCTCAGATTTTTGGTCAATCTTTTATGGGAAGAACTCAGGAGGAGTGGGGTTGGCTGAATATTGAGAAAATAGAGCAAGAGGGAGCGGGAGATTTGAGCGCCAACATGCGTTACATCCAATTGGACGATGGCAACCCCATGGACCAATCTGTGGTGGAAGTTAGGCTTGACAAACCGATCTTGCCTGGCGAAGCAGCTGTATTTAAACTCAAATGGCGTGCTCAGGTACCCAAAACGATCGCCAGAGCCGGTTACAGCAAAGATTTTTATCTGTTTTGTCATTGGTTTCCACAATTGGGTGTTTTTGAGCAAGATAAGGAAGGCAAATGGGGCTGGAATTGCCATCAATTTTTTCGATCTACCGAATTTTATGCCGACTTTGGTGTTTATGACGTGCATATTACCGCCGATAAAAAATTTGTGATGGGAGCCTCCGGTTGTATGGTAGCAGAAAAAGACAACCGCAACGGCACCATAACCCGACATTATCATGTAGAAGATGTGATAGATTTCGCCTGGTCAGTATATCCAAGATTTATGGTTCAGGAAGATTCCTGGAAGGATGTAAAAATCCGGCTTTTGATTCCGCCTGAACACGCAAGTTTGGGACCGCGCTACCTCCATGCGTTGAAATTTGCCCTGGAATACCTGGACAAACACCTTGGCAAATATCCTTACCCGGTCATAACCGTGGTGGACCCTCCATTTCACGGACTCCGTTCGGGGCTGATGGAATATCCAACCTTGATCACTGTGGGGACTTTTTACGGAATGCCCGCCAACATCCGAATAACAGAATCTCTTGTGGTGCATGAGTTTGTCCATCAATACTTTATGGGCATGGTTTCTTCCAATGAGAAAGAAGAAGCCTGGCTTGACGAGGGTTTTGTCACTTATTATGAAGATCGGATCATCGATGCCGCTTTTGGCGAAAAAAAATCATTGCTGGACGTTTTCGGGTACTGTTTTGACAACCGTGAACTCACCCGATTGGAATACACCACCATGCTAAATCCCCGGGAAGGTATCGTGGCCCGTCCGGGCTGGGAGTTTTCGAACCGTAATTTCAAATCATTGATTTACAGTAAGACCGCTACTACTTTAAGCACAGTCGAGGCATTGGTTGGCAGGGAAAAAATGGATCAGATCCTCAAAGCCTATTTTGAAAAATGGAAATTCAAACACCCAAAAGGCACAGATTTTATGTCGGTATTAAAGGAAGAATTGAATACGGTAACGGATTCCGCGTTTGCACAAAAGGTGTATGAACTTTTTGAAACAGGCATTTTTCGGGCGGAGGTTTTGGACTATGCGGTCACCCATATTTCCAACGACCGGTGGCCTGCCATACAGGGCGTGTTTGGAGAAGTGCCTGCTTCATTCACCTATCAAAACGGTACCGGCGTTCAAGCATCTAATTCCTGGGTTGAAGTGCAACGAAAAGGGGATTGGGTCTTTCCCATAGAACTCCTGGTGACTTTTGAAAACGGGACCACACAGAAATTGAACTGGTCTGGAGAAGAAGGATTAAAAAAATTCGAGTTCTACAATAGCCCTGGAATTGTGTCGGCACAAATTGATCCAATGTACAAAATCAGGCTCGACGTTGACCTCAACAACAACAGCATGACCCTAAAGCCAGAAACGGTATCGCTTTGGAAATACGCTGCAAAAGCCACTTTTTGGATACAAAACCTGATGCAAAGCATCGGTTTTTTGGTATAAAAATATGAACACAAGCAGTTTTTTATTCGGCCTTCGTCAATGGCGGATAGCCCTGATTGTTTATTTTATACAGCTTTGTCTTGCCCTCACCCTGGGTATGCAGGCACACAGCGTGTTAGAATCTTCGATTGGGAACTCTCTGGAAATCAACAAGTTGCTCGCTCAATACGACCATACTGTATTGACTGACTTTTTAAAGGTCCACGGCGCATCTATAACGCCCTTAATTGGTCAACTGCGTTGGCTGCTGCTCGTTTGGCTCATTTTTTCGGTATTTATCAATGCCGGTTTGCTCTATAGTACCAATTCAGAAAAATATACCGGACGTGCAGGTGTAGCAGCATTTTGGCAGGGCGCAGTTGAGTACTTTTTTCCGTTTTTGAAGATCAGCCTGATATTTTTGGGCATAGCTTTGCTTTGGACCATGCTCACTTTGGCTCCCATTGCGATGTTCTTTCAGCCTGCTTTACGCTATTTCATTACCGAGCAATATGCTGTTTGGGCGGTCATGTTTCTGATAGTAATTTACCTGGCCGGATTAGTGATCCTTATGGTTTGGTCTTTGATTTCCAGGGTTTTATTCGTCAATAACCTATCAATGATCTCATCATCCCTTAAAAACGGCTGGAGAACCTTCCATAAAAACGGAAGGGCGTTCCTCAGGCTAATGATGGCTTTTTTAGGTGTGCAGGTTCTGCTACTGGCCATTTACTGGGTGCTCGAAGCCTTTATCGGTATGACAACACCGGTAGGCATTTTGTTGCTTTTTCTGATTCAACAAGCCTTTGTTTTCTTAAGGATACAAGTTCGTCAGATGCTTTTCGCAGGGGTCGGAAAACTTACCAATAATTTTTAGTCTTGTCTAAAAATATAATTTGATTATCTTTGCATTAAAATTAGAGCATTCGAAATTTAATGCAAGTCCGTTCCAATGAATAAACATCTCCTTTTTGTTCTTTTTGCTTCATTACTGGGATTTATCTTCCTGGTTTCCTGCGAAAAGATTCTCCCACCATTGCCAGCAGAGGAAGAACTGCTGGACGGCCCGATCGAAGGCTTAACCAATGCAGAGAACCTTCGTTTTTTGCGCGGGGATATCGCTTTCAATGACGATGTGTTCACGCCAGCAACAGGCCTGGGACCGCTATTTATAGCCACTTCCTGTGGAGGATGCCATCCTGGTGACGGCAAAGGACACCCATTCACCACACTTACCCGTTTTGGCCAGTCTGACACAAGCGGCAATCAGTTCCTTCATTTGGGCGGCCCCCAACTTCAACATCGCGCGCTACCGGGGTTTGAACCGGAGAATATTCCCTTGGGCGCAAGTTTCAGCAAATTTACCCCGCCTGCCAATACGGGCCTCGGGCTGCTGGAGGCTGTTCCTGACGCTGATCTGCTTGCCTGGGCAGACCCGGATGATACGAATGGAGATGGCATTTCAGGGCGCCCCAATTGGATCGGATTACCGCAATATTTAACGCCAAAAGAGGGTGCTGTGAGCCAGAACGGGCTATACATCGGTCGTTTTGGCAAAAAAGCAGGAGTCCATAATCTGTTGCAGCAAACTGCAAACGCCTACAATCAGGATATGGGGATAACAAGCATTTTTGCCCCATTTGATACCTATTCTCAACTTGAAATGGACCCCGAAGTTAGCACCGCTACTGTCCAGGATGTGGTTTTTTACCTTCAAACCCTAAAGGCGCCAATTCAACGGAACCCTTCTTCAACCGATGTCGAAGCTGGTCAGCAATTATTCTCCCAGATAAAATGCAACGCCTGCCATCGCCCTGAAATGCAAACGGGGCATTCGCCAATTGCTGCCCTGACCAATCGCCGGATATACCCTTACACCGATCTATTGCTGCACGATATGGGCGCTGATCTCGACGACGGATACACGGAAGGCCGAGCCCTGACTTCTGAGTGGCGAACTCCTCCACTTTGGGGGCTTGGACTCTCTAAAAACTCGCAAGGCGGACAATATTTTCTGCTCCACGACGGACGAGCCCACAGTATCGAAGAAGCCATTTTGTACCATGGCGGGGAAGCGCTCGTGAGCCGGGAAAAATTCCAGCAACTAAGCAGTTTGGAAAAACAACAACTCATCACTTTTTTGGAAAGTCTATGATGAAGCGGCGCAATTTTGTCAAAAACACTTGTCTCGTTTGCCTTGGGGGAGGTATTGCAAATGCTTTCGTAGCGGGTTGCAAAGGAATCCAATATACTACCAGCATACTCAAAGATGGACAACTCCAGGTGCCAAAAACAGCGTTTGAGTACCTTCAAAAAAAGGAACTTCGGTACCGGAAATGGGTAGTGGTCAAAAACTCCAAAGTCCCTTTTCCCATTGGGGTTTTCCGAGTCGATGGCCAACACTTTTATGCTTCCTATCTGGAATGCACGCACCAGGGTTGTGAGGTTCAGCCTGAAGGCGACTATCTCCAATGCCCATGTCACGGTTCCGAATTTGACAACCGTGGAAGATTGAAACAAGGACCTGCAGAGGCCGATTTAAAAACATTCACGGTTCATACTGATGCTGAAAACCTCTACATTTTACTGAAATGACAAAAATATTCTCTTTGGTCAGCCTGTTCCTGGGCATTTTTTCAATATCGGTTGCTTCACAAACACGATTGCCTGTCGATACCTCAGACTTGTCAACTAACATGGATGCGGTGTACAACCGGCCTTTTTTGCAAGCAGGCAAAATGCCCGTCGCCCTGGGTGGATATGCTGAGGTTAAAACTGAGTTTTTGCAAACGGACGGTGTAAGCGATGGCTATTCCTTTCAAATGCAGCGAGTCACACTTTTTGTGTCCTCGTCCCTTCATTCAAAAATTAAATTTTTGTCTGAAATCGAATTTGAAGAAGGGACCAAATCCATAAATATTGAATTTGCCTCGCTCGATCTACGGTTCAACCCTTTGCTCAACTTACGCGGAGGCATTTTGATGAACCCGATCGGTGCTTTCAATCAGAACCACGACGGACCCAAATGGGATTTTGTGGATCGGCCGATTTCGGCTACACAAATGCTGCCTGCCACCTGGAGCAATGTGGGCTTTGGCTTGTTCGGTAAATATGTAAATCAGGATTGGGTATTGGGTTACGAAGCCTATCTGAGCAATGGATTTGACGACCAAATTATCGCCAATACCGAAAATAAAACCTTTTTGCCCGCCTCCAAGGCCGATCCAAACAGATTTGAAGAGAATTTTAATGGAAGTCCTTTGTTAACCACCAAAATCACTTTCCGCAATCGTAATATCGGAGAAATTGGCCTTTCCTACATGGGCGGGGTCTATAACAAATTTGAAGCAGACGGGATACCCCTGGATCAAAAACGCCAGTTGAATGTATGGGCCATTGATTTCAATTCCACCCTGCCAGGCATCCGCACCCAAATAACCGGCGAATGTGCCTGGGTTCAGGTAGATGTCCCGAAAACCTACTCGCAGCAGTTTGGAAACAGGCAATTCGGTGGTTTTGTGGATATCGTGCAACCAGTATTTCGGGGGAATATTCTTGGATTCAACAAGGCGGTGCTGAATGTTGGACTGCGGACGGAGTATGTAGATTGGAATCGTGAACAATTCCGGGAAACAGGCCAACGCATTGGAGATGAGGTATTTGCATTCAGTCCGACGCTGAGTTTCAGGCCCACAGCCCAGACGGT
>JBJXGO010000139.1:0-2637 GCA_046160345.1 Saprospiraceae bacterium
ACTGAAAATCAACCTCATGCAAAATACGGCCATGAAGTTTTTGGTGTGCGTGGACAACGAACCCGAGCGGTTGAAGCCCTTTTTGGAGGAGGTTTCGGGCAGGTATGACGTAGTTTCTACGGACAACCTTGAATTGGTGACGGTGAGGCATTATGACAGTGCGACGTTGGAGTTTTTGAAATATAACCGGAATGTGTTGTTGGAGGAAAGGATACCGCAGACGGTGCAACTGGTGATGGCGTAACCCCGTTCCCCAGAACGGGATGGTAAGAAGGTGAATGATTGAAAAAAAACTGTGAAAATCCCTCACACAAGGTATATTTGCGTAATAAACAAGTCCAAACATGTATATCAAAAAAGTAACGATAGACAATATCCGCTCCATTAGTCATTTTGAAATGGAGTTCCCACAACCTGCGGGCTGGCATGTATTAATAGGTGATAATGGAGCTGGAAAGTCAAGTGTTGTCCGGGCAATAGCCGCGGCCCTAATTGGCCCAGAGGAGATTGGTGGCGTACTGCCGATATGGAGCGAGTGGTTGAGAGAAGGAGCTTTGACGGGGAAATTTGAATTGGAGATCTTGCAAGATAGGAGTGTTGACATCGCAGGAAGAGGCCAACCTGCCAAAAACAAAAACATTATTAACCTATTTTCACTTAGCAAAGATAATGATCGCTACGTTTCACTTACAACCAATGCAAATGCTAACACGATTTCGCCATTGAATTATAATTGGAGCGTAAACAAAGGATGGTTCTCCGTTGCTTATGGCCCATTTCGTCGATTTACAGGTGGGGATGAAAAGAGAAACAGGGTATATCTTGCCTATCCAAAAAAAGCAGGACCCCATTTGAGCGTTTTCGGCGAAGACATTGCCCTCACGGAGGCATTGAATTGGCTTAAGGAATTGGACAGGAAACGGATTAAGCAAACCCAAAGTGTTCAATCTAATCAAGTTGAAGAATCAAACGTGGCTTATAGAAATGAATCGGAAGTCCTTTTTCAGTCTATCAAATCATTTATTAATAAAAGTGGGTTGCTCCCGCATGGGGCGCAGTTTGACAGTGTTGATTTAGATGGGGATGTAGTTTTTAAGGACGGCAATGGAAATCCTGTTAAAGTAACCCAAATGAGCGATGGATATCGTTCAATTCTGAGCCTAATGTTTGAATTGATTCGACAATTAGTGGATAACTATGGCGCAGATATGGTGTTTGCAAATTTGAAAACAGATGCAATGGAAGCTATTTTCATCCCTGTCCCCGGCGTCGTCCTCATTGACGAAATAGACGCCCACCTCCACCCCACATGGCAAACTAGAATTGGGCAGTGGTTCACCCAATACTTTCCCAATATTCAATTCATCGTTACTTCCCATAGCCCTTTGGTCTGCCGGGCTTGTGAAAAAGGGAGCATTTGGCGGTTGGCGGCACCTGGTAGTGGACATGAATCGGGAGAGATTACGGGAGTTGAAAAAGAGCGGTTGGTTTTTGGGAATATTTTGGATGCTTATGGGACGGAAGTGTTTGGTCAGTCGCCCGTCAGATCAGAAAAATCAAACGAAAAATTAGAGCGTTTAGGGAAACTCAATATGCTCTCGGCCTTTGGCAAGATAAGCAGTGAAGAAGAAACCGAACGTCAAGAACTCCAACAAATTTTTCCAACCGATGCTCCGATTATCTGATAGACCATTGTCTCAAACCGAACAGAATATAATTGATGTAATTGATGGGCTTCAGGCACTTGTGGACGCGGAAATTGGCTTTTCTGCGAAGGCCGCAAAGTCTAAATCTCTCTGGGAGACCAAAGGAAATGCCGAAGGAAAAAGGGCTTTTGAACAAATTAAGTTGGCTCTAACGGAAATGTGCGTGGGTGTGAATGTCTGTAATTATTGCGAGGGCAATGAAGCCAATGATATTGAACATATATATCCCAAATCGTTCTTTCCTGAATTTGCTTTTGTATGGACGAATTATTTACTTGCCTGTAAACAGTGCAATTCGGGACTCAAGCTTGATAAGTGCTTCGTCATGGATGACGAAGGCAATGTTCATGAAACTACTCGCGGGCAGGAGCCTCTTCACCGTAGCATTGCTCAGGTCAACCCCAGAATTGAAGACCCTGATGATTTTTTCTGGTTAAACATGAAGGTTTGGAAGTTTGAAATCCATGAAGGGCTTTCAGAACAGAATTTCAACAAAGCAGATAAAACGTTGGAAATATTGGCATTGAATGAACGAGATTTTCTATTAGCAGGAAGGCATGCAGCGGCTCAAGAATATTTCAACAAAATGGACAGATTGCGTAGGATTGTGATTTCTACATCCGTTCAAGAAGTTGAGCAAGCTCTGAATCCCTATGAAGTCGAACTGGTCGACAGGAATTTATTGTTAGATGTTATTAAAATGGATATGAAGAATTCCATTAGACGATATATTCAAAAGTTGCCACATCCCTCTGTTTGGAATGCCATTAAAGCCATAGAGAGCAGAGTAAATGAAAGATGGCAGGATATTTTTCAAACTATTCCCGAAGCATTGGAATGGTAAAATTTAAAGAGAAAGCAGCGACGATGCCCACAGTTTGTAATAAATCCGTGAAAATCCGTCCCATCCGCTCAATCCGTGTTCCAAAAA
>JBJXGO010000140.1:0-37993 GCA_046160345.1 Saprospiraceae bacterium
TCATGCTGCATTCAAGTTTGATCTTACCTCCTTCTTGTTTTCGTCCCTAAAGTATAGGTGCTTCATTTTTTACGATATTGGAATGAGTGAATGTCGAAGTGTCCTATGGTGACTATAAAGGGAGAAATTCAGAAGGCTGATGTGCAAAAAAATCCTTTGACTTCAAATTTCGGTGTTACGGGGCGTCAGTTGGGAAATATTAGCCGGGCCTGAACAAGGCGGATAATTTGTCATTGGACATTATGCATTCCTTCTAAATTCCTCCCCTTACAATTCACCCCACAAGAATACTATCAACACTTTCCTTACATTCACCCAAAATTTCCATTTTCTCTAAGTAAATCATACCACATTGATTTAGTTTCCAATTTTAAAAATTTGATTTTCAATATTTTACAAGCAGTATCGCTCAAAAATCCCTCTATTCAAAACGCCAATCTGGAACCGCCAAATAGTTGAAAAAAAAAGTAAAATGAAACTCCCTTTACTGCTTCGGGCGCTCCATCCGGATGAATACAAGGACTTTGAAAAATTCCTGCAATCGCCTTTTTTCAAGGCCAGCGAGCAGTACTTGAAGTACTTCAGGTGCCTTTGCAAATACCATCCCTCCTTCGAGGTGGAAAAGGCCGAGCTGCAAGCCGTTTACAAGCGTTGTTTTGGGCCAGATTCCCTGAACGATACCAAACTGTACAACCTGATGTCGGGACTGGGCAAGCAGATCGAGCAGTTTCTGGTGGTGCAATTGATATTGCACAACAGCGAGCAGGAGGCCCCTTTGTTCCAACCCTTGCTGGTAAGGTCATTGGACGAACGCAACACCGGCGCCTATTTTCGCAAGGAAGCCCAAACTCTGATCGATGAGATCACAGCATCCCCACGCAAAGGTGCTAACCACTATCTCAGCCTGAGTTTGCTAAACCACGAGGTATATTTCAATCCGGACACGCCCAAATCCGAAGATCATCCACCGTACCTTAGACAGGCCTCCGAGCAGCTTGACCTTTATTACTATATCTCCAAACTTCGCTATTCTGCAGAAATGAAGGGTCGGGAGCAGCTCTATTCCTATTCATACGAATGGCCGCTGCTGGAAGCAATCCTGGATGAAAGTTCCAAACATTTAGGCAAGCACCCTTTATTGGATCTGTATCATGCTTTGGTAAGGCTATATTGGGAAGGACCGAATGGGCAAGGGTTCAATAGCTTGACATCCGAATTTACTCAAAAATTTTATATCCTCTCCAAGCCGGACCAGGATGCCTTGTTGCGCCACCTGATCAATATTGGCATTCCGCTCGTAAGCAAAGGTTCTCCAATAGAATCCGAATTACTCAAACTATACAAACTGAGCATAGAGTCAGATGGGTTGCTGGCGGGCAATCGTATAACGTATTCCAGCTTTCTCAATATTTACAACCTGGCTTGCCTTTGTAATGAAACAGCTTGGGCGGAACACTTTCTCGAACAATTTGCTCCATATTTGGAAGAAAGTAAACAACAACCGACGATTCATTTGGCAAGAGCAGGATTGTTTTACCAGCAAGGGCTGCTTGACAAGGCCCAACTGCAATTGATCCCGGAGATTTTTCAAACTCCACTCCTGGACCTCCTGGGAAGGGCGATCCTGATCAGAATTGCATACGACCGTTTTATCCTTGACCCTGAACAGTATAATTTTCTCCTGGCCCAAATCACTTCCTATGAAAAATATGTGGCCAATCAGGCATTGTCCACAGAAAAAAGAAAAGCGGAGTTGAACTGGACCAAATTCGTGCGGAAACTAACATCGGTAAAATCAGCAGGCAAAAAGGTTTCTGAATCAAAGAAAGTGGAACTTTTAATGACGGCAGAAAGTATGCAACCCCTGGTGTACAGAAAATGGGTAAAAGACCGGATAAAGGCGTTGTAGAAAAAAATGGTCTGTTTTAGTTGCCAATTATGTCCTCAACACCGATATACCCGCTCGTCTCCGCCCCGCACAAGGCTTGAAAATAAAAGGTGTAACTTCCGGCGCTAAGTCCTGTGAATGAATAATTTGTGCTGTACGCGTAAAAGAAAGAACTGGTATAGTTGTCCTCCGCCCGGGTGTACCAAAGTTTGTATTCGGCTCCGTCGTCGTTCCAGGTATAACTGATTGAATTAGTGGTTTCTCCGGTTTTTTGCAAGCCACTTACCTCCGGGCAAGTAAGAAGGGCGGTTTCATTGGTTGGTTCAATAATATGGTTAGAAGGGAACAAAAACAGCAAAAAAGCAAGTAAGTGTAACATGATGCAAGACATTAAACAGGTGAAAAAATGATCCCGCTTGCTCACTGACAGGCAATAGATGGCCAGGCTGACGCAGTGTCAGTAGCGTGCCGTGGGGTCAATAAATTTGGGTGTGATTGCCGAAATGCAATTACGGTTTGGCGAGCGGCATTCTTAGAATTCGTAGGAGTAGCCGCACTCCATTTCTTGTCAAGGCCGGTTAATTAACCTGTTACAAAGGTATGGGCCGACAATTCCCTCAAATAGTGGAATTACACTAGTGGTGCTCCTAGGTACATAAATTGTTTTCCAGCGCATATTTGACCAATTCGGCCACCCGATTGATCTCCAGCTTTCGGTAAATGTTGCTTCGATGAACCTCTACGGTATTGAAAGCGATGTCCAGCGTATCTGCAATTTGTTGGGTGGTATGGCCATGTACGATCAGGCAGGCAATCTCCTTTTCTCGTTTGGACAGTACATGCTGATTTTCGGGTATATTTTTGGTCGGCATCCAGGGCTTGTTTGCGCCTTTGGCATTTTTCAACAATGGAAATACACGGTCACCTTTGTGTACCCTTTTGATAGCATCCAGTAGCCGTTGCCGGCCCTCCGATTTGGTCACGTATCCGTCAATGTTGCGAACAAAAGCTTCGGTAATGATCACATCCGACTCTTCCATCGAAAACAAAACAACTTTGACCGCAGGAAACTGCGCTTTGATTTCCATAGCCGTATCGAGTCCATTCATCCCATCCATATAATAATCCAGCACCACCACATCTACTTCCGGTAAATGTTTAATGCGTTCCAACAATCCTTCGCCGGTGCCTGCAATGCCCATGATTTGAAACGGGTGGGTCTCTGTTAACCTGGATTGCGTGGAGATACTTTCCGGGCTTTGTTTTTGCAGGGCAAATGGGTTCAGAATGGATTTGAGTCCATCGATCACGATGTCATGATCGTCAGCGATCAGGAGTTTAATGGGTTTGCTCATAAAAAGTCTCTGGTTTTGGCATAGGGATGTTGATGATGACAGTAGTGCCGCCCATAGGCCGGTTTTCAAATTGTAGTGTTCCGTTAAGGCTCCTAAGTCGGGCTTCGATGTTCTGCAGCCCGGCTCCGGAACGCTGCAAAGCCTTTTTTTGCTCAAACCCGACCCCATTGTCCTCCACCATGATGTTGAGGTCCTCCCCTATCCTATTGATTTGCACCATGAGTTGGGTAGCTTTGGCATATTTCAGCACATTGCTGATCAATTCCTGAATGATGCGAAGAATGTTGATCTCGTAATTGAATCCAAGGCGGTTTTCCAGACCAAAATGTGAAAAGCTGACTTCTATCCGATCGCCAGCCTGGATGGTCTTACACAGTTCGTCCAGAACCGGGATTAGCCCCGCTCTTTCCAGCACACCAGATCCCAGTTGATGGGCTATTTGTCGTATGTCCTGATAGAGGCGCCTGAGTGAGTCGTTCAATTGCAGCATGGCGTCATAGTTGCCCGAATTCCGGTCTGTATTTTCCAAAACAGCATCGTATTGCCAACTCAGGGTGACCAGTGAGCTGCCCAACTGGTCGTGCAGCTCCCTTGCGATCTGTTCTTTTTCCAACTCCCGACCTTCCAGCCCGGCACTCAAATAGCGCATTTCGCTGTTTTGGATGAGTTCGTCCACCTCCTGTTGGTGCTGGGTTTCCTGTTGTTTTTGAATCAGGTTGAAGGTTTTTTTGCGCTGGAAATAGGCATAAGCGATCAGCAGGGCCACCAACAACAAAAGCAGCGAACTCTGTAGAAAAAGCCGTGCCCTGGAGGCCTCCTGTTGGGTTTCAAGAGCTTGTTGAGCGGTTTCACGCCTGTATCGCTCCGTCTGGAATCGCACGAATTCCTTTCTTTTATTTTCGTTGTATATGGAATCCCGAACCGCATACGCGGCTTGTTGGTAATAGTGGGCGCTGTCGTATTTTTGGAGTTGAGCGTAGGCGTTGGACAGGTTCTCGAACAGGTACAGTCTGTCATAAAAATCCAATTCGGTCACGTCTTCCGGAAGCGCCTTTTCCAATAAATCAAGCCCTCCTTTCCAATCATTTTGGGCCATAAATAGCTCCCCCTTATTCAGGTAAAAGTGGAACCAGTCGGCATTTTCGCCCATTTGTACCAAAGTTTTTTGGGCCTCTTCGTACATCAATTTTGATGGAGCAAAGTCGCCTTTCTGCATATAGATTATACCCTTGTTGATAAGGATTTCGGAAACAATTCCAGGATCAAGGGATCTGTTCTGAAAAAAGCCAAAGGCTTTATCATAATAGATCAGCGCACTATCCTGTAAGCCAAGGCTAATAAATCTGTTAGCCAATGTGTATGATGCCTTGCCAATCAACACAGTTTGGTTGCTTTTTTCATAAGCGCTTAAACTCTTTCGGGCATATTTTAAAGCATCTTCTGGCTCTAAATATTCATCGAAGATATTGGAGAGGAGTAAGTACTCGCTCCCAAGCACATCGTAAGCCGGATTAGAGAGTTCTTCAACAATTTTGATCGCATAGGAAACTACAGCAATAGCGGAATCGTATTTGCTTTCTTCCAACAGGTTGATGCCCAAGTTTATAAATACCGCCGCTACCCGGTTGCTATCGCCAATGGCACGTCTTATCTCCAGCGAGCGTCGTAAATAATGGTAACTTTCAGGAAAATTCTTTCGGTTCCGACTTATTGCCCCCAAAATAATGTAGGCATCGCCCTGAGCTTTCAAATAATTCGCTTGTTTGGACCTTTCTATTACTTCTAGGCAAATCTGTTGAGCCTCCGCTGCTGAATCCTCATGAATAATTTGGGCGTGTTGAAAAAGCCTATTGATCGCAGCGGTATCTATTTCCTGTGGCCAAAGCAGCCAAGGAAATAAAAGAAACAAAAAGCAAAAGGTAGGTTTTGCTAGCAAAACGCTGGAATTTTCAAGGGTTTTTCAATCTCCTTCTTGGAGGGAATGGAACCTGGGTATGGTTGATATTTTTAGTTTTTGAGCGCCTTCTGGGTGGGTTGCCTACAGACACTTCATACGCGCCAACAGGGTCGGTATAATAGTCATCCACCTTAAATTCAAATTTATCTGTGAATTCAGGAGTGGAAGTCTGGCCGTTGGTGTTTATCACAGATTTGGTGTCCTTAATTCCGGTTCCCGGTCCGTGATCGCAGTCAAAATTAACAGGATTGATAGAAAAAATGACCAATTCGACCTCAAAATGGTCATCATCTATTTTTTTGGTAAAAGAATAGGGCACATCAAATGCCTGGTGCCCTGATTGAGTCGGTTGGCTGTCTTCGTACAAACTACCCACATCGATCATTTTAATTTTCACCCCGGAATTGAAAGTGAAACCAATGTGGATTTCTGTAAAATTAATCGGGGAAATTGGATAATGCATGAAATGTTTTGTACTGCCTGTACCTTCTGGCGGCTTTATCAAAAAGAGTAAAACATTGTCAATAAGCGTACCTTCTGTGGGAAATTGAGGCCTCGTGGATCCTGAGTACATGAGGATGTACAAATGGATGGTATTGTTCGTTCTCACCGCGTAGGTGAACGGGATATTGGAGGTAGGCATTAGATTGAAGGTTTAACTAGAATTCTGTGAAGGGTTTAATGTGTGTGGCTATGCCGTTAAAGGGGCCTTTCATATTAATAGAAAGATCAGCACAGTCATCTTGAGGATTTGGTACAGCAATTATTTCATGCAAGCCCCCGACAACCCCTACCAACTGGTGGGTGTTCGCGTCAAATATGGGCGAACCGGAATTGCCAGGGAGTATGTGCATTTTGCATGTGAACATGGTAGCTCGGCCGTTGTAAATATCGTCCGTGATTATTCCGTTGAAAGAAATTTTCATAGGTATCCCCAATCCATGTCCCAGCGCATATACCTTTTTGCCTTTCGCAATGGGTTCTGGCGCAAATCCATTGAAATTAAGTTCTATATCATTATTGCGATAGGGCCTTACTTTTATCCACGCCATATCACCATTCGGATCTCCGTAACGCACCTGGTCATTTATAATAAGCGTCTCCTGATCCATCACATAAAGTTGATTTTCTTCAACTTCTATGGATAGGGCTTGAGTGTTGTAAGCAAAGTGCCCCCGGACTAACATCAGGTTTTTGGGTAAAATATTGTAAAAAAACGCTTTTTCAAGTACATGAGCTGCAGTTACAACCCTGTCAGGGCCTATGAAAAAACCAGAACCCAATATATCAGTATTTGGCACCTGCTCATTGGAATAAAAAAAGGTATTACAGAGTTGGCTATCATCGCCACCAAAATCAAAAAGGTCTATCAAGTCTCGACATTTCACAGAATCTAATTTGATTTTACCATTTGGGCCAGGTTCAAAGGTTTCAATGTTTTCAAAGGCGCTTTTATCAAACATCAGAACCGTGGCGTTTACATTTTTCATAAAAGCCTGATAACCATCATTTAATTTTTTTTGATGTTCACTACGCCTTGAAGTTGAAGAATCAGAATCCAGGCGCAAGCGTTTTTCCAGGTTTGATTTTACATGCCCAACCTGACACCGTGCATCCTCATGTCTTTTGCATTTTCGGAATAAATCTAGATTTACAGAATCAGTGGCAATCTCTTCGGCTCCTAATTCATTTACAAGCATTAGCCGACCCATTTCACTGTTAAATTGTTGGATATCTTGTTCACCAAATCCGGATTCCGCTAAAACATTTAGATAATCCTCCTGGCTGCTGTTGTCACAATTAGAAAGTATCCAGGACTTTTGTTCCTTAGTCAAAGCAAGTATTGACATATTGAATATTTTTAAAGCAAATGTAAAGGATAGTTGCCATGAGCAATAGTGGAATTCCCTTAAATTAATGTAACTTGAAACAAGTTCGACCCGTTCTTACCTTTGCCCAAGTCGCTAATCAATTCAAATCTATCCCCCATGCTCCTCACCCAACTCCGCGCCCTCTGGAACCCCAACCAATTTCAAGGCTGGGGCCGCAGTAATCGTTACTTTGAAGGCTGGTATTTCAAGTTGGTTTCCGCCGATGAACAACACGCCATGGCTTTCATTCCAGGCATTTCGATGGGCGAAAATGGCGAGCAGCATGCCTTTATTCAGGTTATGGACGGCAAGGCCTGCACTGCCGAGTACCACCGTTTTGAGGCTAAAGATTTTCATCCCTCCAGGCATGGATTTGAGCTTTGGGTCGGGAAAAATTATTTCTCTGCACAAAAGATCATACTTGACCTGCCGGGTATTTCAGGTGAAATTCAATTCCAAAATACCACACCCTGGCCAAAGATGCTGGGCGCCCCTGGCATCATGGGCTGGTATTCGTTTGTACCTTTTATGGAATGCAACCACGGTATCGTGAGCCTTCACCACGAACTTGAAGGAGAACTTCAAATCACCAATCAACCAATTTTACCCACCAAAGCCTTGGCGACGGTGGGAACCAGTCAACCAATAACCTTCTCCCACGGCCGTGGCTACATCGAAAAAGACTGGGGGCGTTCTTTTCCCCGCGCATACGTGTGGATGCAAAGCAATCATTTTGACACTTATGACGGAGCCTCTTTAATGGCTTCGGTGGCACATATTCCCTGGCTTAGAAGCCATTTTATCGGTTTTATTAGTGGCCTGTGGTTCGACGGCCGTTTGTTTAAATTTGCAACTTACACAGGAGCGCGCAAGTATTTGAAGATCACCGACGAACAGGTTGAGCTGGTTTTTAAAAACCCCAAAACAGAATTGCGCATTTTGGCCAAACAAGCCCCTGGAACGGCGCTGGTATCGCCGCTTTCCGGGGAAATGCGCGGGAAAATACAGGAAAGCCTTCAAGCAGAAATTCAATCAGAATTGCTCCAAAACGGACAGCGGATCTTTGAAGGGACTGGGCGAAATGCCGGTCTGGAAGTAGCGGGTAAAGTAGAGATATTGGAATCTTAGACCATACCGATGTCGCATTTATCCCATCCATCGGATGTGTTTATCTGGGTAGCCGAATTTGAATTTTATGATGGACAGAGGGAAACTCAGAATGGGGAAGTGACCCTGGTTCGGTAAGATGGGTCACCAACAAGTTACGCCCGCATTGCTTAAAATATGCGGGCAAAGACCTTAGCCAGGGATAATTTCCCTGCGCCTTCTGCTATGGGTATTTCGTCAGCAATCGCATCAAAATCAAGATTTTGCCATTCTTTTTCGCTGACTCGTATATAGGTAGAGGCCCAAGGTTTGCCTTGCTCGGCAAAAATGATTTGTTGCAAGCCGGGTATCTGTTTGTAGTCGTTCAGTTTTTCCGACATATCAAAGTCGCGGGTACTGTTGGACAACACTTCTACGATGAGCCAAGGGTTGAGTAAACCTTTTGATTTGCGCTTGTTGGCCTGGTATTCTTTCAGGACTGGGTCTCCTTTTACAACAGTCACATCAGCGTTGTACCCCCGCCGGTTTTCACCGATAAAAATCTTGGTATTGCTTCCCAGGACATTAAAATCAGATTTTAAATCATCCAGAAGAATGGAAAGTTGAGTTCCGAAACGCATGACCAGTTTCTCATGTGGAATGGTAGCTTCTCCCATGACTGTGCTTGTTTTTTCTTCGATTTCAAGGAAAGAGATGATATGCCCTTCGCGGTAATGCACGCGATAATCGCAGGAGTCGGCTAGATCAAGATATTGCTCCCAGGTGGCTGGCACCCGGAGTTCACGCAGGCCAAGGGCGGCGCGTTCTTCAAAAGTTTTGGGAGAATGCAAACGCTTCCGCTGCGGTATGTACTTGCGTATTTCGACTTGGCTTGGCGCCTCGTTTGATTCGGGAACGGGCGATCCAGGCGGAGAAACGTGTGCAGTAATGTCCATGTTCAGTGAAAATTTGTGGCAAGTTAAGGGTTTTTCAATTCCATTAAAGTCGAAAGGAATTGCAAATTCACTTTTTTTTAAAACAATTCATCCAAATCTAGGGTTTTTGATATCTACTACCGGGATCAATCCCCAGCAACATGATAAAGAAAGCAGTAACCCGACTTCCCGTCCTTGATTTAATAAAAAATCGCTGGAGCGCTCGGGCTTTTTCTGATCAGGATATTACAGACGAACAATTACTGACACTGATCGAAGCGGCCTCCTGGGCACCTTCCTCCATCAATGAGCAACCCTGGCGTTATCGTTATGGACTGCGCGGCACGGTTTTATTTGGCCAACTGTGGGATTGTCTATTGATAGGAAATCAGCCTTGGGCCAAAAATGCCGCAGCATTGGTGCTTTGCACGTCCAAAATGACCTTTTCAAAAAACGACAAACCCAACCGCCACGCCATGCACGATACAGGCATGGCTAATGCGTTTTTGATGCTCCAGGCAACAGAAATGGGCATTTATGGTCACATTATGGCCGGATATGACCCTGCCAGATTGCGAGAAACATTTAATCTGCCTGAGGATGAGGAAGATGTTTGTATCATTGCTTTGGGTTTTCTCGGCGAGCCTGAACAATTGGAGGAACCCTTCCGTACCCGGGAGATCACACCGCGCAGTCGAAGGGCGGTAGAGGACATAATTCTTGAAAATCCGTAGATCATGGCCCTTGAAATGAGCGAAATCATAAAAAAATACACCAACGGAGAGATCACTGTAGTTTGGAAACCAGAAGTTTGCATCCACTCCCGGCTTTGTTGGACCCAACTTAGAGACGTTTTCAACCCGCAAAGCCGTCCATGGGTCAAAATGGATGGAGCAAACACAGCGCGAATTATGGAACAAGTGTCCAAATGTCCCAGCGGGGCACTGAGTTTTTACAAAAATGACAATGCAAATTCTCCAGCCGAACGCTCTACAGATACCAAAATTGAAGTGGTGCCCAATGGTCCGCTGATAGTTTATGGCAATATCACCATCCAGTTGAAAGACGGCTCGGAAATTGATAAAAATAATGTCACCGCCTTTTGCCGCTGTGGAAAATCAGGCAACAAACCTTTTTGCGATGGAAGCCATATCAGTGCGGTATTTGAAGATGCCTGAAAATTTGAACACGTCTGAACAAATATTGAGCTTGCTGATGGGCAGTTAGAACCTGGACTTTTGTCTCATCAAAAACAAGAAAAACATGATGCAAGCAATCGTAAATCAACCTGAGCTTACTGTTGGCCCACAAAATTCAATTCATATCGCCGACTACAATTTCCTGACCAGGTGGCGAATATTGGCCAGTTGCGAAGAAGTTTATCGCATCCTTGAAGATGTGGATTCACTCGCCGACTGGTGGCCTTCAGTTTACCTCGATGTTAAAGTGCGCGAAAAAGGACAACCCGGAGGGATCGGCAAACTCGTGGAACTTTACACCAAAGGCTGGCTCCCATACACCTTGCGCTGGCATTTTAAAGTGACGGATACTAAATTTCCTCATGGCTTTTCCCTGCAAGCAATGGGTGATTTTGTAGGCACGGGTGTTTGGGATTTTCAACAAGACGGCGATTATTGCGTAGCAACCTACGATTGGAGGATTTCGGCAGAAAAGCCAATTTTGAAAAAATTGACCTGGCTACTGCGCTCCCTTTTTTCAGCCAATCATGAATGGGCGATGCGCAAGGGGCTTGAAAGCCTCGAGCTCGAATTGCGCCGCCGCCGGGGCGAACAACAAGTGCCCCCTCCGCCCAATCCTACATTCCCGCATAATTTGTTGAACAACAGGATTTTAACCTAAGATTATTCAAAAAATCAAAAATTAAAAACTTAAGTGCTGTATTTTTACGCCATGGAAATCGCCGTCACCCATGGCATTACGGTCGCTGTTGAGACCAATTACCTTCCGCAACACTCCGAACCGCGAGAGGATCGGTATGTTTTTGGCTATCATATCATGATTGAAAATGGAAGCCAACATACTGTGCAGTTACTTCGCCGACATTGGTTTATCACGGATGCCGCCGCACAGGTGCGCGAAGTGGAAGGCGAAGGAGTGGTAGGCGAACAGCCTGTTCTGCTGCCTGGCGAGCGCTATGAATACGCTTCCTATTGCGACCTCAGCACTGAAATGGGTAAAATGAGCGGCACCTACTTAATGACCCGGCACGAGGATTCCGCACTATTCAAAGTTCAAATCCCTGAGTTCAGAATGGTGGTGCCGAGCAAGCTGAATTAATTCTTCAGCAATTCCAACTGCCCCGCCGTTTTCAGGAGCTTTAAGACTGCCAGTTTGTAACTGAATACCTGTTGCCAGTAATTAGTCTCGGCCTCCGAAAGGGCCGTTTGTGCATTGAGCAGGTCTGTTAGGGAAGCAACGCCTTCTTTGTATTGCAATAGGAGTTTCTCTGTGATTTCCTGTGCAAGTGCCACGTTGTCGCTTTGGGAACGCAGGGTGTTTAGGCTGGTACCTAATTGTTCGCGGGCTTGTCTGAATTCGAGGGTTTTGGCTGCATTGAGCTGGACCTGGTCTTCTTCGAGCTTTTGCGCTTCCAATTTGTACAACCAGGCTTTGTTGAGAACCCGGAAGCCGTCGAAGATCGGGATTTTAAGTTTCAAGCCCGCTCCTGCTGCCCCATACCATTGCCGGTTGATGTCAAAAAAATTTATGTCGGGCCGGAACCCCTGGGCCGACAAAGTGGCGTAAGCGCTGAGACTTGGTAGTGCTTCAGCGATGGTGCTGCGTCTTTGAATACGCAACAGTTCCAGATTATGTACAATCAGGCGACTTTCGGTAGTGTTCACCGGGTCCAGGGTAAGGTTTTGCCAACGAAGCGAATCTGCTGCAGGCGAACCGATTTCAGCACTAAGGTCAATTGGTTGATCCAATGGAAGTCCGCAAAGGAAAAGCAGGGTTTGGCGCAAACTGCTTATGCCCGTCAGCAAGTTTTGACGTTGAGTTTCCAGATTGGTCTTGGCGACTCGAATCCGTTTTACATCAGTCGGGACGGCGTATCCATTATCAAGTTGTAATTGTGCCATGCCTTGCAGCGCATCTAATTTTCCAAGGTTGGCATCCAAGGCACGCAGCAATTGCTCTGTTTGCAGGGTTTGATAAAACAGGGAGGCCGTATTGAAAATCACCTCGTGTTCTGAGCGTACAATAAGCAATTCGCTGATGTCGCGCGTCGATTTTAGGGCTGGCAAATTACGTCGGGCGGCTTCATTAATGAGGTTTTGCTGGAGCGTGATATTGCCAATGAGCTGCCAACTGCGGCCAAATTGGGCAGGGACAAAAGTTCCTTCCGGTTGGCTAAACAATTCGCCTGGCAGCAGTTGTGTGGGCAGCATTGGCCAGTAATCAAGATTCACGCCAGCGCTGATCTGTGGAAGCGCTTCGCTACGCGCTTCATTTACTCTGCGTTCCAGTATCTGCCGGTCAATTTTTGCTTTTTTAATCTGGGCACTGTTGCCAAGTGCAAGCCGGATACTTTCGCCTAATGCCAGCGGAATAGTAGGAAGTGAGCTTGTTTGTGTCCAGACTTTGGCTATAAAAAGAAAACCGAGTAGGAAGGTGGTTATTATTTTCATGCCGTAAAGGTAGGGGGATGTATGATGTAGGATGTAGGATGTATCATTGGGGATGAATTGTCTGCACAGATAATCAGGTCAAGCCCTCCTTAATATTTATTTCCTTCGGAATAAAAAGGCTCGCATCTGCACCTCCTATGATTATTTCCCGCACAATCGTGCTGCTGATATGCGAATACTCCGGTTGTGCGATCAAAAAGACGGTCTCTATGCCGCCACCTATAATGTGGTTTAGCTGTGAAATGGTTTTCTCGTAATCAAAATCGGAGGAATTTCGCAAGCCGCGCAGCAGAAATCGCGCACCGATGCGCTGGCAATAATGGGCGGTGAGGTTCTCAAAACTGTCCACACGCACACAAGGCTCGTTTTCAAATACCTGGCGCAACCAATCCATGCGCTTTTCGTGCGGAAACAGGTATTTTTTTGTACTGTTGATGCCCACTGCCACGATGATCTCATCGAACAAGGGCAAAGCTCTTTTTACCAGGTCCACATGGCCGATGGTAATGGGGTCGAATGATCCGGGAAAGACTGCTATTTTTTTGTCCATTTTACCCGCCGAAACCACGGCGAAGGAGGGTTTTACAAGTTTAATCTGAATTTGAGAGGCGAAGTTGGGAAAACTCGCTTTCCCAATCGGGCATTTTCCTAAAATTAAGGATGTTTTTTATCTTAGGCTCATTCAATTTGAGCTCATGCTAAAAAAATATTGACAAAAAATTATTGCGTAGTAGATTTGCCCCAACTAATTAACTCACCACATTTAAAACAATTCCATTCATTATGAAAAAACTGATTTTCGCGCTCGTAGTAGTATTCTGCTGCGTCTTTACCGCTCAATCACAAAGCACTTACAAAACTGCAATTGGTCTGCGTTTAGGCTACCCTGCTGCAATCTCGCTCAAACATTTCCTGAACGAAAAAGGTGCTGTCGAAGCTTTTGTTGGTTTCCGAGGTTATACGTGGGTGCGGCTTATCAATGCCGGTGCCATGTATCAGCACCATTCTGCAATTACCGAAGTTGAAGGCTTGAAATGGTATGTCGGTGGTGGAGCCGGTGCCTGGATATGGACCTATGACAACGACTTTAATTTTGGTGCTGATTATGGCAATGTCAACCTCGGTATTATGGGCTGTCTGGGCCTTGATTACAAATTTGCAGACTTGCCACTCAATTTATCTGCCGACTGGGTACCTACATTCGTTGTAGGGGATGCATACTATAATGGCTTTGGCGCTGGTTATGGCGCACTTAGTGCCCGCTATACGTTCAGATAGATCCAATTTAAAACAAAAAAAAGGCTTGCCAAGCAATTTGGCAAGCCTTTTTTTATTCATACTGGGCAAAATCATCTTCTGTCATTTCGGCTGCCTGTTCCTGTTCTTTACGCCTGTTGCGCCACCACCAATAGCCAATTGCACCTACGAGCAGGTATGGCATTGAAAACATATACAAAATGCCATTATTCAGCCCTTGGGGGTCTCCCCCCCCCATCTTCAGGTTAGCCTCAGCTGCACCCTTACACATAGCACATTGGGCAAATTGCTCAAAAGGCAAAAGACAAAAAATAATCAGTAACGTTGTTAGAATGAAAATTCTATATTTCATGTTTCAATATTTAAAAGTCATATTTCACATGGACCACCTTCAATAATACGGCTTCAACATCAGGTAACAAACAGGGCCTGTGATGGCCACGTAAAGCCAAATCGGAAACACCCAGCGGGCCATTTTCTTGTGTCGTTCATACTGCCCGGTATAAGCCCGAGTAAAAGTAAACAATACAAAGGGCAAAATCACTGCTGCAAACACGACATGCGTAATGAGGATGAAAAAATAAATCGTCCGCATAATACCTTGGCCGAGGTACTTGGTCTCCGGGGTGGTAAAATGATACAACACGTAAGAAATCAGGAACATAGCAGAGCAAACCATAGCTGCATAAATCGCTTTCCTGTGTTGCTCCACGCGCCCATTTTTTATGTGCCAAAACGCCACCATCAAAATGACAGCACACAAAGCATTCAATGAGGCATGAAAAGGCGGCAAAAAACTGAAATCAACGCCTAAATCAAATTTTTTCTGCCGCATTAGTCCAACCAGCAGAAGCACTACTGCCGAGACGACGTAAGCCCAACGGTTTAGGCGTTTTTCAAGTGCGATATCAGGTTTCATTCTTGTGGCAATAGTCTGGCGATTTGTTGAACCATTCTGTTAACTTGCTGATCGTCAAGTGCATTGTAAAAACATTTGATTTGACCGGTCGCATCTGCAAGAGCATAGACTTCCTTGTATGGCTTGACCTTTCTTTCCTGGGCAAATTTCTCAAATCCATTATTCAAAATAGTGCCCCAGGAATTTAACCCTCCCGTCACAACCCAAGTAGCATAGTCAATGCTCGGGATTTTCTGGACTTCAGAGCGGAATTCAGTTGAACCGCCTTCATAAATCATAACAATTTTAAAGAAAGGCCGGGGAGTGCCATTGCTCATAAGCCCAAACTGATCGTAAAGACGCTTGTTGTTGTCAATGATACGTTTGTTGTCCTCCGTCAGTTCAGGGTTGGTTCCAAAACTATGGATCACACAAATACTTTCTGCCAATTGGTTTTCCTTTGTCCCATCCGGATAAATAATGTTCGCGGCTCGAATCTGACCGTAAAACCCGAGTTCGGCTACTGCATCTTTACGCCATTGAAGCCCGCCACGCAGGTAAAACCATGATATTGCAGGCAGTATTACCAAAACAAGGGTCAATGCAGCCGCAGTAATTATTTTGCGGCCTCTGGATGAAGTTTGCGGTTTTTCACTCATATTTTAATTAACTTTTGACCGGACAATTGGGAAAACTGTTGATTTGGAACAAAAAAGGCGAGGATATGTTCCACGCCTTTTTGGATGTTTTGATATCCAAATTTATCCTTTCTTTGAGTCAAGCAGCAAATAGCCTGATGGTTTACCTGTAGGCTGCACCACTTCTTCGTTTTTCTCTTTGATCTGCTCTCGAGCAGCGCCCCATTGGCCTCCTTCCTGGAAAAATGCGATAATGGCCCAAATAAGTAGCGTGGTAGGCATGAGTACGCTCAGCACCAACCCACGGACCTCGCTTGCCATGTGCATAAAGAAAAATATTATGAAATACGCTTTGTACATGCTTGCGCCGATCATCGCAAGCATATAGATTGCCTGGCCGAAACCGCCATCCTTGCCAAATGTAATGCTGGGAACAATATGCCCTTTGGCAAAAAGCGCAAACAAAACCTCGACGATAGTGATAACGCCAAGCAATTTCAAGCCGTAGAAAACTAGCTTTTTCTGATCTTCGTATGAGTGATGAGCAGCCATTTTTTCTTTTTGTTTATTTTTTACCCGCCAAAGCCAAGGCGAAGGCGGGGTTGAATATTGAATCGGGATTGGCGGATAGTTTCGAAAATACCATTCACCCAATCCTCAAAAAACTACTAAAGGAGGTAAAAAACCAAGAAAACAAAGACCCAAACAAGGTCTACAAAGTGCCAATAGAGCCCAATTTTTTCTACCATTTCATAACCGTTCCGCCTGGCAGCATAGAGTCCGCTCATGGCATTCACCATGATAATTGCCAAAAAGACAACCCCTGAAAACACGTGGAATCCGTGGAAACCGGTGATAAAGAAAAATAATGCTCCAAATGCCTTAGGGCCTTGCTCAATTTCATGGGTCTGCCCGGCGTATGCACCCGAGGTGTAGCGAATGTGTTTTTTCTCTAATTCAATTTGGCCATTGTGCTCATGGCCGTGAAGCAAATAAGATTGGTCCTTTTTTACCGATACAGGAGCACCGTTTTCAGTGATTTCCTTAGCATCGGGGCCCACCAACACACCATCTGCAATATACCTGCCAAAAGGATTGCGCGTTACAGACACATTCTCATATTTGATCAGAACAGTCCATTCGTAAGCTTGACTGCCCAAGAAAGTGGCCCCGCCGAGAATTGTCATGAACATCCAAAATACAACCCCCCGTTTGTTTTCACGGTGTCCTTCCTGTACCGCACGGACCATGGTGACGGAACTAAAAATAAGCACGAATGTCATAAAAGTCACAAAGACCAGTGGCCAGTGTGCCTTCACAAAAGGAAAGGAAGCAAACACAAAATCAGGCTCTGGCCAAGTCGGCATACTAAAGCGGATGGTACCGTAAGCGATCAAAAAGCCCGCAAACGTAAATGCGTCAGACACAAGGAAATACCACATCATCAGTTTGCCATAGCTCGCTTTCATTGGGGGCTTCCCGCCTTCCCAAAGCTTGTCGTCTGCGCCATGCTCGTGCGTCTCGTGTGCGTGTGAAACAGATGTTTCTGCCATGATTGTCAGTCAGATTGATAATTAATTATAAGCTTGACGAGGGTTGATAAACGAGGTAAGTTTTATCAACCTTCATAAACATCACTAAGATTGAAGCATAAAGAACACCATGAGATACACCCATAATATGTCCACAAAATGCCAGTATTGTACCACCAGTTCAAACCTTTGTTTGCGCCGCAAGGTTGGTTTGTAGGGTAAGACATAAGCATGAGTCAATGCCACTGTCAAGGCCACTATCCCACCCAAAACGTGGGCCGCATGCCAACCCGAAATAACAAAAATAAATGAACTCGAGGGGTTCACCGTAAAGGTCGCACCCATTGCCGTCAACGCTTCCCAACCTTTATATTGTAACACCACAAATGCCAATCCCAAAATAAATGTCGCGATCAGCATCCCTTTGTACCGTTGTTCTTTTCCCTGTTTAAACCCCGTGTAGGCCAAATGAATTGTCAAACTGCTGAGCAATATCACCACAGTATTCAGCATAAAAATATCGGGCAATTTGAACTCTAACCAGTTGCCCGCCGCCCGCCGAACCACATAAGCACTCGTAAAAGCCGCAAACATCATAATGAATGAACCAATGGCAATCCACAGCGCCAGTTTTTGTGGATGGATCTTGCTTTGGTTATATCCTTGCCTCAGTGCAGTCATATTGTAGGGCGAAATTTATTTCGCAATTTACGATGATACAACGCGAAATTTATTTCGCAATTTACAGAAAACACAACGCGAAATGAATTTCGCGCTACCAAATTTTATCAAGCAACAAAACTATCAGCGACAACGGCAAGTGCACAAACGAAACAAACATCTGCTTCCGCGCTGCCATCTTATCACAAGTCCTGAATAACTTCCAACAATGCCAAGCCCAATAAATATTGAGCAAAACCAACACCCCAGTGGCCCCGCTTCCCACATAACCGAGAATAAAACTCAAAACTGCGCTTCCTATCAACAAAAGGCAAAAAATAAAAGAAAGCAACCCGGTCGTTTCATCTTTTTCACCATTTCCGGAAGGCAGCAGGTAAAAACCTGCTTTTCTATAGTCTTCATCTGCCACCCAGGCAACCGCCCAAAAATGTGGGAATTGCCATAAAAATTGCAATCCAAATAGCATCCAGCCAGTAGGCGAAATAAATCCTTCATAAGCCACACATCCGATAATAAGGGGCAATGCTCCTGGTACTGCGCCCACCACTACTGCCAATGGCGTGGAGCGCTTCATTGGTGTATAAACAAAGGCGTAGCTGATAAGCGATAATGTACCGAGAAAACCCGTCAAAGGGTTAAAAACCGATAACATTGATATACCTATCAGCGCCATCAATCCAGCCAACAAAACCGCCGAGCTGACACTCATTCTACCCGTCACTACAGGTCGGTTGGCCGTGCGGGGCATCAACCGGTCGTAGTCGCGTTCCAGCACTTGATTCAAGGCATTGGCGGCGCCAGTAACGAAAAAACCACCTAAAGCAAGCAGAAACAAGGAACTCCAATGCACCGCACCATTACAAACAATGGCGTATGACATAACCGCAGAAAAAAGAACTAAAAGCGTCAACTTAAACTTGACCAGTAGCCCAAAATCTGTGACCGCTTGCCTAAAGCCCTCAAAAATCAAAACCTGTTTTGCTTCGTCGCGCTGCATTATATTTGTTGTTTATAGCGATTTATAAAGGTTTTTACCCACAATCCTCACTCAACCTTTATCAACCCTCATCAAGCTTGTTGAACCCTTTCAATGCCCTTCACCCATGTCATGCTCACCTTCCTTCAAGGGCACATATTGCGGGATAAATTCTTCTCCACCTTTGCCATAGTCGTAAGCCCAACGTTGTACCGCTGGTATTTTGTCGGGCCAGTTCCCGTGTCCAGGCTTTATCGGCGTGGTCCATTCCAGGGTGTTAGCTCCCCATGGATTTTTCGTTGTCATTTTTTTCCCACTGAATATGGAATAAAAGAAATTGACCATAAACAAAATCTGCAGGAAGAATACTAAAATAGCCGCAACCGTAATGAATTGGTTTAAATCCTGGAAGTGGCGGAAGGCGTCAAAGGAAGCTCCCCCGTCATAATAACGGCGTGGAACACCAGCCATGCCCGTATAGTGCATTGGCCAGAAAATAGCATACGCGCCGATGATTGTGCCCCAGAAATGGATTTTTCCCAGGGTTTCGTTCATATAGCGGCCAAACATCTTTGGGAACCAATGGTAAACGCCCGCGAACATCCCAAAAAAAGCAGCGATACCCATAACAATATGGAAGTGCGCCACCACGAAATAGGTGTCGTGCAGCGGAATATCAATGGCTGAATTCCCAAGAAAAATACCGGTGAGTCCACCTGAAATAAACATGGAAACAAAGCCTATCCCGAAAAGGCTCCCGGAAGTAAACCTGAAATTTGACCCATAGATCGTGCCTATCCAGTTAAAAACTTTCACGGCTGAAGGCACGGCTATTATCAGCGTGAATATTACAAAGAAGTTGGAAATAAACGGATTGACCCCCGCCATAAACATGTGGTGCGCCCATACGATAAAGGCTAAAAAGCCGATCGCAAGCAGGGAGTACACCATCGCCGTGTAACCAAATATAGGTTTGCGCGAGTGCACCGAAAGCACCTCGGAAACAATACCCATGGCCGGAAGGATTATGATGTAAACCTCCGGGTGGCCCAGGAACCAGAACAAGTGCTGGTACAAGATCGGGCTGCCGCCAATACGGTCGAGTATCTGCCCGCCCACAACTATTTCACTCAAATAAAAAGATGTGCCCAAACTGCGGTCAAACATCAGCAACAACAAACCGGAAAACAGTACCGGGAAAGAAAGCACACCGAGTATGGCCGTTACGAAAATAGCCCACATGGTAAGTGGCATCCGCCAGAGGCTCATGCCTTTTGTACGCAGGTTAAGGATGGTAGTGATATAGTTGATGCCGCCCAGGAGTGAGGATACCACGAAAAGCGACATTGATACGATCCATAAGGTCATCCCCGCTGCCGAGCCATCAGAAGCCTGCGGAAGAGCGCTAAGCGGAGGGTATGCTGTCCAGCCACCCGAAAATGGTCCTGTGCTTAAGAACAGCGATATGAGCATCACGACACCTGCCAAAAAGAAAAACCAATACGAAAATGCATTGAGCAGGGGCGATGCCATGTCTCGAGCACCAATTTGCAACGGAATGAGCAGGTTGGCAAATGTACCACTCAGACCAGCCGTAAGCACAAAGAATACGAGTATAGTACCGTGCATCGTAACCAATGCGTAGTAAAACTCAGGGTCAAGTTTGCCGATACCCGCTTCACTTACCTGTATCCATTTGCCCAATATAGGCCTTAGCCAGGCCAAATCAGCTTCGGGAAAGCCCAATTGAAGTCGGAAAACGATGGACATCGCTGCACCGATAAACGCCCAGAATATCCCTGTAATAAGGAATTGGCGACCAATGATCTTATGGTCGGTGCTAAAAATATACGTCGTCAGAAAATTCGACTGGTACTTATCCCCATGGTGATGCTCATGGAAATGGTCGTCATATCCGAGCTCCTGGGTGAGTTTGTCTTCCAGCGTTTCAGCGACAGTAGTGACTTGTGCCATATCTTTCTTTATTAATGTGGTCAATGTGAGTAATGTGGTCAATGTGGGTAATGTCCCACAATAAGCACATTAGTTCAAAATGGTAAATTCGGTTCTTCGGTTCTTCGCACGATTTTCAGGCGTATCATTCGGGGCAAGTGGTTTTGCATCACCGTACCCACGCGGGCTTAAACGAGCTGCTGAAATCCCCCTATCGGTCAGGTATTTAGCCACAGAAGCAGCACTAGAAGCGGAAAGCGCCAAATTGGCCGCCGGCTCCCCAACATTATCGGTGTGACCTGCTACTTCAATATTAATTGCCGGGTAGTTAGTAAGCCCATTCACCAGGTTATCCAATTCGTATTTGCTGTTGGTGGTAAGTGTCGCCGAGCCTGTTTCAAAAGAAATGTGATTCAGGGTCAGGGTTTTATCTGTCGCAACACTCGACTCAACTGCCTTTTTCAAGTTGTCTCCAAACTCCTTGGCACGCTCGCGCACTTCTATGTCGAGCACCTTGTCTTTATTGGGGTCTTCTTCTTTCCCGCGAATTTCTGACAAGTAGAATGGCTTTTGTTGCTTTAGCCAAGCGTCGTATTCCTCTTGGGATACAATTTTCAATACCCGGCGCATGGAATAGTGGCCTTTGCCACAAAGCTCAGCGCAAGCCAATTCATAGTCAAATTTTTCCCAGCGTTTTGGGCCGGTAGGTTCTGCTGGGTCAAAGGGTTGGTTGTACTCTGGATATTTCCGCAGCTCGTTGCGATAATCGGCTGTAGTTTTGGTGGGCGTAAAAACGAAATACGTGGGCAGCCCTGGAACTGCATCCATTTTAACCCTAAACTGTGGAAGGTCAAAGTTGTGCAATACGTCCTTCGCAAGAATACGTACCCGAATTTTCTTGCCAACCGGAAAGTAAAATTCTTGTCCGGGAATAAGATCATCCCAGGTTTTAGGGTCGGTAAAATCCATGCCAAGTGTATTGGCGCCGGTTGTCTTTTTATAATCACGTGTGCCGATTTTACCATCGGCTCCAGGGTAGCGAATCGTCCAGCCAAATTGTTGAGCAGTGGCCTCAATTTCCATATAGTCTTCGCCCTCTTTCACATCGGCCATAACGGTGTTCCAGGCATTGAGTCCTCGCACTACCAAAATGGTCATCACAACAGCGGGAATAGCTGTCCACCAAATTTCGAGGCGGTTGTCGTGCGGGATAAATTGGGCTTTTCTGCCTTCCTGATACCGGTATTTATAAGAAAACCAGAACAGTGCGATGTGGGTCAGCACAAACACAATGCCCGTGAGCAACAGGGTGATGTCGAATAAATCATCCAAAAGAATGCCGTGTTCAGAGGCTGATTCATGCGGGCCGTAACCCAGCATCACATTTTTGTAATCCCAGGCTGACCAAACCACGCCAACAAGGAACACCACCATAAAGCCCAGTGAGAACCATCCGTTCCACTTGCTATTGTCGCGCAAAACCTGCTGTTCGCCTTTGATAGCGTTGGTGAGTTCATAAACTTTCCCGATTTGCACCACAACAACGGTGATCAGGATGACGCAAAATAGTACGATTATCGAAGTCATTGCTATTTTCTTTTACGATAAAGTTGATCAATGGTGGCCACCGCCATCTTCTCCTTCAATGAGCGCACCTGTATCATGGTGAAGGCTTTCATCCAGATAAGGATCTTTAAGCGGAACAAGGGAGGCTTTTGAAAGTTGGTTAAAAAAGAAGAAAAGGAATAAACTCAAAAATCCAATCAAAATACCAATCTCTTCCAATCCGGGAATGGTGAAACCCAATTTGAAACCGTTTGAATCGTCATGGTGATGGCCATGTTCCTCACCATGGGAGTCGGCTGCTGCAGCCCCTTCATGTGGTTCAGGCTCAGGTTTATCTCCATCCGCATGTTCTGCGCCCCCGGAATGTTCATCGGTATGGGCAGGTGTTGCTGTTGTATCGCCATGGCTATGGTTAGCGTCCTCATGATCATCGCCTTCGCTATGGGTGGTATCGGCTTCAGTAACGGGTTGGCCTTCCTCTTGTGCGGTAGATGAAGTGGCAGGTGCCACATTGCTGTGACTATGTCCATTTTTCCCTTCAGCCAATTCGGTAGCCTCATGAGCCGCAATCCGGGCGCCCGGCTTGATCATGTAGAAATAATCCCACCAGTGGCCAAAGAAAACAATGAGTGCCACAAAGAACATGGTGCCAAACTTGCGTTTGGTGTCGTTGCGCATCAGTATAAGGAATGGCGTAACAAAGTTCAACAGCAGGTTGCCCCAAAACAATACCGGGTAATGGTTCATTCGCACGTTGAAATAGATAGTCTCCTCGCCATTGTTAGCATACCATATAAGCATAAACTGGTCAAACCACAAATAAGTCCAGAATACAGAAATGCCGAACAGGAATTTCCCAATATCATGCAGGTGGTTCTGAGTAACATATTCCAGATAACCCAGCGATTTGAGGTAAATGATCAGAATAATCGTCAATGAAAGCGAACCGAGCCACATTGAGATCATTGAATACCAGGCAAACATGGTACTGTACCAGTGCGGGTCAACTGACATGACCGATTGCCAAAGGAACACAGTGCTCAGGAATCCGCCCAATGGCAGGAAAGAAGCTGCCCACTTGCGCTGCTTTTTGTAGTACTTGAAGTCCTCGGTTTCCATCGTATCCTGGTCCACCGATGCCTTACGCAGGTTTTTTGCCCAATAATACCAGATCAATAAAAAACCAATGGTGCCAATGGTGAACCAGACAGGATTAAGGAAGCCTTTTTTGCCTGCAAGGATACGATCATAATGTGGCGCCTCTGGGTCTGTAATATTGATGTCAAGGCTGTTCCAGTGGTAGAGGTGATGGAAATGTCCCCATACCCCCAAGGCTACCACCCCCATGAGAATCAGGCCGACCCACATGAACAGGCTCATGGATTCCCATACACGCCGCACCACCGAGTTCCAACCAGCAAATGCAGTGATCTGCGCCGAAAGGAAGAACATGGACGTGAAGGCAATACCCGTGAAAAACACCGAGTTGTGCAGCCAGTTGGTCCAGAATCGTGTGTGGTACTCATCGTCGTTGAAAAACGTGAGCGCTAGGCACACCGCACCCAAAACCATTCCACTGATCAACAGCGTTTTAGTTTTGCGTTCAAATACAAATTGTGTATTCAGGTTCATATAGCAAGGTCGGACAAAGCCGGGTTATGTTTGTTGTTGTTGATATTCGAAGCATTCTAGATTTGACAACTTTTAAAAAATTTCACCAAAATTTGAAGCCAATTCCCAGTGTAGCAAACCACGCAGTCCCATCAGAATACCATTTTGCAGTAGGCTGGGGAACGCCTTGATAAGTGTATTCAAACGTTAAATCCTGAAAAGATTTATGTCCAAAAGCATAACTCAGATTCAACCCTAAATCAACCCTTTTGAAAATAACAACCCCAAATTCCAAACCGAGTTCAGGTACAATTTGAGTCGTGTAGTATGGAGTATTATAAATGACTCCTGCAAAATCTGGGTCTGTTCGGCTATCAATTATGTCTGATATTTCAGGGTCATTTGTTGGCCGAGATTTTTGAAGGTTTAGCATTAATGTTGGTATACAATAAAGCCCTTTCTTTTTCATCAAATCATAACCGACCCCCAAACTAAATCTCGTGATTTTCAAATAACTAGCACCATTCCCGCCCCAACTGGCCCCAAGATTTGGATAGTATGGGCGATGAATACTGAAATCCGTCCAACCCTCAAAATAGGAGTATCCCAAAAAAGCATTCCACCGCTCATCGAACGAATGTTGATACCTCAAAAGGGTAAAGTTACGATTTGTGTATTCTTCATATTGGCTTATTACAGGGGTAATTGTTTTAGAGTTGTAAAAGATTTGGCCGACATTGTACTTTAATGTCTGTGCCTCAGTTGAGACATTAAAGAGAACCAACACGAACAAAAATATTTTTTTCATCATTTTTTTTAGTCCTAGTCTAACGTCAGTGGATCGAAGCTAAGTTCTGTACTTGTGGCTGTCCTTTTAAAGCGGTGGAAGGATGACAACTTATTTGCTTCCCTTCTTGGAGTGTTTTCAGGAATGACCCATTGTTCATAACTTGCAGTTACGCAATTGGGGTCTGGAACACAAATCTGTCTGACAAATCCGTCAAAGTCTGGCACTTTCTCACAAACCCTTACCCCGCCCACTGTGATATCTCGCCAATAATATCCTCGAAGTCCAGCACTAATACTTTGAACTTTTGTAGCATTCCAAAAGTAAATGATAAATCCAGATCTTTTAAGGGTTTTGGTACTCGAACCAACTGAACCATTGAGTACCCATACTTTACCATCAATCCTCCATTTTTTCCCTGTGTTATCTACATTGTCAAAAGTCTTCGAACCACTTTTTTCTTTTGTTATTCCACATGTCTGAGGATTCAAGACTATTGTTTTTGTAAAGCTACAAACTATGCTATTCCCCGCTAATGCTTGTACAGTGACACTAACTGTCGTGCCTGGTGGCAGACTGTATTGATGGGTAACGGAACTACCTAATGCTGAACCCCCATCTCCAAAAAGCCACTTAAAGGTAAAGCCCCCAAATGGCGTTAGTGAAAAATTAAATTTGCTACTGCCAAGATGTACAACTGAAAAGTTCGTGATCTGACAGATTTGGACTACAATATTACTAGTTTCAATAGATCCATTTTCATGATGAACCTTGAGTTGAAGTGCCTCATTTTCAACAAATGTCTTATTCGGGTTTACCCCTGTAGATGTCAAGCCATTAGCGTAAACCCACTCATAACTTACACCATTGGATTCATAGAATGAACAGTTGGAGATTTGAATCGCATTATTGTTCGGGTTAACTTGAGCAATTTTTACATCCTTGATTTGTATCGTGGAAACTGTTTGTCCAGCAGAGGATACGTTGTGGTATTTAGACCACTCTTGAGCGTCTACACTAGATTTCCTGAGATTATAGGAATCTGTTATCTGCTCAAAAGGAAGATATTTTATAGCGTTATAGATCGAAATGTCATTGTTTGCAATAATAACAACTCCTCCTTCATCAAAAAAACGATAAACTCGGCTTCCAACCCTAACCGAACCATACTTGTTTAACACTGTTTTCCAATATGGATTTGCGACAATGGAATTGATAGTGTCGTTGCCTGCATTTAGTTCCGAATTTATGTAGTTTTCTTCGAGGGCACGAACTGACAAATAACCCTTCCCATGCTCAAAATTAAGGCAAATTGGGTGGTCCGTATTATTACCTTCTACAGCGTTTGGATCTATCCCCAATTGTACAAACGCACTATTTACTAATGCAGAATCAGCCTCCTGTGATCTTAAATAATCAACAAAACCCCATAAATGTTCGAAAGAATTAAAGGTCAGAATAGAATCCGCAACTGTTGGAATCTCAATATCCCGATTTGAAGCGGAATACGAGATGTTATCATTGTTGCTGAATGTTTTTTCTTTTGAGCAAAATTCAAATAAAACAATCGCAGCCGCTAAAAAAAGTGCTGTTGACAGAATGAAAAATGTTTTCATAATAACATTGTTTAGGATAAGATAAACTGTCTGATTTAGTTTTATATGTTTTTAGTCGTCAATTCTCATTTACTTGTTGTTAATACAGACACAGGAGCAGCACGCCCTGGCCCTGTGGCCTCCCCTTTGGACGGTTTCTCAATATTGCTCAAAGAGTTCGCTTTTTCGTTGTACTCAAGGTTTTTGCTTTTGGCTTGCAAGGAACGGATATAGTGGATCACTTGCCAGCGCTCTTCGTAGGACAACTTATCGGCATATCCACCCATTACGTTTTTGCCGTGCATTATCGCAAAATAAAAGCGGCCGTTTCCTGCACCAATCATATCGTCGGCCAAAAGATTCTTCGGGGCAGCCGGATATTTGGCATCAGGTACCGTTACGAGCACTCCCTGGCCATCTCCTTTTGTTCCGTGGCATACGCCACAATAAATGTCATACAATGGCTTGGCGTGGTCCAGCCCACTTTTGGTAATAGGGAATGGGTTATTTATCATTTCCTTTTCACACCGCAAGCGCTCTTCTTCCGTATTGGAATAGGTAAACGGAGCAGAGCCATTTACTTGTGCATAAATGGCATTGGGGGCATTTTTGCCGTGAATTATGTCAAGCGCGGATGCATCGGTATAATAAACTCCGGTATATCCGCGTGGCACTGAGCCTTCTACGATTCCACGAGGCTGTGAAAGTTGCGATTTGCTGAATACCTGGCCGTACTTGGAGTCATTCCAGTGGTTCCAGTGGTAGTCACTATATTGGTTGGCCTCGTAGCTCACAGGGTGAGACATGTCAGGCATATATTCATGGCCAGTCTTGTTTACGCCAGCTGGAGAACACACTGAAAACAGCCAGGCAAAAAGAGCCACACCGAGAATCGCGCCAATTGCGTATTTCATAATTCTTGTTGATTCGTTGAATGGTTGATTTGGGGGTTTGATTACATCATTTTTTCATTCACCTCTTCTGCCTGGGTGTTTTTGAAAAAACCTTTTAAATTACTAACTGTACTTGCAGACGCGTCGGTCACGTCGAATGCGATACAAAACTTGTCGTCGGTAGTACGATGGTCGAGCATCTTGGCTTTAACGCCGGGCCACATTCCGCAAATCGTGTAAAACGTGATAGTCATGCCCCATGCCGCGAACAAAACCGTCATCTCGAAAGTGATTGGAATAAAGGCAGGTACCGACCAGTAGGGCTTTCCTCCGTACATGGTGGGCCAATCGCTAACAAAAATCCATGTCATAGCCAAAAAGCCAAAAGAAGCACCAATGGCTCCATAAATGAAACCAAGGTAATGCAAGCGGCTTTCTTTCAATCCAAGGAGTGGGTCAAGACCGTGCACTGGAAATGGAGAAAAAACATCCATGATGTCCAGGTGCGCTGCATTGGCGGCCTTTACAGCCCCCTTCAGATCTTCTTCGTCGTTGTAAATCCCGTAAAGGACTTTTGTATTTTCAGCAGCCATTTTATTTAAATGGTAAGTGTTAAATGTTAAGTCTTTCAATTGGCAAATAATAAGTGGCAAGCGGAATAGAACCCCCTTGTCACTAAATCACTCAATGCCCGTGTTTTACCTTTTTGCCATGATCATGCTTCGCATCAGGGCCGATGTACTGGTCGCCCGCAACTTTCAAGATCGCCTTCACCTCTGCAATGGCTACCACAGGGGCTACTCTGCAGAAGACCAGGTAACAGAAAAAGAACAAACCGAGCGTTCCGGTAAATAGACTGATCTCCACCCAGGTAGGGCGATAATAACTCCAGGATGAAGGGAGGAAATCACGTGCCAGGGTGGTCGCAATGATCACAAAGCGCTCAAACCACATCCCTACGTTGATCACAATTGAAAGGAAGAACGTCCACCAGATGCTGCGGCGAATTTTGCGCGACCAAAATACCTGTGGACTGACCACGTTGCAGAACATCATGCCAAAATACGCCCACCAGTAAATACCGAAAACACGGTTATAAAAAGCGAATTGCTCATAAATATAGCCTGAGTACCAGGCGATAAACAATTCGGTCAAATAAGCCACGCCGACAATTGTGCCTGTCAGCACAATTACCTTATTCATGGATTCCACGTGGTTGATAGTTATATACTGCTCAAGCTTCAACACCTTTCTGGTAATTACCATGAGTGTTTGCACCATCGCAAAACCCGAGAAAACGGCGCCTGCCACGAAATAAGGCGGAAAAATCGTCGTATGCCAGCCAGGTATGACCGAGGTTGCAAAGTCAAAGGATACGATGGTGTGCACTGAAAGTACCAGCGGGGTTGAAATTCCCGCCAAAACAAGCGAGAGCGCTTCCCACCGCTGCCAGTGCTTGGCGCTTCCTGTCCAGCCGAAGGAGAAGGTTTCGTACATCTTACGGCGAAAACCTTTGGCACGGTCACGGACTGTAGCCAGGTCAGGCACCAAACCTGTGTACCAGAACAAAAGCGAAACTGAAAAATATGTCGAGATCGCAAACACGTCCCACAAAAGCGGGGAGTTAAAGTTGGTCCAGATAGGGCCACGAGTATTTGGGAAAGGCATAATGAAGAATGCCAGCCAAACACGCCCCATGTGAATGATCGGGAACTGCCCGGCACATATCACCGCAAAGATCGTCATTGCTTCTGCAGCGCGGTTTACTCCGGTGCGCCAACGCTGGCGGAATAGCAAAAGAATGGCGGAGATGAGCGTTCCTGCGTGACCGATACCGATCCACCACACAAAGTTGGTTATGTCCCAAGCCCAGTTGATGGAACGGTTTGCGCCCCATTCGCCAATACCTTTCCATACCGTCCAGCAGACAGCGAAAATATAAAGGGCGAGAAAAGCCGAGGCGAGGGAAAAAGCAACAATCCACTCCCGCGAGGGGGTTTTCTCTGTCGGGCTGCACAAATCCTCTGTGATGTTGTGGTAGGATTTGTTCCCTTCAATCAATATGTGCCGTACGGCCGCTACTGGTTGAGACATAAGTTTATTATTCGTTTATGAAGGTCTATTAGGGTTGATTAGGGTTGATAATCAACCTTTTATAAACCCTATAAACCCTTATCAACTTTTAAGAAAAGAGTTCTTCGTTTGCGTTATGAATCTTTGCAGAATATTTGACTCCAGGGCGCACATTGATCTCTTCGAGCACCTTATAGGCCAATGTTCCCGCACCTTTATTGGCTTTGCTTACTTCGCTTTCCGGGTTGTTCAGATTTCCAAATACGATGGCACCGGTCGGGCAAGCGGTTTGGCAGGCGGTCCGCACATCGTTGTCCTGAATGGCACGCTGTTCCTTTTTAGCGGTTAATTTGCCTTCCTGAATGCGTTGCACGCAGAAAGAGCATTTCTCAATAACGCCGCGGGTACGGACGGTTACGTCAGGGTTCAATACCATACGAACCAAATTGTCCGAATAATATGGCAGGTCTTCGCCTTCCACATGGAACACGCGCTCTTCGTTGGATGGCCAAACATCTGCCGTAGTGTAGTCAAGCCAGTTGAAGCGGCGCACTTTATAGGGGCAGTTGTTAGCACAGTAACGGGTACCGATGCAGCGGTTGTAGGCCATTTGGTTGATGCCTTCCATGGAGTGGTTGGTAGCATTTACCGGGCAAACGTTTTCGCAAGGAGCATTGTCGCAGTGCTGACACATCATCGGCTGGTAAACCACTTTGGGATTCTCAAGATCACCATAGAAATAGCGGTCAATGCGCAACCAGGTCATTTCATGGTGGCGAGCCACTTCCTTCTTTCCTACCACCGGCACGTTATTCTCGCTTATACATGCTACCTGGCAAGCTCCGCAGCCAATACAGGAATTAAGGTCAACGTACATGCCCCATTTCATTCCCGTAGCAAAATATTCTGTATTATCTGGATAAAGGGTTTGAGAATTCAGGTGTTCTGCTTCCTCGTGAAATCCTTCCAGTTTATGCTCCAGTTTCTGAAGGTCTTTGATATTGGTCTGGAAAATAATGGAACGGTCGGTCAAGGAACCCTGGAACCCCTTCCAACCAAGCGATTTTTCATCAGCGTTGATAACTTTGCCTTCTTCTTTGCCCATAGCCTTCACACCCATCGTGTGGTGGTGCTGCACGCAAGCAAAGTCTTTGTCGCGAGTACCGGTTGGTGTTACCTTAACATCGCCAGCAGAATATTGGGTAAGGCCATTTTCCTGCTTCAGCACAGCATTTACATTCGCGCCGAAAGTTGCTCCACATCCACCTGCTTCTCGTCCACCGCCCAATGCAATTGCCACAGTACCAGCGGTTTGACCAAAATTGAGCACAACCGCGCATTTGAATTTTTGTCCGTTCACTTCTACTTCCACTTCGTCGCCATCCTTTAGGCCTTTCCAGCCGTCAAGGTTGTTTACCCCGTCCCATTCTACCGGTATGCTGAGATAATTGCCCCAAACGGTACGCGTGACCGGATCGGGCATTTCCTGAAGCCAGGGATTGTGTGCGTATTGCCCTCCCCCGATATTAACGGTTTCGTAGAATGAAATTTCAATATCTGAGGAACCAGGCTTTGAAACACTTCCCGGGTCCACAGAAACAGCCGAGTTGAAAATAGCGCTTACACCTGTAGAGGGAGTCTCAAACACTCCATCGTGAAGGCTCATTTCCCAGAATGCATCCTTAGAAAGGTATTTCGACTGCTTTCCAAAGAGTTCGTTGGACCAATGTGCCTTTACGTATTCGTAGTAGGGCTGTTCTGCATTATTGTCCAGGTTTGGGCTTTCGCACCAGACCAGAAGTGAATGCTCGGCTTGACGCGTGGCAAACAGGGGAGCAATAGTAGGCTGAACCAGGCTCAACATACCTGATTTAGGCATGGCGTCCCCCCAAGATTCCAAAAAGTGGTGCGTGGGTGCAGCGTGGGTGCAAAGCAGGGTGGTTTCGTCCAGATTAGTGTTGAGCGAAATGCGTGTGCCCACTTTTTTGAACGCCTCCTGAAACGCCGCAGCATTGGGCAATTCCCAGGCAGGGTTTGCGCCCCAAACAATGACGGCAGAGACTTGTCCGCCATTCATTTCTTCGATTAACTTCGATATGTTGCGTTCGTCGCCTTTCCGCGAATAATTTGCACCGTTGAAATCAATCGTTGAGTTCAGGTTGCCGAGTAGTTCGTTGATCTTGTTGACAATGATTTGTTCGGCTACATTGTTGGAGCCGGTCACAACTATGGATTTACCCCGGGCAGCCTGCAATTCTTTAGCCACTTTTTTTATGGCTGCAGCAGCTTTGTCGTTCAGTTTCGGGCCACCGCCATTACCTGATATTTCTCCATAAAGCGCTGCAATTGCGGCTCCTGTTTCACTGGGCCGGATCTGGATACGACTGTCGGCATTAGATCCTGTGAGCGACATATAGCCTTCCACCTGGTAGTGGCGCGACATTTTTGCAGTCTTTTTACCCACTACTTTGCGGCCCTTGGCATAATCACGGGCTTGCTGGATCGGATTGCCCCAAGTTCCCAGAAAATCTGCTCCGAAAGAGCAAATAACCTTTGCTTCATCAAATTTGTAGTGTGGGAATGCCCGGAAACCGAAACATTTCTCATTTGCCTCCAACAAAGCCGCTGAAGAAACCGCGTCGTATGTGGTGACCGTGGCACTCGGATATTTGGCAACAAATTCAGCCAATGCCTTTTCGGCAGAGGGACTGATATTGGTATTGCTGATGATGCGGATATTTCCCGAAAGTTTGGCTTTTACTTCGCGGTCTAACGCATTCCATTCCATTTTTTCAATACTGCCTTCTTTCACTGTGCCGGCATGTTGGATGCGGCGGATGTCGTAAAGGCTCAAAACAGAGGCTTGGGCTCGAGCACTGGTGCCACCATGCGTGACGCTGCTAAGGGTATTACCTTCAATTTTAATCGGGCGGCCTTCGCGGGTTTTCACCAATATAGCGCAATAATCGCCGCCATTGGAGAACGAGGAGGCAAAATAGTTTGCTATGCCAGGCACAATCTCATCTGGCTTGGTAACATAGGGAATTACCTTTTTAACCGGGATTTCGCAAGAGGCTGCGACGGTGGCTGCGCCAAGACCGAAACCCATGAGTTTCAGAAAATCGCGGCGGCTTGCCTGCCATTTGCCGTCGGTTTGGTCTATATTTTCCACCGAAAACTCACTTTGTGAGGATTGCGCGAATGCTTCGTCGCGCATCAAATCTTCGGTGCCTACCCAAATACCGTTATCGTGGTGCATATTATTGAAATGTGGTCAATGTTCGAAATGTGGTCAATAGGGTCAATTGGATCTATCTGGCAAATGTGGTCAATTACTAAATTGGTCTGATTGACCTCATTTATTAAGTTGGCCACGTAAAAATCAATAGTGGCATTTTTGGCATTCAAGGCCGCCAATATCTTCTACGGTGACTTTATCGCGGGTGCCCGCTTTGAGTTCATCGTGGTATCGTTCGTATTGCTTGTAGTAATCGTTATCTTTGAATTTCACTTCTGTCTCCTTGTGGCAGCTGATACACCATCCCATACCCAGGGTTGAATACTGGAACACAACGTCCATTTCTTCCACCTTTCCGTGGCATTTTTGGCAAGCTACTTCGCCAATTGCAACGTGTTGCGCATGGTTGAAATAAGCATGGTCAGGCAGGTTGTGAATGCGTGTCCACTCGATCGGTCCTTGAATCTTGCCGTTCGAGTCATCTTTAAGCGCCTTTAATATCCCCTCCCACTGGTTTTCCACCAAACTTTTGCCATTCTCGTCCATTGCAGTGAGGGTATTGGCTGCCATATACTCCTGACCAATCCATTTTTTGTACAGGTCTTCGATTTGCTTTTCGTTCCAATTCTCGTAGTTGTCGAGGTACTTGCCGGAGATGGGGTCGTAACCGATCGAAGCGAAAATTTTGGTGATTTCGCTGGTGCCGCTTATTGTACCCTTTTTCACGGCTGTATGACAGTTCATACAGGTGTTGGCACCTGGAATACCGGACTGTTTGGAGCGGCGAGCGGTATCGTGGCAGTATTGACAGTCGATCTTGTTGATCCCAGCGTGAATTTTGTGGCTGAAGTTGATGGGCTGGTCAGGCTTATAATTTTGTTCACGGCCCATGCGTGTAGCATTGTCCACGGCCTTATAACCAAAGATCAACACAGTAGCAAACACCAAAAATGCAATAGCCCCTTTGGTAGTAAGCAGTTGATATGCCGTTTTCTCTACAGGAGGCAGTCCGTCTTTTACTCGCGACACATTGGAGAGATTATTCACAATGCGCATGAGCGCAAAGGCGAGCAAGAGCAAAACTCCCGCAAGGCTAATAAACAACCAAGGCAGGCCCTCTGCTTCCTTGGCTGTAGCGCCAGGATCGGTTGGAGGTTTTTTAGGACCGTCAGGTTCGTTGATGTACAGAATAATACTCTCGATCTGCTCGTCGGTCAGACCAGGAAAGTTGTTCATCAAGGCAGGTTTCCACTTACCCCACACCTCGTTGGCATAAGGATGGCCTGTAGCAATAAGCGCCTGAGAATTGCGAATCCAGGCATACAGATCTTTTCGTGGATACGCCGCCCAACGCTCTTCCGTACCTTGCAAAGCAGGTCCGGTGAGGTTGTCCTTCATGTTCTTGTTGTGGCAAGAGGCGCAGTTTGCGACAAATAATTCCTTACCAGCTTCTTTGGTAGGCCCTGCGTGGAGGGAGGCGGTGGCGATAATGAGGAGCGTGAAAACCCAACAAATGCGTTTCAACAACATATCAGAAGTAGTTGATTTTCTCTAAAATCGGGCAAATACCCACTATTTTTCGTAATATTCGGAGCAAATACCTGAACAATTCAGATTTGACAGCGCAAAGGTAAATACCACTTATTGCGTATAAAAGAAACTGGCCAAAAGCCGACTTATTTAGATACGCTTTAAATCACAGTATTGTCATAAGTCCGTTAACGCTCCGTTAAAAAAGTGGCGCAAAGGTAGAAACGCAAGGGGCGTTTCCAAATCTGTAGGGCAAAAATTTTGCGGGAAAGAATCGGTCTAAATTACCAGGACGTTTGACATGAAACCAAAAGGCACTATTCTGCCTGCGAATTACTTGCCTTCAAGCCAATCTACATACTCTACCGAGCCTAAGCGAAATTTGAGCGGTAGTTTGGCTTGCTTACCCCATACATGTTCTATTCTGCAAAAAAATGGCAATTCTTCTACAGACCATTTGGGCATTAAAACCAGCGGAGGAAGCGAAGCACTTTGTTTAGGTTGGAAGGCTATTTGTCCAAGGTTTGAATGGCTGAAAGCGGTTTGGCTTGCTTTCTCAAAAACTGCCTGACTAAGTTGAGCCAGATTTTTACCCTCAGAAAACCCGCAAACCTGTGCCGAGAGCGCCGCAGGAAACGCGATAAAAAGCAATATGAGCAGGCTATGGTTCATTATCGAGGCAAAAATACGTTTTGTTTTTGAATTGTTGGAAACCTGACTTTTGGGAAAATGAGTTGTGATCCAGCCTCTAAAAGGCCCTTATATTCGCGGCAAACTAAATCCATTCAAACATGAAAAAAACTTCCTTCTTTTTAGCCTTTACCTTCTGGGCCATGGCCGTTTCCGCTCAATCAATTTGGAACAAGAACCTGCCCATTTCAAGCGCTTTAAATGTGTATTCCGAACTCGCTTATGCAGATGGTACTTATTGGGTCAGCTCAGACAAAAGCCTTTTTCAATTTACTGAAACTGGTAATATCGCCGGTCGGGTTACAACCGATATAGGATTTCCGGCATTTTGGATCTGGGGGACTAAAATTAATCCAACCAACACATCGTCCCCTTATTTTATCCTTATTCGCCTGACAACGCTTTCTGCAAGCGGTTACACTATTGCACATTTCCATCCAAACCTGGGGATCGTAAACCAAGCGGCCTTTACAGATACAACGGGCTCGGTTTCACAGACAAAAGGCCCGGTATTTGTCAGTGTTGACGACAGTACCTTGCTGGCGTTTGGCCGCAGCGTTATTCGAAAAATACAGCATCATGAAAGTGGATCCATCACAGAAAGCTGGGCAAAGCCTTTGTCATTTAAAACCATCGATGCGGTATGGACAGGCAGTCAGGCTGTTTTTTGCGATGCTTTCGGAAACTTTAAAGCCATCGATATAAATGGAAATTTGCTTTGGCAGAAAACCCATCCATTCACTTTAAAATCCATAAAGAAATTGCCTGATGGTATTATTGGCTGTGGCAATGCCGCCTCCGGAGAAGGGCTGGTTTTCAAACTGGATCTCAACGGCAACCTGTTATGGAGCAAGATGCTTGCACAGCCAAATTTGAGCGATCTGGCGCCGGCATCCGATGGCGGGATCTTTTTGACAGGCGAAACGGATACGCTATCCTGGTTTGTGCTAAAAACGGATGGTCTTGGAAACACAATCTGGACACGAAGCTACGAAAAAGGGAAAGGCTGGGAAATTGAACCCGCTACCGACGACGGAGCGGTTGTCCTTTGGCATGTCCCAACCGGTAATTCCCGATTGCAACTAGCCAAACTTGATGCTTTGGGAAACACCCTGCCCGCAGAGATCGTACGAAGCCAGGTTAATGAACGAACCTTGTACACATCGGGCGCAAAGACTACTCAGTTCCCCCTGGAAGGCTTGTTTTTTGACGGCTCCAGTTCAAGGTTGGTCGTGCCAGCCGATGGCACTGCCTCACCGATCTTTACCACCAGCCCCTGGATCGCAGGCAAGGATGCCGGTGGAAACCTGCATATTGCGGCCACTACTTACAACAACGTGCCTGCGGATTTTCGCGCGGGACTTGCTTCAAGCCCTGCAAAGGACTTTAATCGTGTTTGGGCGGTTGCGCGGGAAGAAATAGCACAAATCCGGCGAGATTATGGAGAGGACGGAGATTTAGATTCACCACCACCCTTTGATCTGCTGAACTGGCCTGCCAGAGGCAATCCGCACTTTCTCCAGAACCTGGATTTTTCGTTGGTCACCACCAATCCTGACAGCCTACCCGCACCATTCGTGGACCACAATGGGGATGGCGTTTACAATGTATTCGACGGTGATTATCCTAAACTCCTGGGCGACCGGATGCTTTGGTGGGCGAGGACCGATCAAACAATCCATGAAGAAACTGGCGGACAAGCCCTGGGGGTGGATCTTTTTATTACCTTGTATGGTTATAATTGCCCGCAAAATTTAGGGATTTCGCAATCAGTATTTGCTGATTATCAGGTTGTTAACCGCTCAGAGGAAAATTATTCCGAGGCCTATATGGGCTTTTTTACGGATTTTGACCTGGGCTGCGACCAGGATGATTATATAGGTTCAATTCCTGAGACCAATAGTGTGTATGTGTACAATCAGGATGCTGTAGATGGCAGCCCCGGTACCACGTGTGCCAGCGGAGCAGCGACCTATGGAGAAAATGTTCCAGTTGAAACGGTCACTATGCTCAACACCACACTGGACTATGCCATGTATTTTGATCGTGCAGGTGCAGCGCAAAGTGATCCCGCGAGTGTGTCCGATTACTTTAATTATCTCAGATCCATCTGGCGCGACAACACGCCGCTCACCATTGGTGGATCCGGGTATGACCCTTTAAATCCGGCTGCAATTCCAACACCCTATGCATTTCCAGACAGCCCCAATGACCCTCAGGGCTGGAGTATGTGCAATTCAAATCTGGCCATTAACGACCGTCGAGTGATCGCTTCACATGGCCCGTTCAACATCGCTGCAGGTGAGACCTTCCATACACGGCTTGCGTTTATCTTCCATCCCGATATCCCGCATCCTTGCCCGGATATAACCGGATTGGTAAAACCGACTATCCTCCAGATCCAGCAATGGCACGATGACGGCACCTTAAATGATCATGTTGACCTCGGCGGCGTACTGACGCTCGCACCTGGACAATCACTTCTGCTAAATGCCACACCAGCCAACCCCACTGCCACTTATGCATGGTCCACAGGCGAAAACACCCCCAGTATCATAGTTAACCAAACAGGTGAATACACCGTCACCATCACCCCTGCGTCTGGCTGCGCCTATTCAGAATCAGTGCTGGTGAAATCCTCCTCGGGAACCCTCAGCCCGGGCCTTCCTGCTTGGCGTTTGCAGCCAAACCCGGCATCTGACGTGGTGAAATTTGTTTGGGAGCAAATAGATAACCCTGTTATGGCTATATTGCGCAATGCACAAGGACAAATGGTGCATTCCAAGCATGGAACAGGTAGTGTCGTGGAAATATCCGTTGCAAATTTGCCAGCTGGTTTTTACTGGGCCGAGCTATGGAGCGAAGGGCAGTATTTGGGAAGCCAAAAAGTGGTGGTTGCAAGGTGAGCAAAGGCTTGAAAGTTTTAGGGCGCAGCAAGGTTCAATGTATTGAATTTCACTAAATTATGTGCCTTGTTGCGCCCTAAAACTTTCAAGTTAAATCAAACAAATTACGGACCCCCGGTATTCGCGCACAAATGAAACCTTCGGCAAATTCCACCCCGATTGGCCGGCCAAAAACCCGCATTTTGGCTTCCAGGAAATCAAGAAAATCCTTGCCTGATATCGGCGTGTTCGGTGCCTCGCCGCCTGGATCGAAGAACTGGGAACGGAAGGCTAAAATGGTTTCCATTTTTTTGGAAAAATACGGCGTGATGTCCACTACAAAATCAGGATCTAACTGCTTGTCTTGAATGTAGTGATAAACCGCCCTTGGGCGCCATTTTTGTTGCCTGACCCCTTCATTATCAAAAGTTTCAATCTTTTCAAGACC
>JBJXGO010000141.1:0-5035 GCA_046160345.1 Saprospiraceae bacterium
AAATACGAACGGTTTCGTGCGCATACGGATGCTGAAATGACAACAACATACTGTGCAGGAACATCCTGTGCAGGTCGAATACGTCGCGAAAATAAGTATTGTGCTTAACGTCGCCGTGTCGTTTATCGCCGATGACCGGGTAATTGAGGTGGGCAAAATGTTTGCGGATCTGGTGGCGACGGCCAGTTTCGAGCTGAGCTTCTACGAGGGAAAAACGAGCGGTTTTGTGGCGCAAGCCAATGGGATGATCTATTTCCGAGGTACCAAGCCGAACGAAATGAGTGATCGCCTCTAATCGCCCTTTGCCTGAGTCAGGGTCGTCGAGCGCATAATCGATCGTACCTGTTTCGGGCACCCAGCCGCGTACAATGGCGAGATATTTTTTCTCGACGGTCTTGTCCATCACCTGTTCGCCGAGCAGCCCGGATGCCTCCGCTGTTTTCCCCAAAATCAACACCCCGGAAGTGGCGCGATCGAGCCGGTGGACCGGGTACACGCGTTGCCCGATCTGATCGCGCAGCAGTTGCACCACAAACACATTGTCCTCGCTGATCCTGCTGCGGTGCATCAGGATCCCCGGTGGCTTGTTGATGGCTACGAAATGCTCATCGGAGTATAATATGGAGAACGTAGGCGTCTTTGTGTTGTGCATGAGATGCAAAGGACGACTTTTCCGGGAAATGAAAAAGCCCCTGCTTCAAAATTGCAGCAGGGGCCTGTAAGTTGTTATTTCACCGTTACTAAGAACCCGGATGTTCGCCATGCAAAGTCAACCTTACCTTGACGCTTCAAGAAGGGACTTGCAAAACCAGATGTCTGTTCCTTTTTCACGGACAATTACACCCGTACAAAGACTGGAGCTCGGGTAATAGGTGAGGCTAAGCCCGTGTTCGATCAGGTCGTTTTCTCGGTAGCGTAAAACACCAACAATTTCATCAAGTTCTTCGCTGGAGTAGGCAAAAATACAAGCCCAATAACGTCCTTCCGAATCAAGAAATGCCTCAATATTCCGTTTTGGGTAAATCGACTGAATCTCGCGAAAACTCATAAAATCGGTTTTCTTCAAACAGACCATGTGGGGCTTTTTCAGCACCTCGTACACTTTTTGGGGCATCCCGGCAGGCACAGGCAGCTTTGTTCCGAGGCTATCGGAGCCGGTTTTGCCGTCTCCATGCTTTGACTTTTGGTTGCCTGAAGGTGTAATTTCTATGTTGTAAATGGAAACCACTCCTGCCGCCACCACACTAACTGTCAAAACGCCCATAAAAAACGCCAAAACCATGGACCTGAATCTCTGGCGGCTGTGCCGTTGCAGAAAAGGATTGGGCGATTGCCCGGAAGTGTTTGGGCGGCCGTACCGATCGTTCTCGTCATTTTGCTGATTACCTTGGTTTGAAAAACGGGCACGGTTGTCCAGGAGGCTGTCGGTGCTGGAGTGAGCTTCGTCTATTTCAGAAGACGAACTGGACATAGCAGCAACGACCACAAAAAACAAGACCATAAAACCTAGCAACTCCATAGTACAAAAGAATGGTTTGTACCTCTATGCCACCACAGCCAGTGGCTTAGGAGGATTGGTTATGGATTAGCAAAATTTGGTCAATGAAAAACCAAAAGAAATCTTAAAAAACAATTGGAAACGAATTGGTTCCATTTATGGTTATTTGCATGGAAATTTCTTATCTGAGCTTTGTTTCAACACTTGAAAACCAATCATTTATACCTATCCAAAGTTCATAAGGGTAAATTTCAGTCCGTTGATCTTCATAAAATGCTAATTTTTAAATGACCCGATCCTACTCCCGCCTGCTGCTCATTTTTGTTTTTACGCTACCCTGTTCTATCCATTTTGGGCAAACCTCATTCCCCACGGTTTTTACGCCTCATGGGCCTGGCAGCGGTGGCTACATGTATAGCCCTGCCATCAGTTCCCTGGATCAGAACGCAATTTTTATCAATTGCGATATGGGGGGGGTGTACCGTTCACAAAACTCCGGACAGAGCTGGCAAATGCAAGATTGCCAGGATCTTGTTAGTACGGTAAAAGGCAAAGTTCAGTTCACAAGTGATCCGAATATCTTGTTTACATGCAGTCGTTCTACGACCAATTTAAATGACCCGATCTTTCGCGGTGAATTAGCCAAAAGCACCGATGGTGGTACTAGCTGGCAATCAATACCTGACCCGACAGAAACCGGTGTACATCGCCTGGAAGTAGATCCCCAAAGCACGCATCGATTGATCTTGAACGAATACAACCGCCTGTTTTTCAGCAACAACGGGGGCGCAACATGGGTTGAGGCGTTTCATCCTGCAGATGAGCAAATGTGGATCGGAGGTGTGTTTTGGGAAGGCAACAATATCTATGTAGGTAGCAATCATGGGCTTCTTGTTTCCAAAAATGGAGGCGGCAGTTTTGAACTCGAAACACATAGCGGCCTACCTGCTCAAACAGGCATTTACCATCTTTCAGGCGCCAAATCGGGAGGTGTGACACGGTTGTTTTGCATTGCTGCGCCCACATCCGAGTTGTATGCATGGCATGAACCGCTGAACGTAAAAGGCGTTTTGGCGGGCGTTTTCAGGATGAATTATGCTACCAATGCTTCCTGGGCGAGCGCCCGAGGAAACATTCCGTCAGACGTCGAAATAGCCTGGGTAGATTTGGCAAAAAACAACACCCAAATCGTCTGGGCAGATGGCAACGACGCTGACGATGTGCCCTATGTATTCAAATCAACCAATGGTGGGCAATCCTGGGTAAATATGTATCATTTTGAGGGCAATCAAAATATTTCAACAGGTTGGGTGGGTTCAAATGGCGCATTCTGGTTGCAAAATACGGGAGCAGCCTTGGGTTTTGATGTGGATGATAATGACCCAAACAGGGTGATAAGGTCTCGAGGGCACGCGGAAATGACGACTGATGGCGGTCTTAGCTGGCGTAATGTGGATGTGCTTCAAAATTTCCAGAACCCAATAGGCCTACCCACACTGATTAATAAGTATTACAAATCCGCTGGCCTCGACGTAACTTCTTCCCACCATATTTTTTGGAAAAACGACCAGGAGATGTACCTGTGCAACACGGATATTGGCCAAACCTACTCTCCAGATGCCGGAGAAACCTGGACTTTTGCCCGAAATACCTTTTTCGATTATGGCCCGGTAGCCAACAACAACTGGTATCGCATGGTCGAACGGCCAGACAATCACGAACTCTTTGCAGCGGTAACTGAACTCAACGATCTATACCTTGATTACCGAACATCTGATGCAGAGATCGAGGGGGCTGGAGGCCTGGTCGTTCATTCGACGGATAATGGCGCAAACTGGGATACGCTGCACAATTTTGGACATCCTATTGTCTGGCTCGAAATAGACAAAAACAATCCTGCCCGAATGTGGGCAAGTGTTGTTCACCACACGGAAGGCGGTATTTTCAGAACAAGCGATGGTGGTCAAATCTGGACAAAACTGAACGCTCCGCCGCGTACCGAAGGCCATCCTTACAACATAATCAGTCTGTCTGACGGCGGGCTGGTGGTCACTTTCTCCGCCCGCAAACTTGGGGATGGCAGTTTAACAGAAAGCAGCGGTGTGTTTTTTTCACCTGATGGTGGCGATAACTGGCAAGACCGAACCGCTCCAGCGATGAAGTTTTATACGAAAGACCTTGTGATTGACCCACACGATCCTTCCGGAAATATCTGGTATGCAACGGTTTGGGGGAGATGTACCAATTGGCCGGGGCCTAACAATCAGGAAAACGGTGGGCTGTACAAAACCACCAATAGAGGGCAAAGTTGGACGCGCATTTTTTCAAAAGCCCCCATGGACCAACCCGAAAGTATCACGATTCACCCATCTATATCAGGCACGGCCTATCTAAGCGTTGAAAATGATGGCCTGTATTTTACCCAAAACCTGGATGCTGCAAGTCCAATTTTTGAGCGCGTAACAAGCTATCCTTGGTGGCGGCCAAAAAGGGTGTTCTTCAACCCAAACAATGATCGCGAAGTTTGGGTAACAAGCATGGGCGGCGGCCTTTGGAAGGGTGTTTTAAGTCCGGCAGGCACGGTCATTTATAACCCTTCTTCGGAAGATTTTCCCAACCCGGAACGCGGGTTTATGCAGTTCACGGAAACAAACTCCACCAACTATACGCCCCTCAATGCCGCCGACCTGGCCTTTTGGCGGACTTTGAACCAGCCCTTTGGCGCCGATTATTCCATATATTCTACGCTCGGTTACCGGGGTTTTTATTTGGAAAGTTTTGTCAACGGTCCAATTTCAACAGCTTATTTGAATGCCATGCAACAGGATTTTGCCGCTGCCAGACAGGCAGGGGTTAAATTGGTGTTGCGTTTTGCTTACACGCGCAAAGCTACTCCACCTTATGGCGATGCGCCCAAAAGTATTGTCCTTCAACATATTGCCCAATTAAAACCCATATTGCTGACGAATGCCGATGTTATTGCTGTGGTGACCATGGGATTCATTGGCGCCTGGGGCGAAGGTTATTACACGGACCATTTTGGCGACGATTCCCAGCCTCCTTATGGCCTGACTGCCCAAAATTGGAATGATCGGACCGAGGTGTTGAATGCGCTGCTCGATGCTTTGCCCGCTGATCGTTCCGTGCAGGTGCGTATCCCACAAATGAAACAAAAGGCGATCTACGGTGCTTCGGCGCCAGTCAATTCTGCTCCATTAACGGTCGGAGAAGCCTGGCAAAACACCCGCAAAGCCCGAATCGGCTTTCACAACGACTGCTTTTTGTCGGGCGATGATGATCAGGGCACATTTAAAAATTACGATACCGGCGTGAGCGGCTCCGATACGACCGCTTTTAAACCTTATTTCTCCCACGACAGCCAATTTGTCCCGGTAGGCGGGGAAACCTGTATTGACTGGAATCCTTACTCTGATTGCAACGGACAGCCCGGTGGCGGCGCACAAAATGAAATGGCCCGGATGCACTATTCTTATCTCAATTCCGGTTGGAACAACGCGGTGAACAACGACTGGGTCA
>JBJXGO010000142.1:0-20919 GCA_046160345.1 Saprospiraceae bacterium
ATTGGAATGAGCGCGACCTGGATCGTATCGCTGCTTACTGCGAAAAGGATGTGCTGGCCACGGTACAACTTTACTTGCGGCTCAAACGGCTACCTTTGCTGCGGGCAGACCAGGTGGTGACGGTAAGGTGAAAATCCAATATTTTTATTTGAAATCGCAAATTGAACCTCTAATTTGAAAAATATCTTACGTACTCCAATTTTGAAGATAACATTTGTTGTTCTTGCAATCATACTTCTTGGAAAACCAGTTCTGCATTGGCTTGAATGGGTTTTCTCGGGTGATAAAAAAGAACAATTGGAAAATTTATTTTCTTCAATAAATGCTCTGGTTGGCGCTTTGACCTTGATCGGACTAATTTATACTATTTTTCAGCAACAGAAAAATATAGAACTACAACGAGATGGATTAAAGTCTACGGTGACCGCAAACGAGACAATTGTAATTGATAGTAAAGTGACGGCACTAATCAACTTGTACCTGCTTTTTTATGACAGCAATAATTTTGGTGTAACAAGGAAAAAAGCCACTACAGTTTTCAGGGGAATGATTCAGTATGAAGACTATTTTTTGTTTGTTTTTTATCGAGGGGTAAAAGCAGCTAAAGGTTTCGAGCCAGTTTCTGTTGAACATCAAACAAAGTTCCAAAAAGTTTACAAACCAAATGTGGAAATGAAATTTGAGGAGTTCAAGAAAATTGATTCTGAGTATCGGGATAAATTAGATGACCTTTTGCACTTCTTCAATCTATTATCAGTTCGAAATATGCATGAGGACTTTTTTAAAAAAGTAGATTTTAACTATGGTAAGTGGCGGCAATATTTATGGTGGTACGCTTTTAAGGTTGAAGCGGAATTTGAAAAAGACGAAGTTTTGAGAAAATTTTGTAGCCTCACTACCTTAAGTGATTCCTTGAGTAAACTTGACATACTCTTCGGTTTTAAAAGCCCCGATAATTTGAAGGAGGTATTGGAATTTGCGATAATACGAGATACTTTGAAGATGAAAGATCAACAAGGAGTTATTGAACAACCAAATTAGACTTTACTATTGTGAAAAAACATCTCATAGCACCCTCTGTACTCGCTGCTGATTTTGCACGGCTTTCGGAAGAAATAGAAATGGTAAATGGTTCGGAAGCCGACTGGTTTCACCTCGATGTGATGGACGGTCGTTTTGTGCCCAATATTACCTTCGGAATGTTCATCGTTGAAGCAATTGGTCGATTGGCAAAAAAACCGCTCGACGTGCATTTGATGATCGTGGAGCCGGAAAAATATATCGAACAATTCCGCAAGGCAGGTGCAGAAGTCATCACGGTTCATGTGGAGGCTTGTCCGCATTTGCACCGAACGATCCACCAGATCAAAGAAACAGGTGCAAAGGCCGGGGTGGCACTCAACCCGCATACACCCGTGTCAGTATTGGAAGATTTGATCGAAGACATTGATTTAGTGTGTATTATGTCAGTAAATCCGGGTTTTGGCGGACAAAAATTTATTTACCAAAGTTTGCTCAAGACCCGCAAGCTTAAGGAGATGATCATAAGCGCTAATTCGGCTGCGCTCATCGAAATTGACGGTGGGGTAGGGTTGCACAATGCAGAAAGTTTGCTTCAGGCGGGTGCAGATGTGCTGGTAGCAGGCAACAGTGTTTTTGGGGCAAAGGACCCCTTGGCAGCAATTCGGAGTTTGAAAGCGTTTGAAGCAAAATTTGATTTTTAGATGAAGAAGCTAGATAAACTCCTCCTTACCAGTTCCTTAGGCCCCTTTGCAGTAGCATTTTTTATTGCAGTATTTGTGCTTGTGATCCAGATCATGTGGCTTTACATTGACGAAATTGCAGGTAAGGGAGTGAGTGTTTTCATCATGCTGGAATTGGTGGGGTATATGTCGGTGTCGGTATTTCCGATGGCCTTGCCGATTGCCGTACTTATTGCCTCGGTGATGGTGATGGGCGGATTGGCCGAGCGCTACGAACTTTCAAGCATGAAAAGTGCAGGGGTGCCGCTCATACGGGTCATGCGCTCACTGATTTTACTGGCAGCCTCAATTTCGGTCTTTTCATACGTATGCTCTGATTTTTTGATCCCCATTGCAAATCTTAAATTTAAAAGCAGACTATTTGATATCCGCAAACAAAAGCCGGCTTTAAGTATCGAACCTGGCGTGTTTAATGAAGATTTTCGCCAATTTGTAATTCGAATTGGCGACAAAGATCCGGACGGCGAAACCATTGGAGCAGTGATGATCGAGGATCAAAGCAACTTTGGTCAGGTGAAGTTCAGCCAAATCCTTGCTGACAGCGGCCAGATGTACACCACGACAGATAAGCGGTTTTTTGTAATGAACCTCTTCAACGGAACGCAATATCAGGAACCGGGAAATCAGGGGCCAGGTACCGCTAAAAGGCGCTTTCCTTTTATTCGCACCAATTTCAAATCCTGGTCAAAAGTGTGGGATATGAGAGAATTTGAAATGGTAAGGACTGACGAAGACAGATTCAGTTCTCAACGTACGATGCTGAGCATGAGGCAGTTGCGACAAAATGTGGATTCCCTTCAGGTTAAAATATCTGAAGCAGGGCAGTTGGCCGTAAATGACATGCTTCTAACTGTCAAACGTACGCCCATCCCACCCCCTGATCGGCCGACTGGTTCAAATATATCCGCCAATGCACCTAAACCGACTGCGGAACTCGCACCCAAGATAAAAGACCGACTTATTAAACCGCCTCGTTCGGCGAATCCCAAGCCACCAGTTGAGACCTCCGGGCCCTTCCTTCCGGTTCAGGAGATCAACAAGCCCCTCAACCAATACAATTCATTGCTTGAAACCTATCGCGACCGCGATCGGAGCTCGCTCATGAAGGAAGCCAGAACGCGGCAGGGCCTCAGCCAAAACATCGTTGAAACCCGTAAAAACCAGGTCACCTCACGCAAGCTGGAATGGGTAAAAACTGGTTACGAACTTTATAACAAGTACAGTTTTGCCCTTGTTTGCTTTATTTTCCTCTTTATTGGCGCACCTATGGGAGCTATAATCGGCAAAGGCGGATTTGGATATCCCATACTTGTTTCCATTATCTTTTTTGTCACCTTTGTTTTCCTGGCTATTCTGTGCCGCAAACTGGCAGAATCTTATATAATGACTCCGTTTTGGGCCGCTATGACACCCTGTGCTATTTTGGCGGTTTTTGGAATCTATGTTACCCGTAAGGCCATGAACGACTCCAGATTGTTCAGCACAGAACGATTGGAACGGTTCTTTTTCCGGCTGCGCCTTGCCAAAATACAAAAACCAGCACTCGACACACCATGAAATACATTTGGGAGTCCAAATGGTTTTTTATCCCTTTCGCCATGTTTTGTGGTTTTTGTGGCGTAATAGCCCTACTCGTGCCTTATGGTCAGGAAATATTGTTTTTCAACGATTTGCGCTGCGAACCATTCAACGCCGTGTTCCAGTTTGTTACTTATGGCGGCGAAATATGGGCCTACCTGGTATTTGGTTTGGCCATACTTTTTTGGCGGCCACGGTATGCGCTGATAATAGCTTTGATGGGATTTCTGGCTGTGCCGACAATGTATCTGCTGAAAGACGCTATTGGAGTTGACAGACCCGTCACTTTTTTTGAAAAAAAGGCTGCCCTGGCCGATCTTGTCCTGGTGCCAAGCATTGATTTAAATCGGGGGCAAACAAGTTTTCCATCCGGGCACTCTATGGCGGCCTTTGCCCTTTTCAGCTTGCTTACGCTCATGATTGGCAAAAAACTTCCCAAGCTGGGTTTGTTATTTGCCTTTTTTGCAATACTTATAGGCGTTTCCCGAATATTTCTTGTGCAACATTTTTTGATAGATGTGCTGGCAGGGGCAATAATGGGGCTTTTGCTAAGTGGAATGATTTGGAGGGCCTCGTCCAGATTTTTGCCAAATGCATAAAAATAGATGGGCGCCTCTTCTCAAAAACCAATCTAATGGACAATTTTCGCCTAAATAATACCCACGATCTATCTGCGTGAAATCCGCGTCATATCTGCTTGAAAATTACCCATTAGATGATTCAAAAACTTCAGATTTTGGTGTCAAGAGGGCACCCGCTTTCGTGTTGACAATAAGATCAATACGACCACATATCGTGCTCTTTCGCAAACAACTCATTTTTGATTTTGTCAGACTCCATCAACAGGTCGAGCCCGGAATACATATCCTGCAGACGAAGGTCTTGCACGTTGTTTTCCTTCGTAATATAAGAAGCAAAATACCGCTTCTCAAAAATGTCCTCCCAGGTTGTTGTTGCTGAATAGTTTTCACCGTGCATAATTGCCTTGTGCTTTGCCAATAGCGGGCGGGAGCTTGGGTAATGCACCCAAAACAAAGGCATTTCATATTTAAAATCCCCATTTTCATTTTTCACATCAATGATGGGTGCAATCCCAAGGATACGGCTTCTCAGGGTACTTGTTTTAGTATCGAAAAACCAGGACTCCTTGATCCTGAACCGTTTTACATCCTCCCAATTGATCTCATTTTCTACAATTTTCACCTCTTCACTATAAGTATCGGGCTGAAAAATGATTACGGTGTCAATTTTGAACAGCATTGACCTTATCTCCGAACCGGACAATCTTTTACTGAACTTGTCGTCTTCGGTACTGTAAGCTGTAAGATCTCCAGCCATAGCGGCTTCAGCCAAAACCTTGAACAGCGGCGATTCAGGCGCAGAAAAGGGCAGGTTCATTTTTTCGCGAACATCCACCACCCTCCAAATGCGTCTTTCCCACAAAATATCCGCTTCCCGGATAGGTTGATAGGCCAAGGTCATCCGGTCGGCCATCACATCGCGTTCGGTGATGTCGTCCATGGGAGGCGAAATTTCAGGGGCATCGGGGTCTTGTGCGAGGGCGAGATTGAATGAAAGGAGCAAGGCTCCGCCAAGGCAACCCAATACACGGGCTGCCCGGAGTGACAACTGTTTTGTCATGTCGGGAAATGTTTAGAAATTAAGAAATAAGAAAAGCGATACAGGGCCTCATCGTACACGAAGGCTATTGTAATCCATTGATTTTCAGCAAAATGACTGTTCAGTATTGTAATCGGCGGGCAGCTTTATCCGGGTGTTGTTCTGAGCGCTTAGTCAGCACTTCGCAGCGCTCAGCAGGACACGAACTGAAACGGCCACAGAAGAAGCGGTATTTCGACTGTTAAAAACTTTAACAAGAGATCCAGCTGGCGAATTCCAGCAGGGAATCGAATTGATAGTCAATTTTCATTCGGGAAAGCGCTGCGAGTTCCTCGATCTTGCCGCGAATGAGCACCCGGCGAATGCCGAGTTTTTCGGAAAATTCCATGTCAGCCACCGAATCGCCGACCATCCAGGCATCCTCAAAATCTATCTCTGGGAAATCAGCCAAAGCCATCCAGGCCATCCCTGTAGCGGGTTTGCGGCAAGTGCAGGCTGCTTCAGGACGATGGGGGCAATAATAGGTGCGATCAATGCGTCCGCCGGCGGCTTCTACTATCGCGTTCATTTTTTGGTGGACGCTATGAAGGTCCATTTCTGTCATAAGTCCTTTTCCAATGCCTGCCTGATTGGTCACGACAACGATACGCCCGAATTTCGTGGAAAGCAGCCGTATGGCTTCTGCCAGGCCTTCGGTGGGTAAGAATTCGGTGGGTGTTTTTACGTATTCGCCGGGAGTGCGGAGGTTGATGACGCCATCGCGGTCGAGAAAGAGGGTGGGCATGTTGGATTTGAAGTTTGCAAATGTGGCCAACAAAGGTAATCCATAATTTTATCTGGTAATGTTGTCGCATTTGTCACTTTTAGACATTATTTTTGTTGGGAATTTATAAAAAAGGGCTTCGGTTAAATCTGCACCAATGCACTTATCATGATTGAGAAAAATATTCTTTCCCAGATAATCGTGGGCTTGGTAGTCACAGTGGTCGGAGCGGTCATTATTGATAAAATCAGAACAAACCCTTTTGATGAACCGACGCAGCATGAATCTGTAAGCCGCAATGTTAATCGTTCAAGCAATTCTTCACCTAGAGAAGCATTGAGCCAAACAAAATCTAATCGAATGTTGTTTCTTGCTATGCCTGCCGATGTGTATTCGGAGTTTATCACAGAATCGTTGGTACAGCAGGTTTTTGAAAAATACGACTTCAAAATCTTACTTTACGAACCTGAGCAACAAAACATTTTATCATGGATAAAATAAATCAATACGAACAGCACATCCTCAGCATTTTGCAAGATTACACAAAAGTGCGGTACGCCAATTTAAATGCTCAGAATCAACTGATTTCGGACCGAGAGAATCGCAGGTATCAGGTTGTCACTATTGGTTGGGACAGCAAAAAATACATCCATGATTGTCCCATGCATCTGGATATCATAAACGGCAAGATTTGGATACAACGCAACATGACCGAACTTGATTTAGGCGAAATGCTGGTCGAAATGGGCGTGCCGAAGTCTGACATTGTAATTGGCTTCCTATCGCCAAAAGTGCGTGAATACAGTGATTATGCTGTGGCGTAATCCAGATCACCCCACCAATGCACCAATCTGTCGTAGCACATTTTTTGACACTTCAAAAAAGGCTTCGGACACGGGGCTCTTTCCATCGAGAATAGCGGGCATCCCGGCATCCCCGCCTTCGCGTACGCTTTGAACGAGGGGGATTTGCCCAAGCAGCACAGAATTGGCCTCTTTGGCCAGCTTCTTTCCGCCTCCTTGACCAAAGATAAAGTATTTGTTTTCAGGCAATTCGGCTGGGGTGAACCAGGACATGTTTTCCACCACGCCAAGGATTGGGACATCGATGGATGGCAGCAAAAACATATTCACGGCCTTGATCGCATCCGCCAATGCAACGTCTTGAGGGGTTGTGACGATGATAACTCCTGTTACGGGTACTGTCTGAACGAGTGTTAATTGAACATCCCCCGTTCCGGGCGGCAAGTCAACGATCAAAAAATCCAGTTCGGGCCAAAGTACTTCGCTCACGAATTGCTTGACGATAGCTGCTAATCGTGGGCCGCGCAATACCACCGCCTGCTCTGGTTCGATTATAAACCCGATGCTGATACAGGGTATGCCATGTCCTTCAAGGGGAATCATTCTAGGCACGCCCGTCACATCGCGTACTTTAGGACGTTCGCCCACAAGACCAAGCATAGTTGGGATACTGGGACCATATACATCGGCATCCATGAGCCCGACTCGTGCGCCCAGTTGTTTGAGTCCCAGGGCCAGGTTAACCGCCACAGTACTCTTGCCAACCCCGCCTTTGCCACTGGCAACAGCGATAATATGCTTTATCTGCGGTACTGAGCTAGGGGGGGGAATCCCATCGCTTGCCTTGGCAACAAAGTGTGCGTTTACCTGTGCCATCGGAAAAACTTCAGCAATGGCACCGATACAGGCAAAATTGAGTTCGGCCTTCCCCTGCATTTGCAAAGAGGGCACTGCAAGTTTGAAATTGACCGTATTCCCTTCAATTTCAAGGTCTTGTACCATGCCTGCCTTTATGATATCGCGCCCGGTTTGTGGGTCGCGCACATTGCGAAGTGCACTGATTATTTGTTCTTTTTCCATAATGTCGCCGCGATGCGGCTATTTTCCTCTTCCTTGTAATAACACGAGTGCTGTATAAAACATGATCTTGAAGTCAAGCGCCAACGACATATTTTCAATGTACAACAGATCGAAACGCAAACGCTGGAGCATTTCTTTCACATTAGAGGCATAGCCGTATTTGACTTGTCCCCATGAGGTAATTCCCGGGCGTACCTTTAGCAAATGGCGGTATTGCGGGTTTTCTTCCAAAATCTGGTCGATAAAATGCCGCCGTTCCGGTCTTGGGCCTACGAGCGACATATCGCCGCGCATCACGTTCCAAAAATTGGGGATTTCGTCCAGTCGCCACTTGCGCATTACGGCGCCCCAGGGCGTGCAGCGTGGATCGTCATCGTGTGAAAGTTGCGGGCCAAGTTTTTCCGCATCGGTAAACATGGAGCGGAATTTAATTATGGTAAAAGGCCGCCCATTTAGACCCAGCCTTTCTTGTGCAAAAAAGACTGGCCCAGGGCTTGACAATCGCACACGCAGGGCAATGTAAAGCAGTAGCGGAGACAACAGGGTCAATGCAAGGGCACTTACTGTCAGGTCAAGCAAACGTTTTACCGTTCGCTGCCATTTGGGCATTAATTCCTGCCGGATTTCGAAGAGTACAGCACCGTAAACATGATTCATTTTGACGGTCCCAAGCAGTATATCGTACATATCCGGGATGATTTTGACCAAAACCTGCTCTCCAAAATCAAAAAGCGTATTTAAAATATTGCGCAAACGGTTGTGTTCGGAGGTCTCGATGGCGATTATAACGTCTTCGATTTGATATTCGCGAATTACTGAAGCCAGGTCGGGGATGTTGCCCAGACAAGTCAGATGTTCAGATAGCGCTTGCTCGTCCCCTCCATTGGTGTCAATAAAGCCCAGGAATTTGTTGCCCAAACCTTTTTCCCGATTTTTAATGTCCAGAAATAAATCGAGTGCATTTTGGTTTCCCCCTACGAGCAATGTATTGAAAGTCACCTTTCCGGCTTTCAAACGATGGCTGGCGCGGGTGAGCAAAATCATTCTGGAAGTAGCGGTAAGCAAAAAGTGCAACCAGAAAAGTGCAAAAAATGAACGGTAATAAGTTCTGTAATCGCTTACCACATCGTCCAGGATCAATGTAAAAAACAAAAATGTAACCCCGAGGAAAGAGATCAACAACGTATTGGTCAGGGTGTTAAGTCGGGCAATCCGGTAAATATCGGTGTAATGGTCAAATATGCTGTAGAGCAACACCCAACCAGTTGGGATTATAAAAATGCCGAGAAAAAAATTGGGGTCATAAAAAATATCAGGGGACAATGCAACATCTTCCATGTCTTTCCGGTACAGGAAAAAAAGTGCCCAAGCAAGCATCGCCATTACAAAATCGGCGACCCCGTAGTAGAAAGTATGTCGTTTTCTCAGTTTCATCACTTGAAAATTCCAAGCTGAATGTTCCAAAATTTATCTTGAAACCTACAACTCCATCTAAAAATGTACGACCCGGATATTGTCGATCAGCACTTTGCCGCTGTTCTGGATAAACTTGCCTGCATTATCTTTTGGCAGGCTGAGCCGAAAAAAGAGCCGTTGTTCACTTGCCTGCGTGATTACAAGCTTCTCAGTAATGTTAAAATAGGTTTTATTCCAATCTTCTGACTTATTGAATACAAATACAAATTCGCTGCTTTGTGCTGGGCCGCTTAAAAGGTATAAGAAAAATGGCATATCGGTTTTGTAATTCAGTTCCAGCCAAACTTCCGGGGATCCCAGTATTGGCAGGTCCTTCATTTTTTCGGTGGCAATGTCCATAACCGGATGCGCTGTATCTACTTGCATCAGGACGCTTTTGCCAGAAAATGCGCCAATAGTGGTCGTTTCGACATTAATTAAAGTGTCGCTGTCTCTGTTTTCCAGCGAGATGAACGAGCCACCGTCAAAATCGCCCCGGCCGATACCAAAGGCATAGATGATATTGGGGTCATAATCTGTAACACCTTGAATTTCTGTGGTTTGGCCTCCGGTCAGATTGAGTTTTTTGCTGAACTTTGTCAGATAGGGGTAAATGTTGGGTGTTGCTTCAATGCCGTTTTCTTTCACCCCGGGGAAAATGATGATCTCGTTTTCGCCCTCGGCCAGCACAGGTACCAGAGCGGGCAGGGTATATGCCCCAAGAAACTCACCGTTTACATATAGCCAGGCATCCGTAATTTTTTGCCAATTGGCGCCACCGGCTGCATTAACTTCAAATGGTTTGATGTTAAGATAAGCGGGTATTTGTTCTGGAGCATCCTTGCAGGCAAAAAGGAATAACAAAGCAAGGGGTATCAAAAATCTATTCATGTGTTTATTATTTCGACCTAACATAAACCTCCATTGTTACGCCTTTAAAGTCAAAATGTTTGCGCAGTTGGTTTTCCAAAAACTGTTTGTAGGAGTCGCGTACCCAATTTGGATTATTCACAAAAAATACAAAGGAGGGATAGTTAGTGGGAAGTTGTGTCACGTATTTAAATTTCGGAAAACGCCCGGCTACAGATGGAGGTGGCGTGGCTTCTATAATTTCCAGCATCAAATCATTCAGCTCTGAAGTTTTGATGCGTCGGCTGCGATTGGCATAAACTTCCATGGCGGCTTCCATGGCCTGGAAAATGCGTTGTTTCTCAAGCACAGAAATAAACAGAATTGGCACATCGTCAAATGGTGCAAGGCGGTGCTTTAGGGCTGCTTCAAAGTCGCGGACGGTATTGGTTTTTTTCTCCTCTACCAAGTCCCATTTGTTGACCAAAATAACTATTCCTTTATGTCTTTTTTGTGCCAGGCGTAGAATATTAAGGTCTTGGCCTTCCAATCCCTGCGTAGCATCCAGTACCAACAGGCACACATCTGACTCTTCCAGAGCCCGGATTGCACGCATTACGGAGTAAAATTCTAAGTCCTCTTCTACTTTTGTTTTCTTTCGGATGCCAGCGGTGTCGATCAGCATGAATTCTTTACCAAACTTGTTGTACACCGAGTGGATAGTGTCCCGGGTAGTGCCGGCAATAGGGGTCACAATATTGCGATCTTCTCCCATAAGGGCATTTAGCAAGGATGATTTTCCCACGTTCGGGCGACCAATTATGGCAAATTTGGGCAATTCGGTTTCTATTTCTTCTACTTTTACAATGTGCTCGTTTATCGCGTCCAGCAAATCGCCCGTACCGCTGCCACTGATGGCGGCTATAAAAAAGGTGTTTTCGAAGCCCAGCCCCCAAAATTCGTTTGCTGCCAGTAGATCTTTGTGGTTATCGGCCTTGTTTACGACCAAATAAACGGGCTTGGAAGACCGGCGCAGCCATTTGGCCATGCTCTCATCCAGGTCGGTGATGCCAGTTTGGGTATCTACCATAAAGATAATTACCGCTGCTTCTTCAGTAGCGATGCGCACCTGCGAACGAATGGCTGCTTCAAAAACATCATCGGAGCCATGCACAAAACCACCGGTATCCACTACGGTAAATCGTTTGCCGCCCCATTCGCAAAAGCCGTATTTCCGATCGCGGGTCACTCCCGAAAAGTCATCAGTGATGGCGTCGCGACCTCCAACCAATCTATTGTAAAGGGTAGATTTCCCGACGTTCGGTCGGCCAACAATGGCTACTATGTTACTCATGTAATGGGTTTATTAAGTTAATTAGGGTTGAGGAGGGTTTATGAAGGTTGAGGAGGGTTTATGAAGGTTGATAAACCTCATAAACCTTAATAAACCCTCATAAACTTTTTTAAAACTTCGGGCAAAGCACTTTTTCGTTGTCGTAATTGCCCAAATAAGAAATGGAGAGTTCGAACGCGCCTTGCCTTTGGTTGGCTTGTAGTGCATTTAAATTAAGGTCATAACTGAAGCCAAAAAGCATTGATTTGATCTCCAGACCGAAAAGTGCCACCAGGGCATCAAATCCAAATCCATCGTTCGTGCGTACAGGTCTTGCCCAGGTTCCAAAATGAAGCGCTTGTGCGCCGTACTGCCCCATTGCAAACCGAAAGTTTGTTCCGGCATTGATCTCCATGTGTGGCCCTTGCATCGCCGCCAACAAGCGGGGTTGCATTGAAACACGGTTGCTTTTGTCAAAAGGGATGCTTGCCGACAACTGAGCATTTATTTTCGGGTAAAGTTTCCCGCCATCTTTGACCGTCACGTTTGCGGGGTCCTCATAAAAAGATACTTTTGGCTGAAGTACATGGTGCATGGAAGCGCCCGCAAAAAAGTGGCCCTCCCTGGCAAACTGGGAGGTGTAGTTTACCCCGACATTCAAATCCGGATAAGCAAAGTTGTTGGCGGGCAAAATCTCGCTTGAAGTGCCGGTATATCCTGTGGTACCATTAAATTCATCGCCAAAATTGAGCGAACCGTAATTGACGTTTCGCTGGGTGAGTCCGCCCTGAAGACCAATAGAAAGGAACTGGTCCTCATTGATTCCCAGCGCTTTGTGATAGGCCAATGAAACAGCCAGCTGCGTAGTGCTGAAATCAACCACGCTTACCTTGTCGTTAAAAAACATGATACCGAGGCCGATCGCGTCTTCGGTACCCTTGCGGCGGTTGGCCTCGAATCGCAAATCTGCTGCCATCGAAAAGGTTTTGATCGGGTTGTCCAATACCTTGCGCCACTGGTCGCGGTAAATGGCGCCGACCCGGTAACTGCCTTCCATGGCGCCGGAAAGCGCTGGGTTGAGCGTGAGCGGAGAGGCGTAGAACTGGGTGAAATGTTTGTCTTGTGTGTGCGCCTTTGGGAGAAGGAACAAAAAAGCTGCCATGGCCATTATTTTGGCCGGCGAAAGGACTAAAACGAAAAGTTTCTGCATACGACTTGGGAATAGTTTCGGCAAAGGTAGCAAGTTGGTGGCTTACCATTTATGCAATGTCGTTGATTTGAGGAATATGGGCCACGGATGGCACGGATTGGACACGGATTTCACTTTTTTAATGGATATTAAATCCGTGTCCAATCCGTGCCATCCGTGGCCCATTGCGCTTTGCAGAGGGAGCGTACCCCAAAAACAACCCCTATTAACTTACGAAACAACCAAAATTTCTATTTTTGCTTCTCCTAACCATTCCAAAACAATCAAAACCCAGCCTTATGCTGCTTGCCAAACCAATCCCCGAGCTTCGTAAAGACCTCCATGCCATGCTGGTGGAGGATTTACCTGCTACTTTGACTGCGCCTAAAGAATTGCTTCCTGAATCCTGCGACAAGCATGCGTTGGTGACGGCATTGCAGGCGAAGCCGAAATTTTTTTCGCGGTCTACAAAGCTAACGCTCCCGGGCGGGAGGGTGTATGAATTAAAACGGTCGGGGGAATCGCCGTCCAAACCTGAGTTGTCTTTCTGACGGAACCCGTCCACATCAAGTGCGCGTACCCCGAGTGCTTGTTTGCGCCAAGTACAAATCCCAATCCAAACCTGAGTTGTCTTTCTGACGGAACCCGTCCGCATCAAGTGCGCGTACCCCGAGTACTTGCACACGCAGGCACCCCAAAAGGGCAAATGCTCGGCCAAAGCGCCCTTGATGCGGACGGGTTCCGTCAGAAAGACAACTCAGGTTGAGCAAGGGGGAGAATAGGTTCGACAAAATGGATTTTTGACCACCTATAAAGATTTGTCACTGTTTGCACCAGGATCCAAACTCTCAAAAACATGTTTTGTCATGTATTCACTTCGTTTCGACATGACAACTCGTATTTTGAAATTTCAAAATTCTCCTACCTTTCGGCTTGCCCGCCGTAGCCTGCCCGCCTGCCAAGACTTGGCAGGCAGGGGCGTATGAGGGCTGTTGCACATCCACTAACCTAATTCCACCTATGTTCGGGCCACTGTCAAAACAAGTAGGCCACGGCGCGTCAAACTAACTTATATGTATGGCAAACAACGACTTTAAACCCTACATCGCCTCAGAGAACGTATCCGTTAAGGAGTTCACCGTCCGCGCCATCGTCATCGGCTCGCTGTTCGGGGTGCTCTTTGGCGCAGCCACGGTTTATCTCGCTTTGAAAGCGGGTCTGACGGTTTCAGCTTCCATTCCTATTGCGGTGATTGCCATTTCATTGGGGCGAAAATTCCTGGGCACCACGATTCTGGAAAACAATATCATCCAAACCACAGGGTCCGCTGGCGAATCGGTGGCAGCAGGCGTGGTGTTTACGCTTCCGGCCTTTCTATTCCTTTCTGACGGCATCGGCAAGGGTTATTTCAATTATTGGACGATCACGATGCTGGCCATTTTTGGCGGCATTTTGGGTGTTCTGATGATGATTCCCTTGCGTCGTTCACTGATTGTGAAGGAGCACGAAAACCTGCCTTACCCGGAAGGCACTGCCTGTGCCCATGTGCTCATGGCGGGCGATAAAGGCGGTGATTTTGCCAAAATGGCCTACCAGGGTCTTGGTTTTGCCGTCGGCTATGCTATGCTCCAAAAGATCTTCCATGTCATCGCCGAAGTCCCGACCTATACCACGGCTGTTGCGAACAAATACCTTCCGGCGGCCCGATTGAGTGGGGAGATCACCCCGGAATATTTGGGCGTGGGGTATATCATCGGTCCGCGGATTGCCGGGGTTTTGGTCGCGGGTGGTGTATTGGCCTGGTTTGGTTTGATTCCTTTATTGGCCACTTTGGTACCACCAGATGTCATTGCCGCGCAATTGGACAAACTGGATCTGATGAATCCCGCCGTGGCAAGTGCAAAATTTGGCTGGGATCCGGCAACGCATTCCTTTACAAATCTTTCGGAGGCGGTTTACCGGGCTTACATCCGCCAGATTGGCGCCGGCGCCGTGGCAGGAGCGGGCTTTATCACGCTTATCAAAACCATGCCGACAATTGTATCATCGTTTCGGGACAGTATGGGCGAGATCCGCAACCGGGATAAAACAGTTGTGGTGGACCGGACAGCTAATGACCTTTCTATAAAAGTGGTAGGTATCGGTAGCCTGGCGCTCATTCTGCTCATGGCAGTGTTACCAAATATTCCAGGCGACAATATTATGAGCAAACTGCTTATTGGTGTCCTGGTCATTGTTTTTGGCTTTTTCTTCGTGACGGTCGCCAGTCGCATTGTCGGTATTATCGGCAGCAGCAACAGTCCTATTTCAGGGATGACCATTGCAACGATCATGGGCACCGCGCTGGTATTTATTGGTGTGGGCTGGACAGGCAAAGTTTTTGAGCCCATGGCGCTCGTGGTAGGCAGTATGGTCTGTATCGCTGCCGCCAATGCCGGGGCTACTTCGCAGGACTTGAAAACAGGCTATCTCATAGGCGCAACGCCTCGTTATCAACAGATTGCGCTATTTATTGGCGTTATTGTTTCATCCCTTGTCATCGGCGCCACGGTGCTTTTCCTGGATACACCCACGGCTGCACTTCGCGAAGCAGGTATCGAACACGCCATTGGCGAAACGTACAACGCACCCCAGGCCACACTTATGGCCACACTCATAAAGGGCTTGCTTTCCTTCAATCTGGATTGGCAATTTGTGCTGGTCGGCCTTTTTGTAGCCGTTACAATGGAACTCTGTGGTGTGAAATCACTTTCTTTTGCGGTCGGGCTTTACCTGCCGCTCAGCACTACGTTCCCGATCTGGATCGGAGGCGCACTGAAAGGTTTGACGGACTGGTGGGGAAAACGCAAAGGCGAAGCTGCTGAAGATGCCGAACTGGGTAAAGGCAGCCTTTTTGCCACAGGTTTGGTGGCTGGCGGTGCGCTGGCTGGTGTGATCGTAGCGATTTGGCAAGCTAAAGAAGCTGCATACGAAAGGGGACAGGGTTGGCTACCCAAGCTAAATTTTGAGCACAAGTTAGCCGGATTCACCGACGAGGCAGGAGTTATCCATCCTGGCATACTGGGCCCGGGTGGCTATCAAATCCTGGGAGTGATTTGTTTTGCGGCGCTTGCGTTCTTCCTGGTTAGAGCGGCGAGGACGAAGTAAAAGTTGGTCGTCATTGGGTGTCATTAAGTCATTGATCGTCAATGACTTAATGACACCCAATGACGCTTTAATGGCAATCCACATCCACCCGGAAATATCCGTCGCATTCGAGTACGGTGTAATTGCCCGGCAGCAACTCTTTTCCGATGATATTCAAGTCATTGACTATTTCAGAAGGCAGCGGACAAGATTCTTTAATGCAAAAAATTCCTTTTATGAAATGTTTGCGATAAAGGTTGGTGCACAGAAACTTTCTGAAAAAGAAAAGCGATATTTTACCACCGGGCGCAGCCGCAATTTGACCGAAGGTAATTTGGCAGGATTTTTTCAGCAAGTGAAGTCGAACTGAATTGGTACCTGTTATCTTACAAATGCCCGTGCTGCCGCAATCCATACTTGGAGCGCCGAACACTACCTCGCAGTGGAGCACTTTATTTGGAACGGTGTTTTTGGTGGGTAGTGTAATCGGAATGTTGCTTGTGACCTTTTGCTCTAAAAAGGCAGAAGTCACAACACTTGGGATGTGTGTCATGGAAGTGTTTGTAAAGAGTAAACCGATAGGATTAAAAAAGGCTGTCCAGCAGATGAAGCTATTAATACCGGGGGGGCACGACAGCCGTTGCAAAGAAAGCAACAAACATTCCAATTAAACTAACTACGCTCCCTCAATTGCTGTTCTTGCAATTGAGATTACATATTCTGGCATAATATACCTTCAAAATGGTAGGTTTTTTTATTGCGGCCGCCTAGGCGCAATTGAAATCCACCCGGTAATATCCATCACGCTGGATAATCGAATAGTTGCCAGGGAGCAATTCTGTTGCACTAATATTCAATTTTTTCGAAATATCTGAAGAAATTGGACAAGCTTCGGTCATGGCCAATATGCCCTTTTGAAAATGCTTGCGATAAAGCTGCATGCAAAGAAATTCAGGAAAGAAGAAAAGTGAAAGGCCGCCATCGGGCCTTGCAGCTGCCAGTCCAAAAGTCAGTTGGCAATTTTTTGAGCCAGGAATGGACTGCTGGTGCCAACTTGTGTTAAGCTTACAAATACCTGTACCACTACAATCCATACTTGGCGAGCCGAACACAACGTCGCAACGCAAGATTTTGGCGGGATAGCTGTGCTTATTTGGAAGGATGAGAGCAGGAATCGGTATGGCTGTTTGCCCTGAATGTGCAAGGCGCACAGCACTTGGGAATTGTGCCATGTTTTTGAAGATAAAATGTTTGAAATCGGTTAAGATTAAAATAAACCGCCTGGCTAAAAAACAGCCATACCACGGGAAGGGTAGAAGCAGCCGTTTTGCAGGAAACAATAACCGTTCCAAAAACAAATCCTGCCGTTCCCTAAAATTAATTTTTTGTATATGCTTACAAATTTACCTTTAGAACAATACCGTTGCGATAATAATTTTTCCCAAAGAAGCCGAATGCAATGTCCACACGGAGTGGTCGGATAGCATTGATTCCGATATTTTCGAAGCCCCAATTGAATTCCCAATAGGGCAGTTTCCCTTCGTGTGCCGGGTCGCGAGAAACTTGATCGGCATAATAAAAGTTAACTCCGAACACTTCTTTCCAATTTAGTTTGCGCAGGAAGGGAATTTTGTCCAAAACCCAGCCTTCCAAATGGTGTTGTGCATGGATCTCTCCATAGGCTTGATCGGTTGAATAAGCGTAATAAGGCAGCAGGAAAAAACTTTGCACATAACTGTTTGGTGAGCCAAAAATGGTCTGATTGCCCGAAGGATGATATAAATCCATAAAAGACATGGTCTTTTTGCTCAAAAAGTAACCGCCGCTTAGGTTCCATTCAGTATGCCCGGCCAAACCCCAGGACAATGATCTCTGCCTAATTTGAAGTCGAAGGAGGTCAAAATTTGCCCAGGTGCTTTGACCAACAGGAAGGGCTTTTTTGTAATTTAACAGCAATTCTGGCAACCCCGGATTGCTGTATGATCGAAATTTTGGATACGTGCTGTATTGTTGTTTTGGGCGAAAAACCAATTGCGCTTCCACAAAAAATATATCAGATGCCAAAAAATGTCTGGGGTTACCATCGGGAACACCAGGTACAGGCTCATTAGGGGTGTATTCCCGTTCAGTTTTCTTTTTCCAACTGAAATTGCTGTGGTTGACGAGCGGGGTTCGCTGGGCCCACTCAGCAATTGCCTGAAAACTGATGCCAGTAGTTAATACCTGGCTCCATTCAGCTCTCGCGAAAGTTTTGTCATAGATTTTCAGATAATTACGCCTTGCGATCAACGAATATTGGGTATTGACCAAAGACCCGATTGGTTTGTTGGCGTTGAACTGGGCAGTTGTAGAGCCAGCTTCAAGGGTAAACGTCCGATAATGGATGCTCTCAAAACGGCGCTGAACCCGGAGACTGCTGCGAAGTTTTTTTTCTGAAAAACCGTAATTCAGGTTGCCCTCTGCTTTCCAATATTTTGTGCCGCGTTGGTCGGCATCTTTTTTCCATTCCGGCCTGATGTCAAGAAGCCAACCTTGCACAGTATTGAACTGGATCCATTGAAATGCAGCCGGGTAGGAAAGGGTTTTGCGTTCAAATGAGTTTTCCCAGGTATATCCAAAAAGCAAATTGTTGAATTTGAACCGATTGTTTTTTCTGTCTATGCTGTCAAGATAGGCCTTTGATCTCCATATTTTCTGAAGGCTGTCTTTTTTTACATAGTCCTTTGATTCTTCCTCTGTCAGGGGTACTGGACGTGTTTCCTTCCAATATGCGGGTGTTTGTTCGTTCGCTTTTTCCTCTATTTTGAAGATTTCCTTGCTGAAAAGGCCTTCATCAAAACTTGGATCGAGGGTGTAATTGGAAAATATACTGTTGAAAAAACCTGCGATCTTGAACCCAAATATAGCAAACTTGAAACTTGTTACCTGTGTCAGCAGGCCCCAGGTATCGTTTGCGCCCAAGGGCACATACTGCTGCTGAATCCGCATGGTGTCAAGTACGGGTTGTTTGATAGAGGGGCCGGTGAGCGCGAGGTCAGCACCTGCAATCAGCCAAAGATCGTCCACTACATATAAAAAGCCGGAGAAGGTAGGGTCTGCGGAGCGTTTTTGTATCACTTTGATCTTTTCGACTGTAAATCCAAGCTCATTTTTAAACCGACCTGCGTGTTTAAAATTGTAATAACTAAAGGCGTTGTCGGCCAGCGGTGACAAGATTTCACGTTCTATTTCGAGCCGTTCATCGTACAAGTTGAATTCTGTGAAAGTGGCGCGATTAAGGCTGAACCCGTTTTCGCTTCCACTAACCCGGCTTGATACCATGACTTCTTTTTTTCTGCCAGGTGGGTCCTGGGACCATACTTTGGATACGGATTCGGATAGGTAAATTACCCCGCTGCCAGCAGAGTCCAGTGTCCCGCCCATATTGCCCACCTCTTCGCCAAATATTTTTTTTGGGGTCTCTATGAGTTTGTAAAATCCCTTGATGTACACATCAACCGCGTAGTTCGACACCTTTTTTTTGTAGTACCTTCGCTTGGCAATAACCTCACGCATAATGCGCTCCGCCGGGTCAACGGAAGAAACGACCATCTCTTCCAACTCCAGGTTGGAAGGCTCAAGTTGGACATCCAGGCGGACCGGCTTGTCGCCCACGGTTATTTTTTCGATGCGTTGTTTGTAACCAATATATTGAAAAACAATTTCTTGCGGCCCTTTTCTAACAGAAAGATGGTAGCTGCCTTCAACGTTGGAAACCGTGCCATTACTGGTATTTCGCACGAAAATGGTGGCATAAGGAAGAGGCTCACCACCTTCGCCGGTTATTTTTCCCGTAAGCTGGGCAAGCATCAGGGTAGGGAAAAAAATCTGGGTTGCCAGCCAAATAAAAAATATAGGATTGATTTTCATGTTTTTCATGGCCACAAGATATTTTGACTTTTAATAAATGGATTTGCTCGAAGGCTTTTTTAAGTTTCTTAAAACACATTATTTGCCTTTAGGCAAGGATGCTCCCACACTATTGGCCGTGAGTGGAGGTTTGGATTCAGTCGTGATGACACATTTGTTTCACAGAGCGGGACTACCTTTTGCGGTAGCCCACTGCAATTTTCAGTTGCGCGGACCGGAATCTGACGGCGACGAACTTTTTGTAGAAAAAATGGCCCTGAACTTTGGATCAACCTTTTTTGTAAAACGCTTTGAAACAAAGGTTTATGCCCAGAATAATGCTCTTTCGACCCAAATGGCGGCACGGGAGTTGCGTTACGAATGGTTTAGGCAAATTGCTGAAGACAATGGCTTCTCCTATATCGCGACCGCACATCACTTGAACGACTCTGTAGAAACCATGTTGCTCAATGTAATTCGCGGGTCTGGCTTTGCCGGACTTTCCGGCATCAAGCCAATATCAAGCCTCGACCCTCAACCTTTAGCCAATATCCCTACCCTTATCCGTCCATTGCTTTTTGCAGACAGGAAAGAAATTTTGGAATTTTCTCGTGCACATGAAATTACCTGGCGAGAAGACAGTAGCAATGACTCGGACGAGTATGCCCGAAATTTTGTGCGACATCATATTGTGCCCCGGATGGAAGATTTGAATTCAAATTTTTTACACACAGTGGCACGAAGCATGGAGCGTATCGGGGAGGCAGAGCGCAATTTAGCATTTTTGCTCAGAGATTTTTTCAATATTGGATTGTCCGTCGATCAACTTTATATTGAAAAGCAAAAACTTGCAAAACTTCCTTCGCCCCAACAAGTCCTGCGTGATTTTCTAAAACCATACGGATTCGACGCGGAACAAGCACGGCAAATAGCTGAAAATATTGACCATGTCGGGCTTGAATTGCATTCAAAAAAGGGATTTACGGCACTTGTTGACCGGGATGAAATATTGGTTTCAAATCTAAACAATCGACCAATCACCAATCGACCAATCACCAATCGACCAATCACCAGTCAACCAATCACCATCCACGAAGACGATTTGATGCTTAGTCTCCCAGACGGTTCCCGGCTTTTCTTGATGCCAGGCACCAGCCACGAATCATCAGTCGCCGATCACCAATCTATCATCGTGGACAGCCAAAAATTGAAATTCCCGCTGCATTTGCGACACTGGCAGCCTGGGGATTCATTCCAGCCGCTTGGTATGGATGGTAAGAGTCAAAAGCTACAGGATTTTTTTACCAATCAAAAACTTTCCCGCTTTGAAAAGGAGGAAGTTTGGCTCCTGGTCAATGGAGATGAAGCGCTTGTGTGGGTGCTTGGCTTGCGGTTGGATGAGCGATTTAAGATACATTCAAAAACAAATAAAGCATTGAAGATCAATTGGATAAAATGATTTCATTCGACTA
>JBJXGO010000143.1:0-21040 GCA_046160345.1 Saprospiraceae bacterium
GGCACAAGTCGTTCCTTGTTATTTTTGCCCAGGACTTTGATGAAATTCGCTTCCAAAAAAATTTGGGTAAGGCGAAGGTTGATCAATTCAGTGACACGCAAACCACAAGCATACAGCACTTCCAATATGGCACGGTTGCGCTGGCCTTGAGGATCTGACAGGTCAACGGCATTTAACATGGCCTGCATCTCATGAATACTAAGCACCTCCGGGATTTTTCGGCGCATGCGCGGGCTTTCAAGTAATTCTGTTGGGTCGTCTTCAAGCAAATCTTCAACCAGCAGGTATTTGTAAAATGCCCGAAGCCCGGAAATAAGCCGGGCCTGTGTGCTGGCTTCAAGCCCCAATCGATTGGCCCAAAGGATAAACTGGGTCAAATCCTCAGGCTTAACGGATAGGGGTTGTAAAGCACGGCCCTCAAGATCAAGCCATTGCACAAACTTTGCCACATCATTAATATAAGCCTCTATGGTATGATAACTCATGGAGCGCTCCAGCAAAAGGTAATTGCGAAAAGATTGGGTGGCAGCAGGCCAATTCATGGCCGCCAAGATAGTGAGCTTTGAATATCTAATCTCGAAGACCGTATATCCAATGGACATTCCTTTGCGTTAATTGAACCTGCCAAGCACAGGGTTTATACTTTTGCGTTTAGTAACACAATTGCTGCTAAAAATCAAACTACGTTATCTGCCCACATGAATTCTCGCCGTATTAAAATCATAATTGGCTTAATGACGCTGGCACTGGCCGGTATCATCTGCTTACAGATTTATTGGATCGGCTGGAATATCCGGCTCAATGAAGACCAGTTCAACAAAAACGTGTATGCTGCGCTGAACCGCGTAGCGGGCAAACTTCAATATTATGAGGAGGTGCGCGTGTTGGAGGCGCTCAATGCTTCACGTGGACAAAAAAGTGATGCTGATATTAACATCATCCGGGCGGCCCAACAATTAGAAAACGGATTTTCCAGACGGCGCTTAGCTCAACACGCAGACAGCTTTCCCAGCACCGGCACAACTGGGCAGGGTTTTGAAAGCAATGTAACGCTCTGGGAGTTTATGAAAGTAAGCCAATTGGTAGATTCTAAACCCCTGGCGGAACGCATTCCGCTCGACTTGTTGGCAAAATCTATTCAGGAAGAGATAGAGAGCCGGGGCATACGTTCTGCCTACCAATATGGGGTGTATTCCAAAACAAGAGGTAGCTACGTCATTGTAAACGACCACTTTGTCGTTGAAGACAGCGGCCCATTAATTGCACAAGGTGGAGCACCTACTTTGTTCAGTTCGCCATATAAGGTAGCGCTTTTTACCCAGGATATTGAATCCCCCGGCGATCTGTCACTTTATTTTCCCAACCGGACACGCATTGTGTTAGGCTCGGTACTGGGCATGCTTTCTTTATCGGTCGTATTTACAGGGATCGTACTGTTTTGTTTTGGCTACACTATTCAGGTGATTTACCGCCAAAAACAACTTTCAGAAATGAAAACGGATTTCATTAACAACATGACACATGAGTTTAAAACTCCTATTGCAACTATTTCCCTTGCAGCCGATAGCATTGGCAGCCCTATGATTTTGAACAACCCCGATAAAATCAAACGGTTTGTGGACATTATCCGACAAGAAAACCGCCGCATGAACAGCCAGGTCGAGCGGGTGCTGCAAATGGCCTTGATTGACAAAAAGGATTTTGAATTGAGTATCAGCGATCTGAATTTGCATGAGATCATTGAACAGGCCGTTGCCAATTTCAGTCTACAGGTAGAACAGCGCAACGGCGCCCTGCACATGGATTTACAAGCTTCAAACCCTGTCATAGAAGGTGATTTGACCCATATTGCCAGCATGATTCATAATCTTTTAGACAACGCGAATAAGTATAGCCCCGAAAAGCCTGATATCACCATTAGTACCCGAACCGTACCGATCGGGATAGAAATCACGGTTACTGACAAGGGCATGGGAATAAGCAAGGAGGTAAGAAAACACATTTTTGATAAATTTTATCGGGAACACACCGGTAATGTACACAACGTAAAGGGTTTTGGCCTGGGCCTAAGCTATGTAAAAGCAATCATGACGGCACACAAAGGACTGGTGGACGTGGTGAGCGAACCCGGTAAGGGAAGTAGCTTTATTTTGACCTTTCCCGATAAAGGGTGATAGATCTTTTGGTCATAATTGTTGTTTCGAACCTCAATGACCCGCGAAGATTCTGACTATTGACCAAAAAAATGACCCATCAACTTTTCTCCAGAGAGTTCGGTTCTGGCCCGCCCGTAGTAATCCTGCACGGACTTTTTGGATTTTCCGACAATTGGCAAACCATAGCCAAAGGCCTGGCCGACACACACTTGGTTGTCACGCCTGACCTCCGCAATCATGGCCGTTCTCCGCATTTACCAAGCCATTCTTACCCCGAAATGGCGGAGGATCTGCGCATTTTTATGGAGGAAAAATGGATGTTTCATGCCGCCCTGGTCGGCCACAGCATGGGTGGAAAAGCAGCTATGCAATTGGCGCTTTCTCACCCGGACATGGTTGAAAAATTGGTCGTGGTGGATATGGAGCCCGGCCAAGCGGACGATAATCATTCTGACATTATTCAAACCCTGCTTGGGTTGGATTTGTCAAAAATTACCAATAGGAGCGAGGTTGAAACCTATTTGAGCAAAAAAATATCAGACTTTGGAACCCGGCAGTTTTTGTTGAAAAATATTACCAGAGAAAGCAATGGCAGTTATACCTGGAAAATGAATCTGCCGGTGCTATGGAAGCATTTTGAGGATATTCTGGCACCGGTAACGGGTGAGCCTTTTGAAAAACCTGCGCTCTTTGTGCGAGGCAGCCGCTCCAATTACATAAAAGACCATGAATGGGAAAACACCAAAAGATTGTTCCCAAACGCCCAATTGGTCACGATAGAAGGAGCCGGACACTGGGTGCATGCGGATAAGCCCAAAGAGTTATTGGATGTGTTGAGGGCTTTTTTGAAAGATTAGATATCCCGCTTTTAAAACCTTGTAATTCCAGCTGGTCTAATTTAGCATTTCCCAAATTCCTGCAATACCCTGTCCCCCGCCAACACAAGCCGTTACCATGCCATATTTTTGCTTGCTTCGGCGCATTTCATTCAAAATTTGTACGCTTAGTTTTGCGCCCGTGCACCCAAGAGGATGGCCAAGTGCAATGGCCCCGCCGTTCACATTGACAATATCAGGATTAAGGCCCGCTTCTTTTATCACTGCAAGAGCCTGGGCTGCAAAGGCCTCGTTCAGTTCAATGGCCTGTATGTCATCGAGTTTCAGGCCGGCTTGTTTGAGGGCTTTTGGAATGGCCGCACAGGGGCCTATGCCCATATAGATCGGCTCAACCCCTGCAACAGAACATGCAGCAAGCCTTGCAATTGGTTGAAGGCCAAGTGATTTGACCATTTCTTCTGACATAACGAGCACAAACGCCGCCCCGTCAGACGTTTGTGAAGAATTTCCCGCAGTGGCCACACCACCCAGGGCAAATGCTGGGCGCAGTTTTGCCAGCCCTTCGGCAGTAGTGTCCCGGCGAACGCCTTCGTCAGTATCAACCACACTTAAGCGCTCTTGACGTTTATCGTTTTCGATCCAAACCTCGGTCACCTTCACCGGTACAATTTCATCTTTAAATTTACCCCCGTCAATGGCTGCAGCAGCTTTTTTATGGCTATTGACGCTGAATTCATCTGCTGATTCTCTGCTGATCTCCCATTTTTGGGCAACGGCTTCTGCAGTAAGGCCCATGCCCACAAGGTAGTCTGGCGTATCTTTGGCAATATTGTAGTTGGGTGCAAGTTTATAGCCGGTCATTGGAATGAGCGACATACTTTCGGTCCCGCCTGCCACATAGCAATGACCCATCCCGGCACGGATTTTGGCCACGGCGATGCTGATAGTTTCGAGGCCGGAGGCGCAATAACGATTTACCGTCATGCCTGCCACCTCCTTGCCCAATGCCCGGTTGGAAATAAGTCGCCCGATTTGAAGCCCTTGTTCCCCTTCCGGATTGGCGCAACCTACAATACAATCGTCCACCAATTTAGGGTCAAGCTGCGGAACAGCCTCCAAAAGGTGTTTGATCACATCAATGGCAAGATCGTCGGGGCGATAACCTTTGAACCCACCCTTGCCGGCCTTGCCTACTGCAGACCGAAATCCAGCTACAATATATGCTTCTTGCATTTTGGAAATTTTTTTTCACAAGGTGTTCTTTTGGAAGCACGATGGAAATAAATGATATGGCTTTTATTCTTTCACGCAAAAGTACGCCGTTCGGAAGTTTTCCTTTTGAAACCTTTGCTGCTAATATTTAGAACAGTTTGCTCCTCAATCTGTTTTGGGCTATTAGTTCTATTTCATGAAACACCTTTCCTATCTCAATAAATTTTTCTGGAAATACCGCTGGAGGATCCTTTTGGGAATCCTCTTCGTTTTTCTTAAAAACTATTTCGCTGTGTGGCAACCGCAGGTCATCGGCGATGCCCTGAATACGGTAGTGCAGGAAGTGGCGGCATACAAAGCCAAAGGTGGCATTATTGCGCACCCGGAAGCAATGGGCGAATTGGGAGGACAGATTGCCTGGTTTGGCGCCGGAGTGATCGCTTTGGCGCTTATGATGGGAATAGCGATGTTTTTTATGCGCCAAACTATTATTGTGGTTAGCCGCCTTATTGAATACGATATGCGCAAGGAAATATTTGAGCATTATCTCTCGCTTGATCTTGCCTTTTATAAAAGAAACGCCACGGGCGACCTTATGTCTCGCATTTCCGAGGATGTTTCTAAAGTGCGCATGTTCCTAGGTCCCACCATTTTATATGGCTTAGACCTGCTTTTTCTTTTTGTGCTCGCCATAACTTCCATGCTTCAGGTGAGTGTTGAACTGACCCTGTGGTCGCTTTTGCCGCTCCCGTTTTTGAGCCTTTCAATCTATTGGGTAAGCACCCTGATAAATCGCCGCAGCGAAAAAATTCAACAACAACTTGCCTCACTTACCAGCACGACACAGGAAGTATATAGCGGAATTCGGGTGGTGAAAAGCTATGTGCAAGAATGGGCGATGGGACGCTGGTTTGCCGCCCAAAGCGAGGAGTACCGCAAAAAATCGCTTGAACTTATCCGTATTGACGCCTTCTTTTTTCCACTTATGGCCCTGCTCATAGGCGCAAGTACCATTATTACCGTGTATGTGGGTGGATTGCTGGTGGTAGCCGGCAAAATCAGTCCGGGCAACATTGCCGAATTCGTCATTTACATCAATATGCTCACCTGGCCGGTTACAGCCATTGGATGGATCACTTCGCTTACCCAGCAATCTGCGGCTTCTCAGAAAAGGATCAATGAGTTTTTGAAAACGCCGCCCACAATCGTTAACCCCAGCGAAGCCCCTTCAGAGATGGGAGCCGGGTTACTGGGTCATATTCAGTTCAAAAACGTATCCTTTATTTACCCGGATACAGGAATTGTCGCCCTGGAAAACATTTCTTTCGAGCTATTGCCCGGACAAAAAATGGCTATTGTAGGTAGAACAGGAAGCGGAAAAACAACTATTGCTGATTTGCTTGTGCGGATGTATGACGTGAATGAAGGTCAAATTTTGATCGATGGAAAAGACATTCGTGCGTACGATTTGGCAAATTTGCGACAACGGCTGGGCTACGTTCCCCAAGATGTTTTCCTTTTTTCAGATACCGTTTTTGGAAATATTGCATTTGGTAAAAAAGGGCTTGGTCAGGAAGAAGCAGAAAAATTTGCGAGAAGCGCTTCCGTGCACGATGAAATAATTGGCCTCCCGGAAGGATACAAAACCATGGTAGGAGAGCGTGGTGTAACCTTATCAGGCGGACAAAAACAACGCGTAAGCATTGCAAGAGCCTTTGCTAAAAAACCCGATATTGTATTGCTCGACGATTGTCTTTCAGCCGTAGATACCAATACGGAAAGTCGAATTCTCGGCTATCTCTCTGGCGCATTGGCTGACAAAACAGCCATAATAATCACCCATCGAATTTACAAAATGCTAAAATTCGATAAAATTATTGTGCTTGACGAACACCGTATTGCAGAAGAAGGCACCCATGAAGCGTTATTAGCCCTGGGTGGTTATTATGCTGACCTGTTTGAACGACAGAATTTGGGAGAAGAAACTACAGAGGGTCTTAATTAAAAAGGTTTCTAAGCTCGCCGTACCTTCCCCAAAATTTTTTTTACAAAATGCGGAAATATTTTGCCTTTTTTATCCCGATTCATTTCCTTTTTTACCAATTTTTATCACTTGCCCAGCCCGCAGCCACCCTCGCAGATGCTCGCCTGACAGGGTTTGAGCAACGAAATTTGCTAAAAGAAAAATCCTTATTAAGTACTGTTAACCCGGTTCACATTGGGCCTTCAGTCTTTTCTTGTCGCGTGACCGACCTGGACGTAAACCCAAATGACCCGACCGAAATATACGTAGCCTATGCTTCTGGCGGTTTGTGGCACAGCACCAGCAATGGCACAAAATTCGACCCCATCTTTGATCACGAAGCCAGTATGACAATCGGTGATATCGCCGTAGATTGGACAAACCGCGTGCTGTGGGTCGGCACCGGAGAAGCCAACAGCAGTCGTTCTTCTTATGCTGGCACAGGCATTTACCGCAGTGCGGATAATGGCAAAAGCTGGGATTACATGGGGCTGCCGGAAAGTCACCATATAGCCCGCATCCTGTTGCACCCAACTGAGCCCAATACGCTGTGGGTTGCCGTGCTCGGCCATCTATATTCTCCCAATGCTGACAGGGGTATTTACAAAACCACCGATGGCGGCAAAAACTGGCAGCGCAGCCTTTTCGTAAATGAAAACAGTGGTGGAATTGATCTTGCGCTTGATCCCTCTGACCCAAATACCCTGTTTGCCGCTACCTGGGAAAGAAGTCGTCAAGCCTGGGATTTTGACGGTGCCGGTGAAGGTTCCGGTATTTGGAAAAGCAACGATGGTGGAAATTCCTGGGCTAAATCAAGCACACAGGGCAGCGGTTTTCCAACGGGCGATAAAATTGGCCGAATTGGCCTGACTGTCGGCAAAAAGAATGGCAAAACCGTCCTTTATGCTTGTGTAGACAACCAAAACTCCAAACCCAAAACAGAAAAACCGAAGGAAGATGTGCTGACCAAAGACCAGTTTCGAAGCATTTCGAAAGAAGATTTTTTAAAACTTCCGGATGACAAACTGGGAGATTTTTTGAAGCAAAATGGTTTCCCTGAAAAATACAACTCAAAGAAAATCAAAGAGTTGATTCTAAAAGATAAACTCAAACCCATTGCTCTGGTCGAATATCTCGAAGACGCAAACAACAACCTATTTGAGACGGATTTTATCGGCGCCGAACTATATCGTTCCGATGATGGTGGTGCAAGCTGGCGTCGTACCCATGATGAAGCCATAGAGCAAATGCACTTTACCTACGGCTACTATTTTTCCAATGTACGTTGTATGCCCGAAGATGCCGACAAGGTGTATATGATCGGGTTTTTTATTATCCGTTCTGACGATGGTGGAAAAACCTGGAAAAACATCAATGGCGAAAATGTACATGTGGATCACCATGCGCTTTGGCTCAACCCAGCACGGGCCGGGCATCTTATTAACGGCAACGACGGAGGGCTAAATATCAGTTGGGACAACGGCGAGTCCTGGACAAAATGTAATACCCCGCCTGTCGGCCAGTTCTATGCCATCACAACGGATGAGGCAGACCCATTCAATGTATATGGGGGAGCTCAAGACAACGGTGTTTGGGTCGGCCCTGGCGACTACGAAGCTTCTACCGCTTGGCATCAAACGGGCCAATACCCTTACAAAGAACTCATGGGCGGCGATGGAATGCAGATACAGGTGGATTATCGCGACAATAATACAGTTTACACCGGGTTTCAATTTGGCAACTATTTCAGGATCAATAAATTGACAAGGTCAACTACATTTATTACGCCAAAGCATGATCTGGGAGAAAGACCCCTTCGATTCAATTGGCAAACACCGATTTGGCTCAGTCGCCACCAACAGGACGTGCTTTATTTCGGGGCAAATAAACTGTATCGTTCATTCAATCAGGGGAACGACTGGGAAGCCATTTCCGGAGATTTGACTCTTGGCGGAAAGCCCGGAAATGTGCCTTATGGTACGCTCAGCAGTATCTGCGAAAGCCCCTTGAAATTCGGGCTTCTCTACGCTGGATCGGATGACGGTTTAATACATGTCACCCGTGACGGGGGCGAAAATTGGGCGAAAATCTCGGACAGCCTCCCCCAAAAACTTTGGGTCAGCCGGGTGACGGCCTCTTCTCACGAGCGCGGACGCGTATATGCTTCCTTAAACGGTTATCGTTGGGACGACTTCGGAGCGTACCTTTATGTTTCGCAGGATTATGGCAAAAACTGGGTGCGCATCGGTCTCGACCTTCCATTTGAACCCATCAATGTGGTAAAAGAGGACCCCTCAAACGCCAATATAATTTATGTCGGTACCGACCACAACGTTTTTGTATCGCTGGACGGCGGCAATTCATTTCAAACCTTGAGCAAGGATTTTCCGGATGTTCCGGTGCACGACCTCGCCATACAAGCAAAGACCGCAACCTTGATCATTGGCACACATGGACGTTCAATGTTCAAAGCCGATATTTCAAAAATTCAGAAATTAAGCGCTGAAATATTGCTTTCAGATATCCACCTTTTTGAAATAAAGCATAAAAAGTTTTCCAAAAACTGGGGTAAAAAACAACCCTACAAAGATGCGAAAAGCCCGGAATTACCCGTTTGGTTTTATGCCAAAAGTCAGGGCATGGTCTCCTGGGAATTGAAGCACAAAGAAAGCGGGATGGTAATGAACAGCGGACAATTCGATAGCGTAAAAGGATTGAACGAATGGAAATATACCCTGGATTTTAAGGAGGATATTTTGAAAAAATATAGTGATTTGTTACAATCTGCGCAGAAAGAACAAAAAAAGACAATCGAAATAGTGAAAGCTGACACAGGAAAACTTTACCTCCAAAAAGGTGGTTATATCTTTACACTTGAAAAAGCCGGCCAAAAGGCAGAGCGGGATTTTGTAATAGAATAACTACCCAAATTAATTTATCAAAATCATGGCGGGATATTTCCTGCCTTCTTCATAACTATTTCACAATCAATGAAAAATTTAAAAAGCCTTTTTCTTGCAGTACTTACCTTAAGCGTGGTTACCCTTACTGGGTGCCTACATATCATTGAAGAAGCCACTTTCCGAAACAACGGTTCTGGATCTTATAAAATGACACTCGATATGAGTGAAATGAAAGGTATGATGGACATGTTCAAAAATATGGGCGGTGACAGCACCGCGATGAATATGGAGGGAGACTCCAGCTCGATACAGGGCGAGGGCGATTATACGCCGCCACCGACAGAAGCCCCCGCTATCGAATCTGACCCTATGGGCGGCCTTGGCGATCAGATGAGTAGCGTTGCTTTGACGCTCAAAGGAGTACAAGGCATAACAAGCGTGGTAGAAATCAAGGATACCAGTAATTTCAATTTTGGCTACTCTTTTGATTTTGCCGACATCGCTTCGCTCAACCGTGCCCTTAAAATCATCAACAAAGACAAGTACGAAAGTACTGTCAATGAGGTGTTCAAGTTCAGCGGCAAAAAATTCGAACGCCTTGGTACTGGCGATATCGGCGCGGAAATGAAAAAAGCCATGATGGAAAATAGCGGCGGAGAAGACGGTGAAGAAGGAAGCATGGACATGGTCAAAATGTTTTTAGCCGACATGAGTTACAAACAGATTTACCATTTTCCTGACCGTACCGTAAAAAAATCAGACAACAAACTGGGCGAAATCAGCGATAATGGCCACACGTTGACCGTTAACCTAAAGCCTTTTGACGAAGAGCAACAAAAGAAGAAAATTTCGGTAGCCACCAAAGTGAAATTGAAATAAGCTTTTCTGAATCGTTTTTGTAAAAAGTGCATGAGCCAACCAGTCGTTCTGGTTGGCTCATGCATTTTTGGGCTTTATATCTGCAATCAGCCCATTCCAAAAATTGTGCAGGCATTCCTGGCCTTTTCAAGAAATCTGAAACCGCACATATTTGATTTTTTTTCCGGCAGCCAGATGGAATGATTCATACAAGGTTTGAATGCCCAGTTCTTGAAAAGGAAGTGCTGTTTCGTAAATATCAAAATTGTTATAAATCAACCTGTTGCGCTCGTCCTGAGCAACGGTGTCAAGCGTAAACTGATAAAAATCGGGATCATCGTGCTTTAAGTGCATTAAGCCTCCTTGTTGAAGGATTTGTCTATATTTTTCAAGAAAAAAAGCTGAAGTAAGGCGTCGGTTCTCCTTACTTGCCCGTGGAAAAGGATCCGGGAACGTGATCCAAATTTCACTTACCTCGCCAGGTGTAAAAAAATGATCAATGATCTCTATGCGGGACCGCAAAAAAGCGGCGTTTGAAAGTCCTTCTTCAAGTGCTGCTTTCGCACCTTTCCAAAGGCGGTTGCCTTTCACATCCACACCAATAAAATTGCGTTCTGGAAAATTTCGTGCCAAGCCAACCGTGTATTCACCACCACCACAAGCGAGCTCAAGGGTAATTGGCCGGTCATTTTTGAAATGCTCCTGGCACCATTTTCCTTTAAGGTCCACAGGCACCATGCCCGGTCCAACCAGTTGAGCCTGTTGCACATTATAGCATTCATAAACATTTGGGAATGAAAGTACCTCTGCGAATTTTCGTAGTTTATTTTTCCGAGCCACTGTGATCTGCTTATTTTTTTGATGAACAGCGGATTTCTTATCCGTTGCGGCCAAAGGTGCGAATACTTGGTATTTTTGCTGCATAAAATCGTCGCCTTTTCATTATGCGTACCGTAATCCAACGAGTTTCCGAAGCATCTGTTACGATAGACAGTATAGAAAAATCGAGAATTGGCTGGGGTCTGGTCATACTACTTGGCATTGAACTGGAAGATTCTGAAGAGGATGTTCTATGGCTTTGCAAGAAAATATCAACCCTTCGAATCTTTTCCGATAACGATGGATTGATGAATCTTTCTGTGCAAGATATTCAGGGTGAAATAATTGTGGTGAGCCAATTTACACTTTTTGCCAGTACCAAAAAAGGCAATCGACCCTCATTTATCCGGTCTGCTAGGCCAGACAAAGCCATTCCCTTGTATGAAAAATTTGTCGATACGCTTCAACGAGAATCTTCCCGACCAGTGCAAACAGGTGAGTTTGGCGCCGATATGAAAGTATCTTTGCTGAATGATGGCCCCGTTACAATTTTAATAGATTCAAAAAACAGAGAATGAGCCTTTACCCAAAAACAACGCCTAAAATCTCCTATTTGTAATTTCATAAATGAAGCATAAAGCATTCCTTCTCATTCTTGACGGTTGGGGCATCGGCCAAAAACCATCAGCGGATGCCATTTTACAGGCTCATACTCCTTATTTTGATAGCCTTTGGACCAAATATCCGCACAGTACACTCATTACACATGGGGAGGATGTAGGCTTGCCCGACGGGCAAATGGGCAACTCTGAAGTTGGCCATCTCAATATTGGAGCGGGCCGGATTGTCTGGCAGGAACTCGCCCGAATCAACAAAGCTATTCGGGAACACGAGCTGCATCAAAACAAAACCCTGCTTGCTGCGCTCGATCATGCCAAAAAGAAGGGTAAGACCGTGCACTTAATGGGATTGGTGAGCGATGGCGGCGTTCACTCCCATATTGAGCACCTAAAAGCGCTTTGCGATATCGTTTCGGAGCGTGGTTGCGAACGGGTTCTTATTCATGCCTTTACAGATGGTCGCGATTGCGACCCCAAAAGCGGGGCCGACTTTATCGAACATTTACTACAACACATTGAAAATAAGCCCATTGAGCTCGCTTCCGTTATTGGCCGATATTATGCCATGGATCGAGACAAACGCTGGGAACGGGTCAAACTTGCTTATGATTTGCTCGTGCATGGTGAAGCTGAATTGGTAGAAGATTTTCCTGCTGCTATTCGAAAAAGTTATGCCGAAGGTGTAAGCGACGAATTTATTAAACCCTTGGGAAATGCTTCCATCATGCGACCGTTGACGGTAAAATCAACAACCATCCAGCCTGAAGATGTGGTCATTTGTTTCAATTTTCGCACCGATCGTTGCCGTGAGATCACAGAAGTGTTGACACAACAAAATTTTCCTGATCATGGAATGAAAACCCTGCCACTATACTTCGTCACGATGACCCGTTACGATCACGACTTCAAAAATGTCCATGTTCTCTTTGAAAAAGACGACGTCCAAATGACGATGGGCGAGGTATTGGAACGCGCCGGAAAAACTCAGGTTCGCATTGCTGAAACAGAAAAGTACCCCCATGTCACGTTTTTCTTTTCAGGTGGGCGAGAAAATCCTTTTATCGGTGAACGGCGTATTATGATTCCGTCCGCTAAGGTAGCAACCTATGATTTACAGCCGGAAATGAGCGCGGAAGGGATCACACAGGCAATTATGACAGATATTGAAGAAAACACACCCGATTTTATTTGCCTGAATTTTGCGAATACCGACATGGTTGGCCACACAGGGGTGTTTAGCGCTGCAATGAAAGCCGCCGAAACCGTGGATGGATGCCTGAGCCGAATTATTCCGCTCGCACAAAAAATGGGCTACGCCTGCTTAATAATTGCCGATCATGGCAATTCAGATTATATGATCAATGAGGATGGTAGCCCTAATACTGCGCATACGAAAAATCCCGTGCCCTGCATACTAGTCAGCCCATACTTAAAAGACGGCGAGCATCTTGCTGACGGGTGTCTGGCTGATATTGCCCCGACATTATTAGCGTTGATGGGGGTTGCAAAAGAGAAAAAAATGACCGGGCAAAATTTGGTCCACCGCTCAGTATTTTAATAGTCTTGCTCTATAAGATGCACCCTTTGAACGAATTCTAAAAAAGTACAACCCGTTCGGAATTTGCCCATGCCAGTAAAACATATTAGTTCCTTCCTGAAATGTCTTTTCAGGCCATTCAGCGACGATCCTCCCTTGAGAATCAAGTAATTCGGCCATAATTAAGGCAGGTTTCCTCAATTCAAATTCAAACCTGAAGTTTTCCCCAAATGGATTTGGAACCAAATTTCCCTTAAAAAAGATATCAGACTCGTATATTCCAGAACCAAGCTGCCAGTCTAAAATCTTGACACCTGCCCAGTTACTGGCAAATGGAATAAACGTTGCTATATAAACAAGATAAACGCGATTGCCATCCAGTGCCATTCCCCAAGTGCCTATTCCGTTGTCAATAGTTCCATAATTTCCTGCAAGTGATGGCGCGATAGGATTAGAAACATCTACTACAGATAGTTCACTTTGGCCCGATGCAAGAAAAACCAATTGCAATGTCGTATCAAAGGCAAGTTGGTTCGTGTGGCCCGGACTGCCAATCCATAGATTCGTAATGCTCTGACATTGCCACGGATTCCACCAACCCAGGGAGGAAATGTGGGCGGTGTCTGATATATCCAAAATTTCCATTCCGCAATAATCCGTTGCGATGTATGCTTTATTTCCATCCAGCAGAATGTTATTAAACGCTTGTTGCTTTTCAGTTGGAACAAATGGGGTAGAATTGATATAGCGTCCGGTCTCAATTGGATGGTTTTTATCTGTGATATTTATAACCCGCAAGCCTCCGGCATCATAGCAAAGAAAGGCAATATTATCGCGTATGGCCACACCCCTGGCCCTAGGCTCATGCACGCCATCTGGATTCGGCAGAGGGAAATTTTTGTCAGGGGTGATTTCCGATACATACTTTATGCTGTCCGGGTTGGAGATATTGAGGATTATTAAACCTTTCTTCATCGCACACAAATAAGCAAAATCTCCATCCACTGTTACTGATCCACTACCTTGCACCACTACACCAGAATCCCAGACATCAAGCACAATTGGGTTGTTTGGCTCGCTTACGTCTATTATTGCGATGCCCGGTGCTTGAAGATTTACTTCGCCAAAAAAATTTCCCAGGGAAAGATATAGCAGATGTCCGCGTTGGGTCGCGTTCATGACCTCGAGGTTGTTCAACTGTGCAATTGGAATTGTTTTCACCAGCACAGGAAGGCTCTCATTTTCAATATTATATACAAGCAACCCTCCTGCCTTCGCTGCTAAATAGAAATATGGTTTTTTTTCGGTATCCGGAACTATCGCTTGTGGCGTCGCTGGAAAAGGGACGACAAATTCACTTTTCAGCTGAAAATTAAGGGCAGGCGTTTGAGAAAAGGAAGGACAACATTGAAAAAAACTCAATAGCAGGAGAAATGAATGTTTCATAGCAAAGAAGTTGTTTCTTTGAACGAATTGACACACTCTGGTCAATTGAAATTTGCATTCAGGCACATATTTCAACTTTGTCGCCTTTTTTCCCGGTGAAACCTGAGGTCAAAATAATTTTACCCCTCAAAGTGCAGGGAGATGGTAAACGTGCGACTTAGGACCTTCTCCAATACGGTACTTTGCTGCAATCGATCGTTGTATATCAAAACGTTATTAAGTCCTTGTGATATTTTAAATTCTGGTGAAAATATAAAATAAGGGAAAAAGAACTGAATTCCGGCGCCATATTCCACCTGAAAGTCAGTCGGCGCGATTTTTACCAGCCCGGCGGCTTGTCGGGTTCTTGAATCACTCGCCACATCAAAGGAGTATTTAACCCCGCCAATAACAAAAAGTCGAAAATCGTGATATGGGGCCGACTTGTACCGCACATTGAATGGCAACTCAACCAATACAGATTCTATGGGGCGGCTAATGATCTTACCGTTTTGGCCTGCCGGCGCATATTTGATGGTATGTTCTGTAAACGACAATGTCGGTAAGAATCGGATATCAAAATATTCACCAACCCTTAGGTTTGACACGATACCCAGATTGAAGCCTGGACCCGTCACAGATTCTGCACGCGAAAATGAGTCATTTCGGATAAAATCTTTTGAGTGATAAATACGGTAATCGCTTGAGTTATAACCAAGTGTGATACCAAAATAGTAGTTTTTTTGTTGAAAATCAAGATAATTAAGGTTTTTACCCTGATTGAACTGCGCAAAAACGGTGGATAACTGCAGTAGCGATAAACAGGCCATCATAAAAGCTGTACGCTTGGCCTTTTGCCAACTGATGGCACTGGTAGCAAAACCGTCTATAATTTTGTGGCTGTGTAAATGGAGCATATTCCAAGTGTTAGTCGTTCGCATAACGGATCATTAAAACCGGTATTGGTTAATATTTCTGTGAATTGGTTGCCTTCCGGAAAAACCTGCACACTTTCAAAAAGATAGGTATAGGCTCGCATATCGCGACTGGTCAAACGTCCGATGAAGGGTAAAACGTATTTGAAGTAGGTATTATAGAGCTGTTTAATTGGAAAAATACCTGGTTTTGAGAATTCCAGAATGACCACCCTGCCTCCAGGGCGCAATACCCGGTACATTTCAGAGAGTCCTTTTTCTAAATTTTCAAAATTGCGCACCCCAAATGCCACAGTTACCGCATCGAAAGTTCTCTCAGCAAAACGCAATTGTTCGCAGTCGCCTGTTTCCAGGCTGATTACATCTAAAAGTCCTTGGTCTGTTATCTTTTTCCTGCCCAGTTCAAGCATTTGGTTTGCGATATCTATGCCTATGATTTGTTTGGGTTTTAACTTTTTAGCCATCAGTAAAGCTACATCGGCTGTGCCTGTTGCAACGTCCAAAATATCGCTTGGTTTGCCTGCCATCAAATATGAAATGGCGCGTTTTCTCCACCACACATCTATACCCATTGAAAGCACCCGGTTCAACAGGTCGTACCTTGGTGCAATCCGGTCGAACATTTGTTCCACCTCCGCTTTTTTGCCCGCTTTTGAGCCGTAAGGTGTGACGATGGCTTTTTCTTTCATAACTTTTGAGGGTGTAAGCTGGCCGTTGTAATCTACAACTTGATATTTTCTACGATCTCCAAACCATAACCAATAAAACCCGTTCGAGGTTTTGGATGATTGGTGAGCAGCCTTATTTTGTTTATACCCAGTTCGCGAATTATCTGAGCACCTACGCCAAAATCTTTTTTTCCTATGGCCGTATGCAGTTCAAAACGATCCATATTATTTTCCTCAACAAGCTGTTTGTAATGTTGCAGCTTCGCCAACAAATTGGCTTTGTCGCCTTGACGGAGATATACAAACGCGCCCTTCTCAGCTTCCTGGATCACCTTTAAAGCAGAGGCTATTTGCGTTCCGTAATCAGATAGTATTGAGCCAAGGATACCTCCAGTTTCTGACCAGGAATGCACCCGAACCAATACTGGCTCATCTTCTTCCCATTTGCCCTTTTTCAAAACAAGGTGTGTGTCATTACTGGCAATATCGGTAAACACAATTGCCTGAAAATCACCGTGTATGGTTTGCATCGGTATTTCCATTTCCTTGCGCACCAACCGCTCGGTACGCATCCGGTACGCCACGAGATCGTCAATCGAAATGATTTTCAACTGGTGAGTTTTTGCCACCTCTATCAATTCGGGCAAGCGGGCCATAGAACCGTCCTGGTTCAAAATTTCGACCAACACACCCACAGGTTCTAAGCCTGCCAGCCGTGCCAGATCCACCGCTGCTTCGGTATGCCCGGTGCGCCGAAGTACACCCCCCGTTTTGGCGCGAAGCGGAAAAATGTGTCCTGGACGAGCATAATCACCTGGTTTTGCAGCTGGATTGGTGAGCCAACGAATGCCGGTTGCCCGGTCATAAGCGGAAATCCCTGTTGTGCAACCTTGCCCTACCAAATCAATAGACACAGTAAACGCTGTTTCGTGAAGTGCTGTATTACTGTTCACCATGAGTTCAAGGCCTAGATCATCGGCGTGTTTTTCTTCAATTGGCGTGCAGATGAGGCCGCGCCCATGGGTAGCCATAAAATTGATCAATTCAGGAGTAACCCTCTCTGCGGCGCAAATAAAATCACCCTCATTCTCTCTATCTTCGTCGTCCACAACAATGATGATGCGTCCGGCTCGGATTTCGGCAATGGCCTCCTCTATAGTATTGAGTCGAAAAGTATCGGACATGAATGGATGTTGAAATAAATTTTAGGTATGAAGTATGATCACTTCCCTTCTACCTCATCTAAAAAGTTTTCTAACAATTTATTAAACTCCGCAGGCTTCTCCATCATCGGAGCGTGGCCGCACTGATCGAGCAGGAACAGTTTTGAGTTTAGAATCAATTCATTGAATTTTTCCCCCACAAAAGCTGGCGTCACTATATCCTGTATGCCCCAGATGAGCAAGGTGGGTGCTTTTATTTTATGAAGTTTGTCGCCAAGGTTGTGCCTAACAGCTGATTTTGCCGTTGCTACTACCCGGATTGCCTTACCTCGATCGTTCACGATGCCAAATACTTCATCCACCAATTCTTTGCTCGCCACGGCTGGGTCGTAAAATGTAGCCGCTGTTTTGTTTTTTATGTATTCGTAATCACCTCTTTTCGGGAAGGCTGTACCAAAAGCACTTTCATATAATCCGGAACTTCCAGTGAGCGTGACCGATGCTATACGTTCAGGATGTGCTATGACATATAACAGCGCAATATGCCCTCCCAATGAATTTCCAAGTACGTGTACTTTGTCGTATCCCTTGTGTTCTACAAATTGAGCCACAAAATCTACTAACCCTGATACAGAGACCTGTAATATCGGCAACTCGTAAATTGGCAAAAGTGGTATTACCACATTGTGCTTGTGCGAAAAGTGATTGACCAAATCCTGAAAATTGCTGAGTGCGCCAAACAGGCCGTGCAGTAGCATAAGGGGTGTTCCTTCTCCCCCTGTTTCGATGTATTTAAATCCTTCTTCTTCCTTTATCGGATAATTCATGCGCTGGTTGTTTCTGATTGATTCGATTGTTGGACTTTGGGGTAATGGCAAAAGTAGAAAAAAGTGGCAAACAAAGACGGAGTATCAATTGCGCAGATTCCGCAATTGATAGGACATCCAAAGGACCACACTTATCAACACGACAGCCCCCGCCTGGTGCGCTACTCCCAGATCTACCGGAACTGTTGCTTTACAATTAATTACAGTAAAAATACCCAATAACACTTGAGCGCCTACTATTGCAAGCATCCACCATGCGCTGTTCCTGATAAGAGGGGATATGTTTTCTTTAAAAATTTTCCACACAAAGTACAACACCATACCTGTTAGCAGGTATGCCGTATTCCGGTGTAAAAATTGGATCAACGACGGCATGAATGGATTGGTGTCATATTGAATAAAACTATCTACTGTCCAATGACTACTGTCTAGCAAGACCGTCGGAAAATATGCTCCGTTCATATCAGGCCAGGTTGGAAAGAACAGGCCTGCTTTAGTACCAGACATAATAGCTCCCAAAGCGATTTGGAAAAATGTTACCCCAAAAATTAGCCATGAAAAACGCCGGAGCCGGTTATTTGAAAATTCTGGCAATTTGGGTGAAGTTGCCAGAAACCAGGTCCAAAGCAAGTAGCAGAAAATGATCAGTGCCAGGCAAAGGTGTAAGGTCAGGTTGTAGGCATTGACCCAGGGTCTTTTTATTAGCCCGCTAGCCACCATGGCCCAACCAAAAAATCCTTCGAGGCCTGCTAATGCCACCACGATAAGCAACCTGGGCAATAAGCGCCTGGACAGCATACCCCGCCATAAAAACCAGGCAAACGGGATGATAAAAACAAAGAACATCAATCGCGCCCAGAGCCTGTGAAAGTATTCCCAAAAATAGATGAACTTAAATTCACTCAACGCCATCCCTTGGTTGATCTTTTGATATTGTGGCGTTTGTTTATAAAGTTCAAACTCGGCGGCCCAATCTGTTTCATTGACTGGTGGAATACTGCCAGTTACTATTTCCCAACGGGTGATACTCAAACCACTACCCGTAAGCCTTGTAACCCCACCAATAATGATTTGAAAAAAAATCATTACCAGCCCTGTAAGTAGCCAAATCTTGACTGCCTTGGAAATATTAAAATCGTCTGAAAATCTCATTTTTATAATTGTTTCGGTAAAACTTCAAACAAAACTAGAACAGTATGAATTTAAAGTTTTCCTTTCCTGACTTCTTTCTATGAAATTTAGATGGTTTAAAAAAATATCCCTGCGGGCATCATAAGGACTGTTAGTTTGTGGATAACGCCATAACTTAATAAACAAAATCAACTACCAAATGAAGTTACCAGCCTTGCCAACAGGATACCCACAAGAAACATATTTTATAATCAAGGGGTTATCTTTTTTTCAACACGATTTCTGCTAAAAGTTGGGAAACCTGCTGTGTAATTTTTGCAAAGCATCGTTAATGTTAAGCCCCGTTTATGAGTCATACATTATGCACATGCTCAGGCTATGGCCCTGTGTTTTTCTGTCATTTATGGTGTACTGTTGTGAAAGCTTGTTTGCAAATAATGAGCTTATCCACAGTTAACTACAAGAATTAGTTTTTTGCAATGGCATTGAAAATCAATGATATAGATCACAAAAAATAATGGCTGTGGATAACTATTTAAAACAAACCGTTTATGCTCGAAACCTGTTGATTTTGAGCATTTTAGAATAAACTAACGGTACTTAATTTTAAATAAGTGCGTTATTATTGCTTTTTATTCTGAAGATGATAAAACAAAAAGGCTTTTTTAATACTCATTTCCAAAGGCAAAATCAGGCTTTCTTTCAGTCCAACGTCCACGGGTGAAATCAGGAAAAGCTTGAGGACTGCTTCCAGTGGCAATACTAGCCTCTGAAAGTGGTGTTATAGCAAGCCAGGTTGCGGCATCATAAACATCTATTTGGGGTGCTTGGTTGCGCTTGGCCGATTCTACAAAATGGTGAAATACGAAAAAATCCATACCTCCATGCCCGGCGGCTTTAGAGTCAGTGCTGTATTTTTTCCAAAGCGGATGGTCGTATTTGTCCAACCAATTTTTTGCCTCACTCCATTTATGTGCAGCGGTGATACCATCCAGCATGAGGCTTTGATTTACATCCATCCATATGCCACGGGTACCTTGTACTCGGAACCCTAAAGAATAAGGTCTGGCCAAATTCGTATCATGTGACAACATTACGGTTTCGCCATTGGAAGTTTTGAGCAGGGTGGTCACCTTGTCGCCCAAATTAAAATGCACTTTTGCGCTCGGGTGATTGGGCCCGCCAAGCGGGTGTTTTGTTACATAATCATGAAGCCCACGTGATTTGCTTGCAATGGAAGTTAGGTGTAAGAACCGGTTCCCCCGGTTAATATTTGTCATCATTGCTACAGGCCCGACTCCATGAGTAGGGTATAGGTCTCCATTCCGGTGTACAGAATGTTTGGTGCGCCACTTTGCTTCCGAATATCCTTTTTCACCAAACTCTGCTCCAGAGTCATAAGGAGTTATACCATCATTAAATTTAACTCCCCGCAGATCGTGTTCGTAACCACCTTCGAGGTGTATCAATTCGCCGAACAGTCCCTCGCGGACCATTTGCAATACAGCCATGACATCTTGGCGGTAGCACACATTTTCCAAAAACATCAAGTGTGAACCGGTGGCTTCATGGGTATTAACCAATTGCCAGCATTCATCGAGTGAGAAGCCGCCGCATACTTCGGTGGCAACATATTTTCCTGCTTGCATTGCAGCTACACATTGTTGGGTATGCCATTCCCAGGGAGTGGAAATGACCACAGCGTCAATGTTTTTATTCTTCAAAAGGCGGTGGTAATCGTAGTTTCCCTGGTCAAAAACATCAGGTTTTTTACCCCCTTTTACCTCAATTAATTTAAGACATTTGGCCACCATGCCAGGATCAGGATCCGCGATGGCAGCTATTTCACAATCGTTGCGTAAGAGTGCGGCTTCCACATGGTTTTGGCCGCGCAAGCCAACACCAATAAATCCGATTTGGATTTTGC
>JBJXGO010000144.1:0-7697 GCA_046160345.1 Saprospiraceae bacterium
ACGAACCTGACGGGCAAGTACCCGGACAACGCCAACACGCGCTTGTTGAGCCCTGCGATCCCGCTGCCCGCCTTGACTGGCAACGAACGGGTACAACTGAGCTTTTACCATTACTTCGACACCTGGAGCACCAACGACTATTGCGATGTGGAGGTTTCCGCCAACGGTGGTGCGTGGGTGAAGCTGAACCCGGAATCCTTCAAATATCAAAGCGGGGGCTGGACACACTATCTGGTCGACCTGTCTGCCTACGGCAACCAGACCGTCCAGATAGCGTTTCACTTCGTTTCGGACAACGGTACGGCCAATGCCGGGTGGTATGTGGACAAGGTTTCTATTCGCCTTGAAACCATTATGTTTAACATTCCGAAGATTGAAGACTTCTTTTCTGATGCGGAAGGTTGGTATGCAAGTAATGGGGTTTGGCAGGTTGGCCAACCCACTTATGCATTTGGGCCTAATGCCGCGCATTCTTCCCCTAAATGTTTGGGGACAATCCTAAATGGGTCTTACCCAAATAATGCCCAAAGCCGTTTTGTTAGCCCGGAGTTTTATCTCGGTGCAAACGACATCAATAATCCACCACGCTTGATTTTTTGGCATTGGTACAAAATAAAAAATCAAGATGAGGGGAATATCCAAATTTCATTGGATGGAGGAGCTTGGCAAAATTTCTCGGCTTCTTTTACAGGTGACAAACCAAATTGGTCGAAAGACTCTGTTTCATTAATTGCCTATCTTGGTCATTTTGTTCGTATTGCATTTAATTTTGAATCAAACAATTCTTCTGCTGATGCAGGATGGTACATTGATGACCTGGAATTTATCGGGATTTGTGAGTCGCCCATCAATGTTGGAATTGTTTCTATTCTTTCTCCTTCTGGGATTGTGAACAAGGACACTATATTAACGCCAAAAGTAATTGTCAAGAATTATGGAACAGAAGTGGCAGTCTTTGAGCTTTCCCTCAGTATAGGCTCTTTATATTCAATAGATACCATATTGGCTCAGCCTGGCCTAGCACTGGATACCTTGTTCTTTCAGCCTTTCTTAGCAATACAAGCAGGCACTTTTCCTTTCAATTGCTCAATAAACTTTGCAAACGACCCTTGCGCCAGCAATGATGAATTTTCTGTTAACCTGACTGTATCACCTGGTCAAGGCCCCCTCATCACCTCCATCATCCCCAACACCGGAGGCAACACCGGCTCCGTCACCACCGAAATCCACGGCAAATTCTTCCAGCCCGGAATCGAAACCTATTTGAAAAAGGGGCAGAACAACATTTTTGCCTACAATGTGGAATGGCTCGATGCAGAAAAACTTTATGCGTCTTTTGACCTGTCGGGTCAGGAGCAGGGCTTTTATGACGTTTGGGTGCGCAACCCAGATTTTCAGCAAGCCACTTTTTTCGACGGTTTCGAGATCGTGGACGGCAGCATCGGTTGGGGCGGCTTTGCATCAAGTTCCTGTCCTGCCACCGATTTCGAGGTGGGACAACTGCTGGAAATCGAAATCCAACGCCCCGCAGGCGCTCGCCCAAATCGGGTGGTACCGATGACCGTTCATTATCACAATACCGGAAATATTGACTTGCCCTTGCCGACGAGGGTGTTGACCAATCTCAACGGGGCATTCATTGCCTTTACGGAGTCCGGGTTGTCAGAAAACAAAACGGAACTCTTTCTCGAATTCCGCGAGCAAGGCGGCCCTGACAATGTATTGCGGGCAGGAACGAGCGGCTCGATAAAATTTTACGTCAAAACTCCGCCCACGGCGCAAACGCTGGAATTCAGGCTTATGGAATAAGCGACAGGTAACCCTATCCGAAGCCTTCTTCACTTTTCACCCTACACTTACTCGTATGAAAAGCCTTTTCTTTAAAAAATACCTGCTGCTCACTGCTGTTGTGTTGGGTATGCTCCCAGCGCTTTATGCACAGAACATCCCACGCCCCAACATCTTGGCCCCAAAATCTACAGGTGTCTCTGTGAACAGTTACAATGGCAACGCTATCTACCGTCAGGAGGTGTTCAACCTTCCTGCAAGAGGCTTGGATGTTGAACTGACCCTCTCCTGGAATAGCACTCACCACAATCAGGATTGGGGCTATGGACACGGCTGGACACATGCCTACAATCAGCAATACTGGATGGATGGCGCTGACTTGGTGCTGTTGCGGGCAGATGGGCGTACCGACCGTTTTGTGAAGAACGGAAACAATTATGTAGCCCCAAAAGGCATTTTTGACACTTTGGAAAATGTTTCCGGCCAGTTTCGCCTGACTACAAAATACGGTGAAAAGTATTTTTTCGACAATGCCAAGTTGAGTAAAATAGAAGACCGCAACGGCAATGCCATCACGCTGGAGTACACGGGCAGCCATTTGAGTAAAATAATTGACCCCACGGGTCAGCGATTCCTCGAACTCAGCTGGAACGGGAATCATTGCACGGCCATCGTGGACAATTTCGATCCTGCTATCCCGCACACTTTCCAATTGCAATATGACAGCGACGATTTGACAAAAACGACCGATGCCGCTGGTGGCGAAGTTTTGTTTGTTTACAAACAACACCTGCTGAGCAGCATTACCGACGAAAATACCAATGAAACCGCCATCAAATACAATGAAGGCGGTGCTGCCATTCAAATCGCTTCTTGCCTGACCCGGCAGACGATCACCTTCAACATCGCCACCCGGCGCACGTACGTCGGCGAACTGGTAGAAGGCGTCAATCAAATCACCACTTATGAGTATGACACTCTGGGTCGCAATATCGCCCGGCATGGCAACTGTTGCGGCTACAACGTGACATACACCTACGATGGCGATTTGAATGTGAAGACAATGCTGGATGGCAATGGGCACCTTTGGCAATATGAGCACGACGGCAAGGGCAATGTGCTCAAAGAAATTGCCCCAAACAACGACTTTGAAACCTTCACTTACCACCCCGCATTCAACCTGATTACCTCGCACACGGACAAAAAAGGGAATACCACTAATTACGAATACGACCTTAAAGGAAACCTCAGCGCTGTACATAAACCACTCGGCGTGAATGAATTCTACACCTACGACAATTTTGGCAACAACGAAACTTTCAAAGACGGCAACGGACATACGACTAACTACGATTACAACGACAATGGCGACCTGACTACCATTACTTACCCGACACAGCCGACAACCACGGTCTCCTTCGAGTACGACCCACGTGGAAACCGGGTCTCCGAAACCGACGGCAATGGGCATAAGGCTGCCTACAAGTACGACGTTCTGAACAGACTACGGGAAGAAACCGCACCCGCGCCCTTTAACTTCAAAACCCTACACGCTTACGACCCGCGTAGCAACCGCCTCCTCACCGTCAACGGCAATCAGGACACCACGCTTTTCAAATACGACGGTCTCGATCGCCCTGTCGAAGTGAAAGCGCCGATGAACCTGGTCACCCGCCATGCCTACGACAGCCGTAGCAACCTTATCCGCAGCACAGCCCCTGATGGCAGTGTCACGCAGTATGCCTACAACGAGCGAAACCAACTCGTGAAAGCCACAGACCCATTGCTACACGTTTCGCTCTACGACTACGATGGCAACGGCAACCAAACCGCCATGACCGACCCGAACGGCAACAGCACGACCTATACGTTCGATAATCTCGACCGGCTCGTGGAAATGAAGGATGCATTGGGCAATACCACGAAATACAGCTACGACAAAAATAGCAACCTTGTTGAAGTGACCGACGCCAACGGACTGAAAACAGAATATGAATTCGATGACCTCAATCGGCAGGTGCTTATGCGCGATGCCATTGGCGGCGAGACCCATTACTTGTACGACTTCAACGACAATCTCCAAAAAATCACGGATGCCAACGGCAACCCTACCGAATACCAGTACGACGAGATGAACCGGGTGACTCAAGAAAAATTCGCGGACAACACGACCAAAACTTACGATTACGACGGTGTGGGGAATGTCGTCCGCCGCAAAGACAACTCAGGTGTATTTACGGATTATGTTTACGACGAACTCAATCGCCTCACCAAACGAGATTACCCCGGCGTCAACGACGACGTGTTCAGCTACGACGCGATCGGGCAAATGACTGGCGCCAGCAATCAGAACGCCGTTATCGAGTTCAGCCATGACGATGCCGGGCGACTTACTGCTGAAAAATTGAACGGGCATGTCACGCAGTACCAATACAATACGGCTGCCCGCAAGCGCATCCTGACCTATCCTTCCGGGCGCATCGTGGAGGAGTTTTTTGACAAGCGAAGCCAACTCTTGCTGGTGAAAGCGGATGGGGTAAACGTGGCAGGTATGGCCTACGACCCGGCCGGGCGGATGAGCTTCAAAACCTTTGGCAACGGCACAAAAGCAAGCTATGGATACGATGCAGCCAATCGAGCGACTTCCTTGAAACACGAAAAAGCAGGCCTCGCATTCGTGGATTTCGCTTATGAATTTGACAAGGTGGGGAACAAAAAGTATGAGCGCAAACTGCACCACCCGACCCACTCTGAAAAGTACGAATACACCAATCTTTATCAATTGAAGCATTTCCGGGTGGGCATAGTGGCTACCAACGGCAATCTGAGCAACCCCATTACCCAAACCGAGTACAACTACGACCCCCTCGGCAACCGCAACTTTGTGACCACTGACGGCGCAACGACTACTTACGCCGCCAACAACATGAATGAGTACACCCAGATTACGGGTGCCCAACCAGTCACGCCCACCCACGACAACAACGGAAACCTAAGCTGGGACGGCACACACAGTCTTGGCTACGACTACGAAAACCGTCTCATTACGGTAGACGGCGGCGCGACAGCGACTTACCGACACGACGCTCTGGGGCGACGTATTCGCAAGGAGGCCGGAGGAGCGATAACGAATTTCTACTTCGATGGCTTCCGGGAAATCGAGGAGCGGAACGGCTCGGACAATGTGACCGCTACCTACGTCTTTGGCACCTGGATTGACGACGTGCTGCAAATGAAGCGTGGCGGGAATGTCTATTTCTATCATGCCAATACGCTCGGTTCGGTGGTGGCACTGACGGATGCGGCAGGGGCGGTGGTGGAGCGGTATGAGTATGAGGGGTATGGCGGGGTGCAGTTTTTGGATGCGGGGTTTGGGGGAATGAGTGGGTCGGGAGTGGGGAATGAATTGATTTTTATGGGAAGGAATTTTGAACCAGAATACTCTGGAATTTATTATCGAAAAAGGACAGCAAATCCGGTATTTGGAAGGTTTTGCCAGAGAGACCCATTAGGTATTTGGTTTGATACAAAAAACAGGGGTAATGGTTATTCAATGGTTGGCAATTCGCCAGTCAGATATACCGACCCCTTTGGTTCAACAACAGTTGAAGGAAAAAAGAATTGTGACGATGAGTTCTTAATGTGTACTTACGGACTCTATCAAGACTGGACCAAATGTGTAAAGAAGCTATATAATTGTTATTCTTCTTTACCCCCCGGACTTGCAGATCCACTGCCAGAAAATTCTTCAAAGTGTGATGACTATCCTTATGATGATGCATATATGAAAGCTAATACGAGGTGTTTTTGCAAATGTGCGGGAGATTCTGCTTGGTCCCAATTTGTAAGAGGATGTTTAAGGGCGGCATATGAAGGCGGTTTGGGCAAGGAAGAAAGCCATTACATGTGCTATTTTATTGCAGATAATAGATTTGGAAAAAGGCCATGGGGAACTCTATTAGGTTGTTTAAGCAAATGCCGTTGCGCTCAAAATAGCATCAATAAGTAAATGAATCCAATTGGTTTATTTCTAATCCAAAGAAACCAAGTGCGCAAAGATTTTATTTTCAAAATTTGGGTTCTATACCGCCTAAATTAGGTCAGATAAATAACAATTAATACTTTCAGACATGTCGATAAAACATCTTTTATCCATATTGTGCTTGTTTTTTGTTCCTTTCAACATTGGGATAACACAATCCTGCTCCCCCGGCGATCCCTCCGGCCTCCCCGGCGGCGGCGTCACCCCGCCCGGCATCGGCTGGCCATTCCCTGTCCTCAACTCTTACGACCCCAACGACATCGTGCCACCCGCCACGGTGGGCGAGCAGGGCTGGGTGCGTCGTGATCAGGAGCTGCCTTTCATGCTGCGCTGCGAAAACCACCCGGATTCGGCCACAGCGCCCGTGCAGGAGGCCTGGATTTATCTGCCCTTCCATGCCAATGTGGATGTAGCGGGCTTTCAGTTCGGAGATATCGGTTTTGGCGACTTTTTCATCAGTGTGCCGGAGGGCTTGCAATCGTTTTCCAGAACAGTGAATGCCAGTGCCAGCCTCGGTGTGAAGGTGGTCATAGAGGCCGGCATAGAATCGGCGCAAAACCGAGCGTACTGGCATTTCCAGTCGCTCGACCCTGCTACCAACCTGCCCCCGGCAGACCCGTTCGTGGGTTTTCTGCCGGTCAACGACAGCATCACGCATCGGGGCGAGGCATTTGCGCATTTCAGCATCCGGCCCAAAGCCAGTACCCAAACCTTTGATCTGCTAAAAACGCAGGCCTCCATCATTTTCGACGAAAATCCTCCAATTGCCACGCCCGTACTTACAAACACGATTGATGCCGACCATCCGGTGAGCCAGATATTGACGCCCTTTTCTGCGCCCGACAACAGCCATCTGCGAGTGAAGTGGTCTGGCACAGATAAGGGTTGCGGGTTGGCCAATTATACCATTTTTGTTTCGACTGACAGTACTGCTTTCGTGCCCTGGCAAGTGCTGACGGGAGCAACGGAAGCACTGCTCCCGGCGGTGCTGGGGCATCATTACCGTTTCGTGAGTGTGGCAAGAGACAGCGTGGGCAATGTAGAGCCCGTTAAGGCACCAACCGAGGTGGTTTTTACCCCGGACTTGGTGGGTATCTTTACGCCACAGACCCGTGGCAAAGCTCCCTTCATCTTATTCCAAAACCAGCCCAACCCCTTCGGAGAATTCACGATAATTGACTACGAACTATTTGAGGCTGGAAAAGTAGATTTAACGGTTCACAACATGCTCGGAGTACAGGTTCGCCGCTTGTTCTCTGGGCAGCAAACGCTGGGACGTTATCGGGTCAACTGGGATGCTGCCGATGGCGTAGCCCTCTCACAAGGTATGTATGTGATTCGACTACAGGTAAATGGATATTCTCTGGAAAAGAAAGCTATCCTGATAAATGGCGATTAGTAAGCTGATTTCTTTTGTAGCCATTCATTGTCGCACCAATTGGAGCAATGGCCCCTGTCCTTTGAACACGGCTTTGAAATCGTAAACGGCAGCATTGGACGGGGCGGTGTTGTGTACGTTTCCTGTCTTGCCACCGACTTTGATGTAGGGCAACGGCAGCGTATCTCACCCTAAATGCGCCAGCGGCGCTGAGGGCAAAAAAAGCCCCCAAGATCAAATCTTGAGGGCCTTTTTTATGCTCCACTTTGCCCGCTTAAAAAGAGAGGGCGAAGTTCATTGTCCATTATTCCGCAATCTCCTCAGTTACGTCCTCCGTCTGTTCCTTAAATGGACGCCCTGATCCGGTGACTTGTAGATTGTTGTACTGGCGCATGCCCGTGCCTGCAGGAATTTTCTTGCCTACGATGACATTCTCCTTCAAGCCCATCAGGAAGTCTTTCTTTGCAGCGATGGCTGCTGTAGAAAGCA
>JBJXGO010000145.1:0-4807 GCA_046160345.1 Saprospiraceae bacterium
AAGTTACGAGCGTGTCGCATCCACCGGTGCTGGACGGCAGGTTTAATTCCACCGTGCCCGGCTGGGTATAAGCGGTACCGCCAAGGATAATGGATTCGCCCGGGCAAAACACGAGCGTTTCGGCGCGGCTGAGCTTGGGTTGCTTCGTGATGGTATAAGTAACGATCGTGTCGCAGGCTCCCACCGCCGGGATGGTATCAATAACGATGCCTGATTGGTTATAAACTTGCCCGCCGATGGTCACGGAACTACCTTCACAAAAGGAGATACTTTCTGAACGGGTCTGGTAAGGAGCTGAAGCAATGGTGTAAATCTCGGTGGTATCGCATGCTCCATTCATTCCGTCGATGGATAGGATAAAAGTGCCTGCATGGTCAATCATTTGTCCGCCGATAAGGACAAAATCACCCGGACATAGTGTAACCGCTATATTTCGTGTTATTTGCGGCAGAAGGTCAATCGAATAAGTCCGCAAGGTATCGCAACCGCCATTGCCGGGGATTTCCACCAAAAAAGTGGTGTCTTGTGTATATATCAAGCCGCCGATGGTCACGGATTCGCCAAAGCATAGACTGAATTGTTGTTGCTGATTTATAAAAACCTTGCATTGATTCTGTACTTGCATTTGGGTCGCAGCGGGTGTTCTGACAATCGTAAACGTGAGCTCGTCAAACGGCACTTTTTCCAGGTTGACCGAAAAATTTGCAGGGTTGGTTACAGCGCTGGTTATGACCGGTACGGGTTTTATGAAATCGCAATTGCCTTCCACAGTGCCGTCCAATGTTGTTTTTGCAATCAACATTTGGCTCTCTCCAGGACCTTCAGTGGAAGCGACAAAAAACAAGTGGTTGTCCTTCACTAATATTTGGGATTGAAAAGTGGAGGCCGTGGCCACATAATCGTTAAAGCCATAGTCCAGTTTCTTTGACCACTGTAAAACACCGTTTTTATCGGTTTTTATCAGATACAAATCACTGGGCGCATTGCTGCCGCGAGCATACAGTATAAAACCGTCGGGCACACTGACCAGCTCATCCACCACTTCAGCGCCAATTTCTGTAATATCAAATCTTTTTACCCAGATCAGATTCCCGTTCAGGCTGGTTTTTTGAAGAAATAGCTGACTATTGTTCAAATTATCGTCCACTTCGCTTCCGAAGCCAACTGAAATAATATGGTTGTCCTCGATCAGGAGGTCCATGCCGTAAAGCCGTGCATTCTCATTCGCGTCAATATGGCTCAGGCGGGACCAGATTACATTGCCCGTTGCAAGGTCTATGCTTGAAAGCGCGTGTCGCATGTTTACGAAGTCACTCCCATTCGTGTAGCGGCCAACCCCATATAGTCTTCCATTGAAGATCAACGCGCTGTTGAAATTGTCTCCGCCTCCCAGATTGAGTTTCTGACTCAAGGGACTGCCTGTTAGGATCGCACCATCAGAACGGGTTATTTCCAGCATCCGGTTATCATTGACGCCGAGGTGTGGGTTGTCGTAAATCAAATAATTGCCGTTGGGCAATTCCATCAAACCCATTACGTAAGGTGTTTCGAGGCCATACGTATTGACCCACTGTAAGTTGTTCGTCACTGGATTGTACCGAAAAACAAAACCTGTCACATCGGGCTGCAAATCTCCGCTCTGGCCGCAACCTACGAGCATACCTTCCGAATCTACAATGAGTTCAGAGATCCGGTCCACCGCGCCGTTTTTTACATCAAAAGTGCGCATCCAAAGAACCGTACCTGCCGGGGTTATTTTAATTATGGCCGCGCTGTCCAGCTTCGATCCGGTAAGGTAAAGGTTGCCATCCTGGCTATCGTATATGGCATATCCACGCACGTTTTGCCCAGCCTTGCCTATCGTTTTGATAAATGTTTCTGCTTCGCAGCTACAAACTGTAAAGGCGAGGCCAAAAGTAGCAACGGCCGGTATGCTGCAGCCGTCAGATACCGTCACGCTATAGGCGCCTGCGGTGGAAGACTGGATACTGGCCGTCGTTACGCCGGTACTCCATTGGTATTGGATACTTGCGCCGGGAATCCCCCCCGTAACCGCCGCCTGAAGTGTAGCGATCTCACCTTCACAAAGCAATTGGTCGCTTGCATTCGCCACTAATGACGGGCGGTCGTTGATGACAAACTCGATGGTACTTTGGGAACAGGAACAGGAATTTGGGATGGTCACGAGGATGTTTTCCGGCCCTTCCGGAATAAGATCAGGCAGAACCGTGATGGGCGCCAAAACTTCCATTTGACCTGCCGGAATCACCACAAAATTTGGAATTGGCACGTAGTCCACCCCAGGTGTAGCCGAGCCGCCAATGGTAAAATTGATCGGGAGCGGCAAACTCGTATTGGTATTGCTTCGCCGGAAACGAATGTTTCCCGCATCGCAACTTTCGAAGGCAGCCGCAGAACCACCCGGGTATGCCGGAGAAGCCAGCACAGTGCCCCCGGCGTTGAATGAATTGGCCCGAAAAAACACCGCAGAATCCCAAACACCGTCTGCAACATCCGCAATTTTGAGTTTGATGTGGTAACTCTGGCAGGGAATGACATTGGCGATGGCAGTCATTTTTTTGGTAAAACCATCGTATTGCAATTCAAGCACGGCTTGCCCGAAAGCAGGTAAAATGCCGCAGTTCTTTCCTGTAATTGGCGTATTATGCGTGTAAAGTCCGCTGTTTACGAGGTGATTTAAAGTATTGATACTTATTGGGGTATTGGTATTTGGAATGACTGCGATATTTTTAGTGCCTACTATTCCAGGGCCAGAAATAAAGAAACCAAAAACATCATTAAAGTTCGTATTCACATATTCGCAGTATTCCTCCGATGCAAAAGCAAACTCAAATACCACCTGATTTTGGGTGGGTACGAAGTCAAATTCGATGTTCGCCATATCATAAATAGTACCTGCTGTAAGGGTTTGCAGGTCGGCATCGGGTGTATTGATCCCATACCCAAAACTGGATCCGTCGTGGTCGTTGGGGCCAGGGGCCAGGTCGATATTCCCGGTAGCCATGATCAAGCCGTTGTCGAAGCCGATATTTGTGAGGCCCTTGGAAAATTTGCCGATTTGACTGCCCAGGCCAGAAAAACTCACATTGCTGATTTGGAAACAACCACCTCCCACCAGCACGTCCTTTACCAGTTCTTCAGCACTAAATCCACCTTGAACCTGTAGTATTGCCTGGCCTTCTTTCCCTGCACTATTCCGAGTTGAGGCAACGGGCGTTGCCTTCATTTCGCTGGAAATGGTAAGGTACATCGGCAACTGCTCGCCCTGTTCTGTGCTGCGGGCATTTACCTGAATATCAACGCAGGCACTTGGTGCGGCAAATTTCAGAGCATTTTTTCCTTCCCGCATAAAAGGAAACCCCCCGGTTCCTTTGGTCAGTGCAGGAGCTGGGGCAATTTCGAAAGTGCTTTCCTGACCATAGGCCATTGGAACGGCAATTACGGAATATGAAATGCCCGGTTCCAGCCCGCATAGTGTCAGCGTGGAAATGCCTTTCGTAACTTGAACCGCGGTGCGCATTTTTTCGCCTTCCAATCTTACCACAGGGTTTTGCTGCGCATATAATGAGGTAGAAAACAACCCAAAAAGCAGAAAGAAAATGTAAAAGGTTGTGTTGGAACGGTTTCTCATAGAATTGAAAATGTTGAATGGATTGTGGAGGATTTTGGTAACAAAAAAAGGGACCTTCAAGCCAGCAGGTCGGTTTCCCCTTCTAAAAAAAACCGTACAAACCGGGCAAGAAAATCCCTGCGCCGAAAGTAGGGCGGATATACTTGACTCCAGCTGTGGTCAGTACGGTTTATTCCAAAAATTGTCGTGAGCATGGCAATGAAAGGATTTCAGCTGGCTTTGAAGCGGCGTAATGGGGAGGAGGATAAAACGCTGGTGCAAAGGTGGGCATTGCGCAACCAGAAGTCCAATCACAATTTTTGGCATTGCTTCCAGCATTTCAAATCCAGGGTTGCAGCTCAGGCATTAATATTATTTTGCCAGGATTGGGCAAACCCTTCGATAATCAGCAGATATGAAATTTATTCCTTACACATTTAATGTGAAAATCAGGCAGATATAGCAGCCGAGTGCTCGTTGCCTTACTGCCACCTCAACTTTTTAACCCATAATACTCTTTTACCATGAGAAATAACCTTTTCCTCGCTCTGTTCTTGTTTTTGTCCTTCAACGCCATGTCAAATGGCGTAGCCATTGTAAATGCCGAACAAGGCATTTATTTGCAATTGGTATCTTCCTCTGTACAGGTTCAAGTTCAAAATCAAGTATCTATCACAACCACTGCCCAAGTTTTTCGGAACGACCTGTTTGGCGCCCAATCGTTCAAGTATGGCTTTCCAATGCCTTCAGGGGGGAGCGCTGTCGGGCTTCGTTGGAAAATCGGTGGTGTTTGGCACGAAGCCGATTTTAATGCCGAAGCCCAGGATACCACGTTGCCGGGACCTGGCGGAGGCAATGTCAATGTGCTCTTATCGCAATATTTGGGGGCTTTTCCACTCTATTTTCAAATCGAAAATCCGCTGCCTCAAGATTCGCTAATTACCATTGAGCTTTCTTATGTAGAACTTTTGCCTTATAAAAACGGCACTGTTACATACAGGTACCCCGGGAAATACCTGAATATTCAAACCGACAATCTGGTACAGCAACATTTTGATTTCAACCTGTCGTCAGGCAGGAAAATAGAAACGGTGGTTTTCAGCTCACATCCCAACGTTACGCCAATCAAGACCGATAATCAGGCTTCAATCCAACATGACATTTGGGAACAGCCCG
>JBJXGO010000146.1:0-4584 GCA_046160345.1 Saprospiraceae bacterium
ATATCAAAACAACCCCCTTATTCCTCTACCCTCAACAACCGACTCGCCAACTTTCGTGCTTCCTGTTTCGGGCTTCTCCACCATTGTGCGGATAAAACCGGCACAAAAGAATACCCTTGCTGCTTGAAGTAGTTTCCCAGTTTTTCTTCCCATTCATAACTTGGCAAGGGCGTTTTTGCCAAAACTCCATCAAAAGCCAGCACGGTGCTGTGCTCAGTAGCTCCTTTGCCTTGAATGAATAGTGGAACCCGAACCCCTGAAGCCATCGCAGAACGTTTCATCTGGCTTTGTTCAAAATAAGGCCTCAATGCCAGTTCTACTTCCTCCCCGAATATCGTGGGTTCAAAGAAGGAATCTTCGTAATCAAGCAATTTTTTCATTTTGCTCAGCTGTTCTTCCGCGGCCTCCCGTTCGCCACGCTGAAGAAAATCGGCAAAAGTGACCAGGTGTGACACGATGCAGGTACCCAAAAAATTTCTATCCGCTGCCAACACAGAATGTAGGCCTTCCGGGATACTGTGGGCAATATAGAATTTTTGTGTGGCGCGGGTAAGTACAACATGCAACTGATTGAAACCCAGCTGACTATTCCAGAAGTGCAGGTGACGGGTCAGGGTTCCCTGCGCATCCGTAGTACCGTGTGTGAGCGAAAGCAGGAGCACATCCACGTGCTGGCCCTGAAGTTCTGCGAACTGGTAAACGCCCAGTCCATTGAGATAAAGTTGCTGAATTTTTTCCCAACCCGCCATCTTCTTTTGACGTATCTTGAGCAGTTGCGCCGCAATCAGGTCGCGCTGCTGGACCGTAGCGCAAGCTATACCTACTACCGGATACATGTGAGTAGGTGTAGGCTCTATCAGATTCAGCCAGTCGATGACTTGGCGGGCCTCTGCTTCGTTGATGCCCGAGACTTCGTCGTAGCGACCTTCCACATTTACAACCACCGTTGAATCAAGCGCCGAACGGCCAGAAGGCATCCGTTTGAAAGGTGTTCCAAAAGCAATTTTATTAAAGCGAACCCATCCCTCAGGCGTATCCTGATGCTGATAATCAAGGTGATGGGCTTTGGCCCCGAGGCTTTTGCAGAATTCCAAAATATCATCCTCCGCAAATGGTGTCATATCCTGACGCTCATCACCAAACACAACGAGGTGTTTGGCCATTTCAAACAAATGGTAGCATTCTTGCTTGGGAATATTGTGAGCCTCATCCACGAGCACCAAATCATATTGCATTTTAGACAATTGCACCACATCTAGTGCAACTTCTGGTGTAGTGAGCAATACTGGCAATGTTTCTGTAAGCGGCCGAATATGTTTGTGGAAAAGCCCATCAGCCTTTAGGTTGGCGGAAAGTTTTCGGTTGTCTTTGCCAAACCAATTTTTATAATCCGCAGAAAAGCTTGACCGCATGCCACGCAAGGCAGCACTTTTACGCTCCTGCCATTGTGCACTGATCTGCGCTGGAAGCAATTGACGAAGTTCCCGTCCGTAAACGCTCACGTTGGTTAGTGTGTCCTCGTCCCAAAGGAAATCCGGACGAAACTCTTTTTGTAACAAGTGGTGCAGGTACCAACTTTCAAATGCGGCTTGCCAATTTTGTGGCTTGATCTTGCAAAGGGTTTGCACAGTTTTTTGAGCAGCTGGCATCAGGGAGAGCCAGTGTTTTTGCCAGATGCAAAAATCGTCGAAGTCCCGCAAATAAAATTGTGTGTCCTCCAATCGGGCAATTACATCTTCCAAAAACTCCTGGCGCTTTGGAATAGTCAGCATTTCATGCTTGAGCCCATCCTGATAAAGTGCCGAGGCGTTGAATTCCTCTAAAAATGAATCGAGTGCTACCTCCAGGTCTCGAATTTGTTCCTTAAAATCTAGCTCAGAATGAATGCTTTTAGCGTTGAGCCTTCGTACGTCTTCGCGGACGATTGATGGCACGCGGCGGCGCCACATTTTTAATGCCGCATCAAAATCCTTTGCCAGCTCACTTATTTTCCGAATGTTGCGGTTGTCAAAATGAGGCGGAAAATCAAATTCAAAATAGCGCCGAAGGCTGTATGCATGCCGCATTTCATCAAATATTCCTCCAATCCGCTCTTTAGCCGCTACTAATTCTTTGTATTTTTCCGAAAACACGCCATAGAGTTTTTCTCCGCTTGAAATGGGCTTTTCAAAGTCCGGCCCAAAACGAATCACGCCGTCCTCAAGGCTGTTTTGGATGCGCTTGATATAGAGCGCAAGGTCGCTGTAGTATTGTTCGAAATGGTCGTGAAGGTTCTCGTCGTAGTCGTTGGTTTGACCAATATACCGATGGTGCAATGCGGTGGCCTTTGCCAGGAGAGAACGGACTTGTCCATCAGTCCATGCCTTGCCTTTATCTTTATCGTATTGATTGAAAATGTTGTAATTCAGTCGGTTAAGCGGATGCAGTAGCGTTGGGAACCGCCGAAAAAGAGGTTCGGAGGCGTAAATAGCCACCACGATTTCCTCGTACTCCTTTAAATTGAAGTCAAAATCAGCAGGGTTTAGTTGGCTCAGCAAAAGGTCCTTACCCTCAGTCCGGTTGGCACGTAAAAATCGACCTACTGTTTCAGTAAAACTGAGTTCACCAAAAAACGGTGCGTGAATATCTACCCATGCCTGATCAAGTTTTCCTTGTTCGCGCATGGTTTTATTCAATACGGTTTTAAAAAGGTCAGGATTGTGGTTTGATTTGCTTTTTGAATCAGCACTCATGCGCAACATATCGGCTAACATTAATTTGTCGCCTTCCAGATCTCGAACCACAAAGGAGAGCTCGCCAACACCTTTTTCCAACAAAAATTTCTGAGCACGCCGGAGTGCATTAATGCTTTTTGATACTACCAGACACTTTTTGCCATTTGAAAGTGCATTCATGGCAATTGCAGAAATCAGGTACGTTTTACCTGATCCTGAGGAGCCTTCTACTACCGTTAGCGCGTTGTGTTGCACAGCACTCATCACCGAACGTTGCGATGGATCAAGCGGGAGCAACGTAAAAGGGTGCGCCCAACTATCTGCGTCAGCGGCCAGGTCTGGTGCAATGGCGGGTGGCTGCGTTACCTGCGTACGAGGCAGTGAAGGGAAAATACCCGCTACTGCCGACCATAGCAACCGGCCCGTGCTTCGTTCGCCCTCCCATCTTTCAAAGGGTTGGATACTAAGGGGCAGCCCGTCTTCTACCAACCCAAGGAGCTGTCGGACAGACTCGCACAATTCGCCAAAGGCATTCGCATTTAAGTTTTTGCCATTCACCACCTGCTCTGCAACTTTGGAATATTCCGTATGGTGCAGGGCATCCAATAAATGAAAAAACGGATAATTGGGCTGCACAGCGTGCGTGTCATTCCTTAGTATCTGCCACTGGTCTGCGTGTTGCTGGCTTGGTTCGAGGGCGATTTGCCATAAAAACAATGGAGCAGATAGTTCCTGCCCGCCCATTTTGGCAATTACAAACGGGTAGCCAATGCCAAGGTTTTTGGTTCCAAATACTTTTTCGCGGTTGCGCGCCTCAAAATAAAAATGATTGATCCAATCGCCCGCAGGCGGATTGGCCTGAAGGGGCATTTCAAATAGGCGGTTGTCGAGCAATTCGTGCACAACCCGAATGGCAAGGTCATCGTTAAGGCTACAAAGATCAGCCCGCATCGGTGGGGCTGGTTGTGCATTGAGCCATTCAAGCGCAGCTCCGGAATATGCTGCGGATACCTGGGGAGCAGAATGTTTTTCCGCTTTGACGGAAGAAGATTTTTCGGAAGCGGGAGCGGAGGTATTAGAGGAATTCGTCGTTTCTGGCATAGGAAATGGTCGGTAAGTCTGCAAAAGAACACATTTTGTTCAAAATCAGCGATAATATGTTTTTTGTGGCGCTTTTTGGGGTTATATCTACTTTCGCCATAAAAATTATCCAAAGTCAATATTTATCCAACATGGAAAAAAGAACTTTTCTCAAAACCGGGCTTTTTCTGGGCATCGCAGCAGCTACTTCTTCTTTTTTGGGGGCCTGCAAACCAGTATCCAAAACAACTTCCAACGCCCTTTCCCCTACCCTTCCGCCGCCAAAATTGAAACGCAGTACCCCATTTACCTTGCCGCCGCTTGGCTATGATTTTGCAGGATTAGAACCCCATATCGACAAATTAACGATGGAAATCCATCACGGCCGGCATCATTTGGGGTATGTAAACAACTTGAATGATGCTGTAAAGGGTACCATTTACGCCGAATTTGAGTTGGACGACATCATTGCCCGTATTAGCAGTTCAGAGTCCGACAAAAAAATTAGAAACAACGCCGGAGGGCATTGGAACCACTCATTTTTTTGGCAAACGATTGCTCCCGGTGGCAATAGCGCCCCTTCGCCCAAACTGGATAATGCCATTCGTACGGCATTTGTTTCCCAGGATAAATTCAAAGAGCAATTTTCAACGGCAGCCAAAGGGGTTTTTGGCTCTGGATGGGCTTGGCTTTGTGTTGACAAAGACAAAAATCTGTTCATTTGCGCAACACCCAACCAGGATAACCCGCTGATGCTCAATGTTTCCAAACAGATTGGAACGCCTATCCT
>JBJXGO010000147.1:0-16806 GCA_046160345.1 Saprospiraceae bacterium
GTTTGAACAGGAATTCTTGGAGAAATCTGTTGTTTCGTTGTCATCGTTGAATATTTTTAATGATGATTTAAAATCAATTTCACCGCACAAACCAAGACCTCACCGCCCCCACCATCACCGGGCAAACATCGCTCACGTCAATCGTAAAACGATACACCTTCCTCGCCCGAACTAATTGTTTTTCGGGGTCGAAAAAAGTGAGCAGCACATCCCAGCAGTCAGAGTCCATGCGGCAGACAGGGCTGCGCTCCACTTCGATGGTGTCGAGTTGCATATTGTCCTTGAGGGCTTCGGCGAAGATGTAGGCGACGTTCAAGGCGTTGGTAGCAGCGTAGTTGATGGCACGGTCCTGCGGCGAAACGCCGAGGTTTTGCAATTCGTGATACACTCTTTCGAGAAAATTGACAACTGCTTGTCGCTGTGGTTCATAGTTTTTTTTGTCAGCGTCTTTGGCGGCAGGCGCTTTGCCCAGCGCTGATTCCAGCAGAGCGGCTGTGTTCCAGTTGTACATACAGCGCAGTTCTGGCACGATGACGGGCAAGACCTGCCCGCTCATCAGTCTCGTTTTCCCGGCAATAAAGCCCGGCACGGAGATGCGGTCGGCGCCTGTTTTGAGTTGGTCGTACAAAAACTCCTGCAATCGCTTGTAGCCTTCGGCAGCGAAAGAACCGTAGGGCATGACAGCGTAGATGGGCGTGGCGTTCAGATTCAGCGTCCAAGTGACGGAAGCGGCGTCCCATGGGTTCGTTTCGAGGTACTTCAGCAGTTGGGCGGGATCGAGCGGGTTGCCACCATCGATATGCTGGGCGAGGCTGTCGCGTCTCGCTTCCGAGACCAGGTCGTAGCCCAGCGTACCGAGGGCATACACCATCTGGGCAGGTTGCGCGGCTTTTTTGGAGCCGCAGGAGCAAGATTCGCCGCCGCCGCAACCACAGTCAGAGGCTTGCACTTTGGGGAGCATTGCAGGGGCGCTCTCCTTGGGTGAAGCGACGACCGAGCTTTCCCGAATTGCACCTGAAGGCGATATTCCGTTAGGAACTTCGACCTCTTGCAGAATCTGTTCTGCTTCCATGCCTGATTTTTCTGGGGCTTGAGGAAGGGTTACATCTTGCTGGAGTTCTTGCATGGTAATTCCTTTTTTATGCTGAATGAGTGAAAATGAATTTTTTATATCGAGGCGGCCTTTCAGCAACTTTTGGCATTGAAGCGTTTCCCAATGACCGCATCCTTCGGCACTTTCCAACAGTGCTTGCCGAACTGCCGCAGGATTTGGATTCATGCCACGCTGTTTTTGAATGCTCAACAGCAGGGCGGCTAAACCGGAGACAATAGGGGTGGCATAACTGGTGCCTGTTCTCAATGCTGTTTCTTTTTCGCCAATTACGCCGGGAATATTTTCCCCCGGTGCAAGAATGCCCTTCGCCCAATATTCTGCTCCCCAATTGCTGAATTCCAGCGGGTTACCTTTTTCATCCATCCCCCCAACTACAAGTACCGATGGAAATGCGCCGGGAATATGCAGGCAAGCACAACCATCGTTTCCTGCCGCAGCTATCACCAGCACATTTTTTTCTTGACAGTAACGAAGACTTTTTTCAAGAATGGGGTGCGCTTTCCCTGAATTATTCAACTCTCCACCGCTCATGTTGATGATATGTGCGCCTGCCCCAACTGCTTGCTCAATAGCTCGAGCAAGGTCGAGTTGAGAGCAGGGTGAAATGTTTCCATTAGCAGCGTCGAAGAACACGGGAAGGCTCAAACCTTTGCATTTCGGAGCGATTCCTTTAATCTCGCTTGTATGTTGCCCTAAAATGATACTGGCAATGTGTGTTCCGTGTTGCGAAGATGCCTTTTTGCCCAAACCGGAAGTTCCAGTGTTTGTCTCTAATACTTCAAAATTTGCTCCTTGAAAAACCGGATGTCCCGTATTTACCTCGCCATCAATAATTGCAACACAAATGGCGGGGTCTCCAAGTGTTTTTTCCCACAGCCAAGTCAAGTCGGGAATTATTTCATGGATTTGCCTTGCCGTGGGTGCCATTATTATTAGGTCGGTTTGCTGCTCAAAAATCTGTTTGCAATGTTCAGGATTCTTTTAATGAGTTATTTACACCTATGTTCCAACTTTTTACACATATGTTCTTCTCTTTACACGAATGTTCCAATATTTCACCCCTCCTCCTGTAGCGCCATCTCCCGCCACGCTCCCGGGGAGCACCCATAGCGTTCCTTGAACCGCCTGGTAAAATATCCGAGGTTTTCAAAGCCTACTTCCAGCGCCACAGCCAACACGCACCAATTCGGATTATCCTGAAGTAGATGGGAGGCCTTTTGGAGACGTCGTTGGCGCACATATTCGGTGGCAGACATGCCCGCCGCTTGCTTCAACTTACAGTGGAGCTTGGTTCGACTCATACCGGTGAACCGTAAAAGGTGTTCAATATGGAGTTTGGAATCGGACAGGTGCGCCTCGATGTAGTCGTCCAGGTTGTGCAGGAAGATTTCCTGATGTCGTTGCGCTTGATGCTTCATAAAAGTTGAGTCTAGTGGAAAAACATGTCTACCGTTCAATCATACAGTTTCACATTGTTTTAATATATTTTACTTTTCTGATGATCGCAGCGAACTGCGCGTTACCCGTCTACCGACAGGCAGGTAAAAGACGACTAAGTAAAAAACCAAAATTCACTTAGTCGTCTGTTGCCTGCCTGTCGGTAGACGGGTATCCTGACAATATAAAATGCCCCCTGAACACTCGCGCAAGCGCGCGAAGCATTCAGGGGGCACAGACCGTTTATGCATTTGGAGCAGTGACATTTTGGTCGCGATTTGGATAAGCGGGAGCAAATATAGGTGGACGATATTGTTTTCTCAAAATTTTACAACACTTATTTTGCACTTGTTCTATACTTACAATTTATACAGCGAAAATTTGATGTTTTCCAGGATATTATAGTGTTATAGGTGTAAATTTTCATACTTTTTGAAATAGCGTACCCCAATAATTTATGATTTGAAGTATCAACTCGGTTGATTGCCCCTTTCCATAAGTCCTTTAGCTGGTTCGCAGTCCATACCCCCTTCAAATTTTCACCACGCGCTCTACCTTCTGATAATGCCTGTCGCTGACGCGCAGGAAGTAGGCGCCGCTGCTGAACTGCTCCAGATTAATTTGCCCCTGAACCTGTCCACCCGCGCCGTTTTCAAGTTTTATCCGTTGCAGCGCAAAGCCGGTTTCATTGTACAATTCCACGGTGTAGGCATTCGCTTTGTTCTCCGCTATGGCGAAATTCAGCTGGTGTTGCACCGGGTTGCCAAGGAGACGAAGTTCAAAACGGTCGGCGGCTAAAGGTTCATACGCTTTGGAAGTGGAGCAACCGAGTATGATGGGCAGGTCCTGATAATCAGGATATATCAAAGTTTGCACCTTGGCCTTGTCCACTTTAAACCACTGGTTCAAAACGCTGCCGTAAACCGAACGGAAATCGTATTGCATGGCTACGCCCTCCTGATCTGTTGTATTGGGTGATATGACAGGGTTTGTTCCGAGTAAAATAGGATTTATACAAGATCCGAACAGGATCATGGGCGCTGCAGATCCGTGATCTGTGCCAGTACCAGTAGTTTTGATCCTTCGGCCAAATTCAGAGAAGGTCATACCGATCACCCTTTCTTCAACGCCCAGCTTTGAAAGATCGTCCTGGAAAGCGCAAATAGCATTGGAGAGGTTGCGCAACAGATTGGCATGTGCGCCCGTAGTTTTGTCGTTTGCATTTACCTGTCCCGCATGGGTATCAAAACCACCCTGGTTCACCACATAAACACGGGTCTTTAAACCACCGGAGATCAGTCGGGCTACCGTTTTCAATTTTTGCGCCAACGCATTGTCCGCATTATATTTCGTGCCGAGGTTAGTGCCCATGGCGGCGGCCTGTTTGATGGTATCGTTGTATTGGTTGGTTTGCTTTACGGCCTCTCTCAAAAATGAAAGCTCCATGCCATAACAGTTGGCCGGCACCGGCTCGAGGTTTGGGTCGTCCAATACAGAAATGGTATTAGGATCGATCACAGAAAGACTGTAGTTACCGTTGACTCCCTGGCAGGTTTCACTAACGGTATTGCCGATGGTCAGGGCGATCGGGTCGGGGTTGTCGGGGTTGGGAAAACCGTTGGGGTAACCTGGGAACTCGCAATCCAAATACCTCCCAAGCCAGCCCGTGGTCAGAAACTGATTGGCATCTGAGGCCGTGATCCAGATGTCCTGGGATCTGAAATGCGACCTGTTTTGATTCGGATAACCCACGCCTTGTATCAATTGTACCTTGCCATCCTGCCATGCCATATTCAAGTCGGTCATGGCAGGGTGCAGGGCCGTTTCGTTGTTTAATTTAATGCCAGCAGATTCCGGGATCAGAACGGGACTCCGCAGCGTACTCAAAGCCGCGTATTGGTCCAGGGGCAATAGTGTGCTCAGGCCGTCATTTCCGCCATTGAGTTGAATGAGCACCAGGATCCGGTCGGTGTCATTGTTTAGGGCCGACAACAGCCCCGTACTGAGATAGGAATGAACCTTAAAACCATTCACAAATATTGGGGCGGAGGCTAAAGCGCCGAGTTTGAGGAAGGATCTTCTTTTCATAATTTTACTATTATTTATGTGACATTAATGACAAGTATTTCACTCAATACTGAAACATTAAAGTCTCAATGCAGCATAAACTCAGGGAAGTTTAGCATGACCGTAAACAATTCCCTCATTTTTGAATCTATGGCATCGAAAAGTTGCATATTGGTCGGGTCCATACTGTAAGCGGTATATTCCAGGTTCCATTCATAATCCGGAAGCCCGTTCAATACCACATCCTTGAGAATATCATATTGAGAAGCTGTAAGCCTGTATGGATAGAATAGATCGCTCAAATCGAACAACAACTCATTGATATCGCTCGGATCAGGCAAGGCATTGACGATGGTCATAACGGGGATTTTCAATACCGGCAAACTGTTGACAGAAAACCCCGAATTAATAAACTTTTCCACATATCTTTTTCGCTCCAGAAGGCTAACTGAATTTATCCAGTGACGGTGATACAAGGGCTCCTGATAATATGCCTTCCAGCCCGCCACATCAGGCAGTTCGCTGATGACCTGCCCCATTAGTTTGGAATCGTGCCAAAGGAAATTGAAATAGGTATAGTAGTCGTTCAGGGCAGGGGGAACCGGGAATTTCAACGCGTTGCTCAGGCTCATAATAAAATCCAGAGGGCTCTTGATCATGCAGCCGTACGCCGCTTCTGAAAAAAAGTGTTCGGATTGCAGGAGCGTTTTCAAGGCATTTGAGATATTATATCCGTCATTCCGGATCATCAAAGCCATTGGCTCGATAATTTCCGTTTCTACTTCCGGGGTAATATGGTAATCAACAAACCAGCGGTACAATTTTCGGGCGATAAAGCGGGAACATTCATCCTGCTGGAAAATGACGTCTATAACTTTTTCATACTCAAGGTTTCCAAGGTTCGGGATAAACGTGTTGTTAAACCGGTAGGACAGTTGTTTTGAACCGCTTGTGTGTTTGCTGGAATCGAACGCCACGATGATCTGATAAGGCGTGGTGTAACTCCATCCGGTTAGACATTCCGCTATGGCGTGTACGTCCTGCTCCGTAAAGGTGGTATAATCGCCCGGACCGGCCAGTGGCCCTTTGCCGATGGTGAACAATTCCAACAGTTCCCGGGCATAGTTTTCATTGAGGGTGTTTTTAGTGTTAAGATTCCCGTTCAAATACCGAAGCATCCCCGCGTTGACGGTGATCTTTTTGGTTAGTTCCTTAAAATTGCCCAGGGCGTTTTGCTCCAGGGTATCAAAGTAGTTGTAAAACAGCGCAGGGCTTTCAATATCAGAAACGACAAAATGATTGTGCCAGAACAACACCATTTTTTCAAGGATATTGAACTGTTCAGATTGAAGTTTGAGGAGATACCAGGCGTTTATGGAATCGATGCGATAGATGCCCAGCCCTGGGCCGGGCGAAACATCCGCAGTAACCCAGGTGTTGCCGATGGGCACTTCAGGGTCGTTGTTGGAATAGTAATTCAGCGGTCGGGGGGGCAATTGTCCGGGTGTGAACAAGGCGTCCATTGTAAGGTCCATGCCCATATTTACCGCATCCAGCATCATTTGCCGGGTTGGGCCAAAGGTGCTTCGACGCAAAAGGTGCGCAGCCTGTTGGATGGTCCATGGGCCTGAATATTTAGAGAAACTGCCAGAAAGGGGCCGTTCTGCTGATGACCGGGCGGACGCCTGCAAAGTAGAAAGCTTGTTCATAATAGGAAGGTTAACAGGTACTGAGAATGAAGATACAATCATCCTGAATGTTGCTGCCGGGAAATTTATCGCATGCCGATTTTTGGCAAATGAAGCGAATCAGGAGTTGAAAGCCCCTAATTCGCATAAATTATAGTTCACCATTTTGTTTTACGTTTACCGCAACACCGTCACATCCCCTTTATACACCTCCGTCTTCCCGTCAATAAACCGGACCACCGCAACATAGACGTAAACGCCCGGCGATACACCATCTCCCCGGTAAGTACCGTCCCAGCCAAGGCTTTGATCGTTGGGCAAAAAATTCGACACTTCAAACAGTTGGTCTCCCCAGCGGTCAAAAATCTGGAACGATTCAATTTCAGCAACCCCGCGACCGGCATAAACCGTCAAACGATCATTGAGATCGCTTCCAGGCAAAAAGATATTGGGAATGTACACTTGTTTCGGGCGCTGTACCATAATCCGGATCCTTGTTTCGACCTCACAACCAAAGGTATCTACGAGGTTCAAACTGATGGATTGGGACCTAAAGGGTAAAAAACGCTGCTCGAACGTATTTGCGCGCAGCGAATCAAGCACCGGACTCCATTGCAGGAAACTCAGGGCGGTTAAAGGCACGGAAGCATTTGCCTGGAGAAAAACAGAATCTCCAAACATGACCGTTATTTCTGTGCCAAGCTCAGCCGTCAAAGGAGCAGGCTCTGTCACGACCAGAGGCATGGTACTCCATGTACAGCCATTGTTGTCAAGCAAAGTAACCATGTAAGTCCCTGCGGTTAATCCCTGGAAATTGTAATCGGTGCTGTACGCCCCCCCGTTCAAAGAAAACAACACCGGTAGGTGATTGCTTTGAATAGAACCAAGCAGGATGGCGCCATCTTGTTCCCCATTGCAGCTAACATCCACAACGCTGATATTCCCTGCATTTGGAATATCGTTGTCAACAGCAAGGTTAACTATATCAGTGTCGGTACATCCAAAGGCATTGCTGACCTGCAAGGTGTAAATCCCTGCTTGATCGCTGTTCAATTGGGCAACTGTGTCGATCTCGACCCCGGCAAGCGTCCAAGTGTAGAGGATGCCATTGCCTATGGTGGTGCCGGGTCCGCCCAACGTCGCCATATTCTGGTGACAGTCAAGGAGTTGATCGGAGCCGGCATCTGCGGTCGGGCTGGGATGTATCGTGACGGATACAGTCGTTGATTGACTTTGACAGGGCGCTGCGGCTTGCAGGGAATAGCGGAAGGTGTACGTACCTGCAAGCTGGCCGTTGGTATTGAAAGTTCCGTTACTCATATTAAAAGCCCCTGAACTGGACGGTACCACAGAGGTTTCCGCCCAAATCCCTCCTGCATCTTCACCGCTGATCAAAGTCCCCAATGGAATGAGTTGGGATTGACCGGCACACAATACTTCGGGCGCATTGGCAGTACCTGCATCAACAGGCTGATTGACGGTGACCGTAACGCTACTATTCAGATTGACTGAACAGCTTGGAAGACTGCCATCGCTTACGGTCAATAAGGTATAGGTAGTGGTCGCCGTTGGGCTGACCGTTATTGGACTGGTCTGTGGATTTTGAAGGGTCAACGTACTGGGTGTGCCGCTGCCTGTGTCGTAGCCAATCGTAAGTGGGAACGTACCTGTACCGCTGAAATTCAAGACCGTACTTCCGCCATTGCAAATGCTGGCGTCGCCGCTGAGGGTGGCGGTAGGCAGCGCTTTCCATTGAACGGGCGTGCCCGGTGCAACATTGAAACAAGGATCGTTCGGATCGATGCCCGTACCTGATCCGTTTCCGGCGATGGCAGAAATATAATAGGTGACACCCGTTTGCAGTCCCGGGCCAAAGGAGAATACGGGTTGGCTGTTGGTGGCAAAAACCGTCCCCAATGAAGCGCCCGCCTGGTTGTGCAGGACGAATTGAACCACATCGTCGCCATCAAGGGTGGCATCGTTGTTCCAGGTCGCTGTTGCAGGTGAATCGGCGCAGAACACTAAAGGATTGGTGTTCATGGTGCCTGCGTTGGTCGTGCAATTACAGAGGAAACTGCCCGAAATGGCGGGTGACGGGCACCCGAAAACATCCTGAACGGTAAAAGTATAACTGCTGTTGTTAGCCAAAAGCGATGAGTTGAATGTGTTGCCAGTGAAAGTTCCTGTTAAGCCAACAGCCGTATAGTTGGGCGTGCCATTGTTGACGGTAAAACTCAGGGTGTAGCCGGTATTGGTGTTGTTGCAGGTCGGTGTGAGGGCTGTTACAGAAGGATTGCTTCGCAAATCTACCTGCAGCTCGTCAAATGCGCTGCAGATGCCATTGGTCAGTGTCCAGCGAAAAACATAAGCACCGGCTGTGGGGGCAACGATTCCGCTTGAAGGGCTTTGATTGTTGCTGAAATTGACAGCGTTAGGGCCAGATACCTGGGTCCAGGTGCCGGGAAACATCCCTTGTGCGGCAGACAGATTTGCCGTTAATCCGCATACAGCAAAATCAACCCCCGCATTGGATACCGGGTTTTGCAAAAAGACAATCGCTTGTCCGGGAGAAACAGAGAAACACGGGTCATTTGGATCGGGGAATCCACTCTGGTTATTGCCCGCAACAGCGGAAATATAATAGGTCGTTCCAAAAGACAAGGCGGCCCAATAACCAAATGTACCGCTTTGATTTTGAGCAAGAACCGTCCCCAAAGCAGGGCCGGATCCCGTATGCAATACATAAGCGGCAACATCATCCGCGTCCAGCATTTGCCCGCCCAGGAACTGTACGCTAATTGAATCAGATTGGCAAGCTGTAATGGGCGTTTGGCTCACTTGTCCGGCATCGGTAGCACAACTGCAAAGAAATGACCCGATAACCGGGGATGAAGTACAGCCATTCGCATCCGTGATCACAAAATTGTAACTGCCGCCACTGGCTATGGGCACTGACGTGAACGAACTTCCTGCAACTGCCTGTCCATTCACGGTATAAGGCGCTTGCCCGGCAGTGATGTCAAAATTGACCGTGAATACCTGGTTGGTACCATCGCAGATCTCGGTTGGTAAACCAGCCACCGGGGAATCATAGAAATGCAGCAAAACGGCGTCCGTCCCCACACACCCATGATCCGTCACGGTAAATGTGAGGGTATAGTCGCCGAATGTACTTGCTGTGACGTTGCTGGTGCTGTTTTGCGGGTTTGTAATGCTGGTACTGCCACCAGCCGGGGTATTCGTTACTGACCACAATCCTGTGCCAGCCGAGGCGTTTCCAATGACCTGAAGTCCTAATCCGCAAACGGAGACATCCGCCCCGGCATTTGCGATGGGATTGTCGTAAAAGACCACCGGTTGGCCCGGCGCAACGGACAAACAAGGGTCTGTCAGATCTGGCAAGCCGTTCAGGTTGTTCCCAACGACAAAAGAAATATAGTAAGTGGTGCCGTACACCATTCCATTTACAAAAGAGAACACCCCCGAGGTGTTTTCGCCCAAAATAGTGCCCAAATTGGATCCTGAACCTGTATGCAGCACAAAAGCGCCGATATCATCTGCATCAAAGTTGCTGCCCTGTGCCGCCAGGGAGGTAACAGAATTGCCCGGACAAGCGCTGAGCAATTGCTGATTCATGGAACCGGCATTGGTGGCGCAATTACAGTTGAACACCCCGGTGATGGCCGTTGAAACGCAGCCGTTTGAATCCGTTATACTGAAAGCGTATGATTGTCCATTGGGAACAGGATCGGAGATGAAAATGCCATTTGCAATGCTGCCACCGGGTATGGTGTAGGGTGCTGTGCCGCCTGTGACGGGAAAGCTGACGGTGTAGTTCTGGTTGGTGCCATCGCAGATGGTTTGTTTCGTTCCGCCAAGGGGGGTATCGTTGAAGGCAACTTGTACGGTATCCAAGTCGCTGCAAATACCGTTGGTTTCTTTCCATTGAAACTGATACACCCCGTTGGAATCAACCCCTACCATGCTATTCACTATGGAATCATTGCCAAATACAGCGGAACCCGGGCCGGAAAGGGTCGTCCAAACGCCAATGCCGCCTGCCACGCTGATTACTGCGGAGAGATTTATGCCTATGCCACATAAGCTTGTATCAAGGCCTGCATTGGCCAGCGGTTGGGCAAAAACGGTTACCGGAATACACTGCTGTGGCCCTGCGCCGCAGTCATTTAAGCCCTGTATACAGATATTTCCACTGGTTGCTGTGTCCCAACGCACCACAAGAACGGTACTGTCCAGGCCAGAAAGGATAGTAGCACCTGCGGGGACCGTCCAGGAATATGCAAGCGCGCTGCTAGCCGCAGGAATGGCATAATACGAGGTGTCACCTGTGCAAGCCAGGCTGTCGCCATTGATTGGGGCAAGGACAGGTGCTGCGCTAATGGTTACCGTCAGACAACTTTGGCCTCCCGGGCCGCAGGCATTGGTGGCGTTGGCACATACGGTGCCAGAGGTTTGCAGGCTATCCCAACGAACCTGAATGGTATCGTTGCCCTGGCCGCTCAAAATACTGCCCCCCAATACCTGCCAGGTGTATGCGCTGGCATTCGGGTCGGAAGTAACGGAAAATACCTGATTAGGCCCATTACATAAGAGGCTATCTCCGATCATTCCGGGTACATTTGGAATGGAGCCGCTGGAACTCACGGTTACCATGGCGGTATCACAGCAGGAGGCGCCTGCAAGGGTTCGGCATACCACCAGTCTGTACATACCAGCTGCAGCAGCCGTTGCATTTATTTGATTGGTGGCGCCACTAATACTACCGCCGTTGCTGGCAGTCCACAAATAGGTAGTGCCCGGGCCAGTGGTGGAGCCTTGCCCGGAGAGTTGGACCTCAGGCTGGGCGCAGGTAATCATAGGCGGTGGCTGTATAGCCGCATCAATGTTTAGGACCGTCAAATTCAGGCTAAGAAAGCTATCACAACCTACTGCATTCACCAGAGTCGTCTGATAAAGCCCTGTGCTACAAGTATTTGGAAAATTCGGGTTGCTGGAGCAAGTACCAGGGCAAATGGTTTCAGTGATTGAACGAGACGTGGATGCATTCACAGTAAGATGTAAAATAGCATTGTAGTGGCATCCATTGGCATCCGTCTGATCTACAGGGTAATCGCCCGTTTGACAATAAAATTGTCCCAGAAATTCAAAGCAAGACGGGGAACAGATTACTGCAGATTCCTCCACATCAGGTGGGATAGCGTAAATGGTGACTCCCACACAATTAGTGCTAATATTCCCGCAAAATGGGGGTGTATTAGAGTTTAGCTGATTGCTTAATTGTGTTACAGTCAGCACACCATTGATCGCGGGCAATAGGTTTGCATGCGCAGTCAGGTAAGAAAGCCCGCAAACGGTATAGTTTCCAGAAGGCAAGTTGCTCAAATCCGGACTAGCAGCAATCTCCAGAATAATGCCACCATTTCCAGCAATTACATAGTCATAGGTATATTCCGCACTGGGCGGAGGAGAGGCCGGCGCCTGGTAGCTGGGCGGTAGATCTAAAACCAAATTTTGGGAGCCTGGGCACTCTTCAATATCAGCCTGCAAGAGCGCGCCCGCATCGGCTACACAGGAAACACAGTTGATACCGCTGGGGTCGCAGAAGATAATTTCATAGTCGTACAAATTCCCGGTATCCAGGGCTTGCCCATCCGTTACGGTTAGCACCCAATTGCCGTTCACCGGCCCGGTGAAGTTCCCTAAACAGCCATTAAAAGGATAATAAATTCCGTTATAGTTGTTATTTGCTCCCCAGTTTTGGTTGTTATGCCACTGGTCGGTGAATCCAGGATCTGGCATTGCGCCACCGCCACATGGAACGAAAGACACATCCCAGTCAGTGCCGGTATTGCCCATATTGGTACAAAATGGCCCGATAGGACCCACAAGCGTTATTGTTTGACCTGAAGGGGATGTTAGGGTAATGGTGATATCACAAATGGCGGTATGATCAAAGTGAATGTTGACCCCACAGACGCCCTGGCCGTTTTGTCCAAGGGTAGGATTCGTTGCTCCCTGAATATTGATGTTAAAATCTCCTACAAAGAGATCCTGCATAAACTGTGGGCAATTGGTACATTCACAAGCCTGTGCATTCAGGGAATCAAGAGCAATGGAATAAGCAGCTGCAAAAAGGATAATAGTGCGAATAAGCATTAGATCAGGATATTAGGTAGAGAACAAAGGTAAACGACTGTTTAATCAATTTACCATGCGACCTGGTTTGAAACGCTTCGCCCTCAAAGAACAACCTCAGGTGAAACGAACATCAACGCATCCAAATTGGCTTTTTACTCCTATACTTGCCCCGCCAAAACACAATCCCCTGCCCATGCCCAAAGGCGTTATAAAATTGCCATCATCCACTCCTTCCCGCTCTATGAAAGTAACCTCCGCTCCTCCCACTCCCGCAGCCTTGCATCTTTTTTCCCGCCATGCTTGGTGTTTTTACCTACGGTATGCACACAAAAATGGTTGATTATGAATTTATTGCCACAGTTTCTTGCTACTATCTTGAGTGAACAAACATTGGCTGAGTTGTCATCCCGTCAGGAAGACAACTCACGATGAACTATAGTTAAGAAGTTTGTAAAGAACTGATCTCTCTAAATGCTTGATTTTCACAGGAAAAAGTGTGCATACCTAGGTAAAAGCACCTAGCGCGGCGGGAAAAGGTAAATGCCTGTTTGCGCTTTTTGGCCATTGTTGGCGGCTGACTGTAGCCTTGATAGGATGCCAAAACTTATTCCGGTATCCACGCCTTAAATACGTCCCAATCATAGGGTATTCTACGGGCGTTAGCCGTAAAAGTTCCTGCCTTAAAAAAATGCAGCAGGTCTTCGCCGATCACCTCAAATCTGGTATATAATTGATCATGATTCAACGGGGTGTAAAGCAGGTCGTCATACGGCTGATTAAAATTCAGATTTTTCCAGTCGATCGGGCCATAACCGAGCGTAGTCTTTCTAAACATCTTGATCAGTTTGGTCGCTTTGCTTTCCACTACAATACCTATTTTGATCCCCTGCATAGGAATTGGGGGATAAGTCATCCGACTCAGCTCTATGAGCACTTTCCCTTTCATTATTTTTCCGATGGTGGGGATCCTATCCCTAATTACCCGCGGTGCTCGCTCCTGCAGTGGACTCCGGTCAAAAATAATGGAAGCAATATTCTCTTTCCCATATTGATTGATATAGGTATTCAGTACCCAACTGCCCAGAATGTAGGAAAAAACATGCACTTTTTTATACTGAACCAGGTCGTGGTCATGGTAAAAATCAAAGAGGTTTTGCACGGTTGCCGCTATTGACTTTCGGTTTTTATAATTGGGGATATAGAGATCATAGCCACAGTTGGCAAAAAACTTCTTCTGCGCTTTTCTTCTTTTGCGGTTGTCTCCAAATCCAGGCAATATCAGCAATGCTTCTTTTTCAGCTTTGACTATCTCGGGGTTGTGAATGACGATGATCTCGGGTAGTTTCTCCGGACCAGGCACAGAAACCGGGGATAATTTGCTCAGAGGGAACCCAAGCGCGAAATCTGGGTTCAGGAGAAAAAAAATACCGATTAATAAGGCAATCAATTTAGGGTGGATGGCAATTTTCATATCAAAATTATTTAAAGTTTATTGGAATTGTCCTTTCAAAACAGGAAAATCATGCACTTGCATAAGTCTAAGTTTCATTTTCCCATACAGTACATTCCGGCGATCAACAAACCCATGCCGACGATATTGATCGGTTTGATAGGGATACCAAAGGCCATCCAGGCAAGTAGGGCGGCCCAGATAAAGGTGGTGGCATAAACAGGGTACAACACGGTCAGAGAACCTCCTTTTTTAAACGCAGCAACAAACAAGACCATGACTGCAATATAACAAAGCACCCCGCCGATAAGCCGGGGATTTGCAGCATAACCAGCCAAGGACCCGTCCGCCCGGTCGGCGCCTGATTTGTACAAAAACTGGCCTAAAGCCCCAAACAGGGAAGCTATGAAGAAGAACAGGATTGAAATGATGGGGGTATTCATGATTTAATATTTGACCTTATCCGGGTGGATCAGTGTTGTAAAATTTACCAAAAGAAATTTCGGTCTCTTTCATCTTTTTTCTTCAAATGCAGGATGGCCTCTTTTACAGCTTCCAGTAAGGAGTCTATATCCTGTGTGTGGGCCATTAAAGGCTCGCCGAACCGGACTTTACAGATGAGTGGAATAATCATCCATTTATCCTTGGGAAGGACCCGGCCAAACCCATCGAGATAAACGGGAATAAACGGGATATGGGGATTACGCTGCAACAGGATAGCAATCCCTTTTTTAAAATCAGAGATCACCCCTGGCTGACCCCTACTGCCTTCGGGAAACAGGATCAGAGAATCGCCGTTTTTAAGGCACTCATCCAGCGCTTCTATCGCAGAGGGTTCTCCCTCCTCATGCTTGCGTTTGATCAGGACAGCATTGAAAAACAGGCTCATAGCGAACCCACTGAAGCTGCCCTTCCCAAAATAATCGCCAGCAGCCACCGCGCGCGTGTTTCGAAGTTTATTGCGGGGTAGAGCAGCCATGATCGCTACCGAATCAAAATGACTGTTGTGGTTTGCCACCACTATAAATTGGTCAGTCTTATTAAGCGCTGCTGCGTTTTCAAATCTAACGCCTATGATGAGGGTAAGCCATGGCCTGACGAATAGGGTATAGAACAATTGTTGAAATAAGTGCTTCATCTAATGCTGGATAAAATAGTTCAACAAATGGTAAAAAACAGGGGCGGTGAACACGATGGAGTCCAGACGATCCATCGCTCCGCCGTGGCCAGGGATCAGATCGTCGGTATCCTTGAGTTGCAGGTCTCTTTTGATCGCCGACAAAATGGCATCTCCGATGAAGCCCGTGATCCCTATTAACAAACCCGTGATCAGGGCCTCCCCGGCTGAGAATGGGCTTAGGAAGCGAATGCAATATCCAAGGCCTGCCGTCGTCATAATTCCACCTAAAAATCCTTCCCAGGTCTTGTTCGGACTAACCTTGGGTAATATTTTTCTTTTCCCCAGCCATTTGCCCCAGATAAATTGAAATACATCATTGAACCCGGTCAGGACAATCAAATAAAGAAGGAGACCTCCGGCGCCCACGGTATAACCCGGTATTTCCAGATTGAACAACAAGGCAATATGGCTGAGCATATAGATCGTCAGGATCAATACTGTAATGATAAAAGACATGGACCGGCCAATCCTTTCCGTGTTCCCGGTGAGCACCAGAATGAACGGAATGACGATGGACATGACCAAGGGGATAAAATAGTAAAACGGGTCCATGTAATGATGAAAGGCCAGGTAGTACTGGACCGGAATGGCAAAATAGGAAGCAACCAAGGCCACGCGATCCGCTTCCCGGAACCCGGAAATGGAAAACATTTCCCGGAGGGCCACAAAAGACACATAAGCGATGATTGTCGTACCAACAACAGACGGACCCAAGGCTATGATCGCAATACCCATAAAGATATACCACCAGGAGCGGGTGCGCAAGCGCAATTCGTCTAATAATTTGCCGGATCTTTTCTTAGAAAGCAGGTAAAAGGTCAGAGAAGAAAGCGTCAAAAAAGCAAAAATGCCTCCTAATACCCAGGCAAGAGCCGGAGAAACCTGGTAATTATTCATTGTAACGACTTTTTAAGCCGGGTAAAAGTGCTTAGAACCAATAACAGATTAGCGCCAATGAACACCCAATTGGTAAAAACAACCACGCCCGGCCAGCCATAATACACGATGCAATATAAACCCAGAAGTAGAGCCCGATCGCTTTTCCCCATCGGCCCTTCATATCTTCGGACGCCTCCAAGTGCCCGGCCTAACAACCCGGAAAATTCATTGAGAACCGCCAGCAGGCCAAAAAGGATGATCACCCAGGGGTTCACGCCGGGAATAACAACGAATGGAAGAATAATGGCCAGATCTGAAAGCACATCGCCCAATTCATTGAGGACTTCACCCAGTTTACTTTGCATTTGGTACTGCCGGGCCATCATGCCGTCCAAGGCGTTCAGGGCCATCCGAAGGAGCAAGCCCAGGGGCAATAGCAATAATATGATGACATGTGCCTGGTAAAACAGGAACATAAAGCCCAAACCACAGGAAAGCAGCACTGCAGCCACCGTCAATTGGTTGGCCGTCACACCAAGCCTGTGCAAAAACCGCAGGACAGGTTGCAGCAGGTTTTGGAAAGCCGGTTTAAGCTGGTAAACAGAGATCATATATACCCTGGGCTTTGGAGGAGATTTTAATTTCGAAAGGTAAGAAAATAAAAATGATTTGGCATAAAATAAGCGGGAAGAGTACAACCAAATTAAACATCTTTGCCCAAGAAACAAAAATCATCGTCCACTTTTCCTTACATATGAAATTCAACCTCGCTTCTTCTGGTTTGTATTCTGCAGTGTTTTCGCAAAAAAAATCGGCATCCATATTCACGCCA
>JBJXGO010000148.1:0-3180 GCA_046160345.1 Saprospiraceae bacterium
CCCGTATGCGTATTTCCACCAATTGTTCCAATGCCGTTCTTCTGAGCTCGTTTATTTTTGAAATGGGCAAAAACCAGTTTTGGGAGAAATCTACCTCTAATTCGTCCACCATGAAGGGCGTATTGCCAGTTTTGGCGAGGTTCTTTTTGATGTTTTCTATCAGCCCTTCAGCGTTTTTCGCGGGCTCTTTGGCCGTTTCGAGCATGGCGGAGCTTGTATGCCCGTCTTCGTCCACCACCTGCAGGCAAAAGCCCGTTTCTGTTTCGCTGAAGCGCATTTTGACGCCGATCTTCCGCACGGCGCTGTTTTCATTTTCCACCATCTGATTGAACTCGGCATCCAGGTTTCGGTATATTTCCGTACCTTCAGTCAAGCGTTTCAGTTCATTGGGCACCACCAGGTCGTTAACGATGATATTGACCTGCATGCCATCGGCTACGCCCTGTTCGTTGATGAAAAACAGGCCGTCGCCGTTGTTGAGCAGTTCGTAGTTTTCGATCCGGTAGCCATTGGCTTTTACTTCCAACAACTTGCCGATGTATTGCCCTTTTGATTTTGGGCTTTCCCAGGAGCCGATCTTTTCCCGGCGGTGATTGACAAAATAATCGGTGTAACCCCGGTTAAAGCTTCGATCTAATTCTGGTTCAAAATGATAGAATGTCCTGCCTGAAGAGGCTTTTTGGTATTGCTCGGCATGGGCCTCCAAAAAAGCATCCAGTTTTTTCCGCAGATAGGAAGTGTTGTTCTTGACATAAACAATGTCTTTTAGCCTGCCTTCGATCTTAAAAGAAGAAATACCGGCTTTTATCAGATTGGGCAGCTCTTCGCTCAGGTCCAGGTCTTTGATCGATAGCAGGTGGCTGCTTTCGATCAGGGTGTCGCCTTTCCCGTCTATCAATTGGTAGGGCAGGCGACAGTTCTGGGCGCAGGAGCCTCTGTTGGCCGAACGTTCGCCGTTTGCAACGCTCATGTAGCAGTTGCCACTGAAGGAAACGCAAAGTGCACCGGAAACAAAAAACTCCAGTGACACATCGCTGGCCTGGTGTATCTCCTTTATCTGATCCAAGTTCAATTCCCGGGCCAATACCACCCGTTGTAAACCTGCATCGGCCAGGAATTTCACGTGACCGGCATCCCGGTTGTTGGCCTGTGTGCTGGCATGCAAGACGATCGGAGGGATATCCATTTCCAGTATGCCCATGTCCTGGATGATGAGGGCATCCACGCCGATGTTGTACAGATCCCAGATGAGTTGCCGGCAATTTTCCAGTTCGTTGTCGTACAAAATGGTATTAACCGTCACCAGCACCTTTGCTTTGAACAGGTGAGCGTATCGGACCATCTTGGCGATATCCTCCACCGAATTTGTGGCATTGGTGCGGGCGCCAAACGTATGCGCGCCCATGTACACCGCGTCTGCGCCGGCATTGACAGCGGCCATTCCCTGGTACAGGTTTTTGGCCGGGGCCAATATTTCGATTTTTTTACTCATTCGATAGTATCCGGTTCTTGCATTAGTGGTTTGACTGGACATGGCACCAATGCAAGGCGCAAAATTATGGATTTTATCCGTTTGGCACGCCTTCAAAATCCCGAACACGCTCGTAATTGAATGATCTTACAAAACAGGGTTTCGTTTTCCGCCTCTTTACCGGGCCGCGCAATCAAAAAAATATTTTTTGGCCTCCGACGAGGAACGCAAGAACAAAGAATAATTTCTATCTTTGCACTACCACAGACGCCGTTCTTTCTGCACCGGCTCGAACACTTAAGTTGTCATCCAATGGGGTACTCCCCGGTTCAAGGAAAGTTGTTGCCGTTGACTTGTCCGGCTATTAGCAACTACGCCCGACCTCCGTTCTGTCTATCCCGCTTTTACCAGTACTGCGAAGCCCTGGTTTGCACATGCGGTGTCTGTGGTTTTTTCTAATTTTCCACATTCATGTCCGATCAAATCCGCCAACTCAAGCCCACCGCTCCCTGGAATCTTTTTGCCGAGCTCAACGCCATCCCTCGCGCTTCCAAAAAAGAAGAGCGCATTGCTCAATGGGTGCGTGATTTTGGAAAAAAACACGGACTGGAAACCATTACCGATGATTTTGGGAACATTATTCTCAAAAAACCCGGCTCAGCTGGTCGTGAAAAAAGACCTGTGACCATCCTGCAAGGCCACCTCGATATGGTGCATTCTAAAAACGCCGATGTTTCGTTCGACTTTGACAAACAAGGCATTGAGATGTACCTCGACGGCGATTGGATGCGCGCACGTGGCACAACCCTGGGTGCCGACAACGGCCTGGGCGTGGCTTCTATCCTGGCGGTTTTAGCCTCCAGGGACATTGCCCACCCGCCTTTGGAGGCCCTCTTTACCCTCGACGAGGAACAAGGCCTCAGCGGCGCCAAACAACTCGGTCGAGGCTTGCTCAAAGGAAAATTGCTGCTCAACCTCGACACCGAAGAAGATCATGTGCTTACCATTGGTTGCGCCGGAGGCATTGATACGACCATTGACTGGAAATACAAGGAAGATGCTTCGCCAGAAAACCTGGTTTCATATCAAGTGAAAGTCAGTAGCCTTACTGGCGGTCACAGCGGCATGGATATAAACTTGGGTCGTGGCAATGCCAATAAGATCCTGGCACGTGTGCTCATGGCGATCGCTCCTTCGGGATTGCGCATTGCTTCTTTCGATGGCGGCAATCTGCGCAATGAGATCCCTCGCGAGGCGAAAGCGGTGGTTCTGGTCAAAAATGAAAAACGCTTTCACAAACTGCTCCAGGCAGTAGCCAAAGAGATCGCAACAGAATATCAGACCCCGGAACCCAATCTGAAAATCGTCGCTACCGAGGCTCCTAAATCAGCGAAGGTGATGCGAAAAAGCGATCAGGTGAAATTCCTGCAGGCTATTCGCTCGGTGCAAAACGGCGTTTACCGGATGAGTCCAGAAATCCCCGGGCTGGTGGAAGCTTCCACCAATTTGGCTAAGATCGTCCTGGGCGATGGCCATCTACGCATTGGCTCCCTCCAACGGAGTTCGGTGGAATCCAGCAAAGCCGACGTAGCCGCTGCTTTTCGCGCACCTTTTGATCTGATCGGCGCAAAGGTGGAAACCGGTAGTGAATACCCGGGCTGGAAACCCAACCCCAGTTCCAAATTGGTGCAAAAAATGGCTGATATTTA
>JBJXGO010000149.1:0-3547 GCA_046160345.1 Saprospiraceae bacterium
GCCCTTGCTCCAACAGGTAGAATTGGAAGACCCGCTCAACAACCTCCATGCGCGGCGGATGCTCGTGCGCAGCTACTACGAATTGGGAGAGCAAGACGCACTTGAATCACTTTTACAGAGTTTTGGAACATACCTAAACCGTCAAAAAAACCTGGGATATCACCAGGAGCTCAACCTGAATTTTGTGCGCTTTATGATCAGGCTAAATAAGTTGTCACCAGCTGATAAAGCGTCAAAAGAGGCACTTCTAAAGGATATATCTGCCGAAAAACAAATGGCAGAACGGGAGTGGCTATTAGAAAAATTGGGGGGCAGCAAGCTCCTGTGACGGCGCTTAGCCTGTTGGGAGAAGGCATTGCTTTTCTTTTCAGCCCCTCCCCAATGCTTCAAATATCTCATCAATTTCGTCATAAGATTTCAAACCCACCTGCTCCTCTTCACCGCCTACGATGCTCAGGCCGGCAAGATTTAAAGACTCCAGTATTTCGGGCCAATCGCCCGCAGAAAAATCCGCCTGGAGTAAGGTAGGGCGCAATGAAAACACCTCCCGCCAAAAATCAATGTTTTCATAAAACATTGATTTTGAAATCTTTGCATGAAAAAAATCAAATAAAAAAACATCCACAAAAGGGGCAAATGCCTGTAGCTCCGATTTTGAAAATGGAAGCCCTTGATCGTCAGGCCTGATTTCCAGAATGACTTCAAGGCCCTTTAATTCAGCCAAATCAGCCCCGTGGTTTTGTGCCGAAACCTGCACCACATCAAGGCCGTAAAATGCTGCTGCTTCCCGTACGGCGTGTGCCGGCATACGACTGAATTCGCCTACAATTTTCGGGCCTTCCACCCACTCGCGGATGGCTTTCATGTAAATCGGGTCAAGGTAAGCCTCTGTGCCTTCTTCGAGGTTGAAGCCCAGATAATCAACCTCTTTAGCCGCAAAATACCGGGCATCTGTGAGGTGGGCAATGCGACTGGCTTTAATTAATTTGGTCATTATAGTCATTAGGTCATTAGGTCATTGGGCATTATAGTCATTAGGCATTGGGGTACCTGAGAAATTTAGGGGCAAAATTAAGTAAGAGTACCCACTACAAAGCCGGGATTTTGTAGCTTAGGCTTTTGTTACCTTTGTGTCTGCAAAATTTTGTTGCCTTGCTCCATAAATCGCATTTTGGCTTCCCCCAATGACCTAATGACCCAATGGCCTAATGACTATCATGCCCAATGACCCAATAACCACATTTTCCCTATTTTGAAAAAACGCTCCCTACTCTTGCTCCTCCTCCTCGCCGTGGCTTTCACTACCTGGAAACTTTATTCCAATAAAAAACTACTGGATGCAGAGGCCGAACTTTCTAAAATGACCCGGGCTTTTGTTCCGGTGGAAGTGGTTGAACCCGAACTGGAAACCCTGGCCAACCACCTTGAGGCCGATGGCATCTTTTTGCCCTTCAAAGAGATGTTTGTCATTTCAGAAACCGCCGGCCGCGTATTGGAAACCTACAAAAACAAAGGAGAATGGCTCAATGAAGGAGAAATAATTGCCAAGGTGGACGATGAACTGCTTCGCATAGAATTGGAAGCGACCCAGGCCAACCTCATTAAACTCCGCAAAGATAAAGAACGCCTGACCAACCTCATTGAGGGGGAAGCGGCGCCCAAAAACAAGATCGAAGATATTGACCTCGGCATTCTGACCGCTGAAGCCAAAGAGAAAGGTTTGAAAAAACAAATTACCAATACCAGCATCAAAGCACCCATGACCGGCACCCTTGGGATGCGTTTTATTGAACGTGGAAGTGTGATCGGCCCAGGTATCCAGATAGCACAAATGACAAACCTCGAAAAACTTTTCCTCATGGTAAAAGTGACGGAGCGCGACGTGCTCAACGTGAAAAAAGGCCAGGGCGTAAGCGTCAATGCCGATGTTTTCCCCGACCTGAACATTGCCGGAAAAGTGACCAACATAGGCCTTCGTGCCGATAATGCTTTTAATTATGATGTGGAAATAGAGGTTATTAACCCAAAAGGAAATCCGTTGCGCGGGGGGATGCATGCCAAGGCAAAATTTACCTTTGATGCTCACAGAAGCGGCCTCACACTTCCGCGAAAGGTCATAGCCGGAAGCCTCCAGGACCCCAAGATATATGTGGTACAAGGTGATTCCATAGCCGTGCAACGTGCCATTGGCCTGGGCGGCATTTATGGCGATAAAGTAGAGGTAACTTCCGGAATTCGTCCTGGCGAACAAGTGGTGCTTACCGGGCAGTTGAACCTGGTGGATGGCGCAAGGGTACGGGTGGTACGGTAGGACGGACTTCAGTCCGTCGGAACAAGGAACATTTACGCTCCTGTCTCGAAAACAAGACCAACTAACTATTCCTAAAAAGACATGCTGACCATCTCCTTCACATCCTTTCCTACCCTCCGTACCCCGCGTCTCCTTCTCCGCCAAATCGCCCCTTCAGATGCCGAGGCCATTTTCAAAATGCGCTCAGACGAACGCGTAATGCGTTATATCGGCAAGCCTCCAATGCAGAGCATTAACGAGGCCAATGAACTTATCGAGATATACCTGAAATCTTATGAACAAAACGAATCAGTGAACTGGGCCATCTGCCTCCACGAACGCCCCGAATGGCAGATAGGCACCCTCGGATTCTGGAAAATGGATAAAATCAACCATCGAACCGAGATTGGCTATACGCTCCATTCCGAATATTGGCGGCAGGGCATTATGGACGAGGCTATGACGGCTGCCATCGAATACTGTTTCAAAACCATGAATTTTCACAGCATTGAAGCCAATACCGATCCGGAGAACGAGGCATCCGGCCGTATTTTGGAAAAACACGGGTTTGTACAGGAGGCATATTTCCGGGAGAACTTTTATTTTGAGGGACAATTCCTTGATTCAAGAATTTACTCAAAAATCAACCCATATCACGAAAAAACACACTTCGCTGAATAATTGCCAGAACTTTTCCTACCCACGGCCATTCCCACCACGCATGAAATCCAAACTCGTACTTCTTGCCATATTTTGCCAGATGATCCATATTGGCACTGCGGCAGCGCAAGAAGCCCGTCGTGATTCTAGCAAACAATTTACCAAACGCGATTCTTTAATCAGTTTTTTTGGCACCCCGCTGGCATTTTTTTCCCCCGACACCCGTTGGGGGGTTGGCGCTGCAGGCATCCTTACTTTCCCCACCCGGCCCAGGCGCTCAAACCTGACTTTCAACTTTTCCTATACGCAAAATAAGCAGGTTCTGATATTTTTTCCCTTCCAATGGCTTAGTACCAACAACCGATGGAGGGTTTATGGCGAATTAGGCTGGTACCGCTATCTTTATCGTTATTTCGGGATTGGAAATAAATACCCCAACGACTACGAAGAAACCTATACGGCAAAATATCCGCGTATCCGAATCAGTGCAGCCAAACGGGTGCGGGGAAAACACTTAATTGGCTTGCGCTTTTTTTTGGATGATTACCACATCGCATCCGCATCGCCAGATGGGGAAATAGCCCTGGGAAAGGTCCC
>JBJXGO010000150.1:0-11309 GCA_046160345.1 Saprospiraceae bacterium
GCGTGGTAGTGTACACACGGGTGCATACGCCACGCTTCTGCGGGCTGGAATTGAGCGCTCGGCTCTTGCTCGCATACTCCACCTTTTCGCGGCTTTTCCGCACAAGTTGATTGATGGTTGGCATACCTTATTTTTGCTAAAATTTATGTAACTCGTTCAAAATCAATGAAATTCGGGCGAAAACTTCCTCCCTTTTTCCAAAACGGTGGCAAAGGTAGTTCTACTACCACCTATTTTCCAAACAGGATTAATATTTTTATCTGTGAAAAAAGCCCGATCAACGGATTACCGTAACATCGCCTTTGAACTGAACCTCTGCACCATCAATAAAGCGCACAAGGGCATACCAGGCAAATACCCCTTCCACCTTCTGCCCTTTGGCCGTGCCATCCCAGCCAAAATTAGGCTCATTCAAACCAAAGTCCTGGTTTTCGTAGATCAGGCTGCCCCAGCGGTCATAGATGCGCAACAGGGAAATTTGTTCCGCGGCTGGCCCGCCAAAACCTGTGAAGTGGTCATTTGGATAAGGATTGTCAGGCGCAAAAATGTTGGGGAAATATACCGGCCGATCTTTTTTTACTCGAATGGTGACCGTGTCAAAAGCCATGCAGCCATCTTCGTCTGTAATTTTTACAATATAACGAATATCGTTTATGGCCGTAGCAGTTGGTTCGGCAATATTGGTTTCACTCAAACCTGTGCCGGGCGACCATTCAAAACTGACCAATCGGCCAAAAGGAGCGGTAATTGTGCTAATGTCTATCGTGAAACCGAGATCCAAAGTGGTGTCTGCGGGTTCGGCTACCACGATAAGTGGAACAGGCTGGCTAATCGTCGCAAATACGGAATCAAGGCAGCCATATGCGTCCTTGACTTTTACCCAATAATCTCCGGCAAGCAGATTTTTCAAGGTGTCTGAAGGGAAGTATGTTGTGCCGTTCGGACTAAACTGATAGGGGGGTCTTCCTCCGATGCCCTCTACTCGAATCTCGCCTTCGGGAGTACCATTGCAAATCAGATCGACCACGCTCATCAAGTTCAAAGCCACATCCGGGGGTTCGGTAATAAATACACCTCCCACAATGATACATTCATTTCGGTCTGAAACGGTTATGTCATATTGACCGGGGGGTAGGTTCTCGATAGTTTGTGTAATTGCTCCATTAGACCATTGGTAGGTATAAAGCCCTACCCCACCCGAAGGAATAGCCTCAGCCATACCATCATTGGCGCCAAAACAAGAAATATTCACGGTATCCAGCCTCAGCGCTAATGGTGGATTATCCACCACCTCCACAACAAAAGTCCCCCTACAAAGCACTCCGTCAATGGCTTGAATCGTATAAGTGCCTGCAGCAAATCCACCTTGCGAATTATTGGGTATGTATCCATTTCCCCAATCAAATTGCACGACTGGCTTGCCGTTGGTCACATTGAGGGTGATCACCCCGTTGGCATCGCCGTAACACAAGGGGGCATCCACACTGGCATCGGCGGTTAAGATCCGTTCGTCCACCTGAATACCCAGGTCCGTTTTGCAGTTGTTCGCATCTACAATGGCCAGTGTGTAAAACCCTACGCCAAGGTTGTCGAGAAAGTTATTGTTTGTAAATGGGCCGTTGTTCCAACTGAACAAATAGGGAGGTGTTCCACTGGTTATATTATTGATGGTTATTTTCCCGTTGGTTGTACCATTGCAATCTGGGGCGGATATCAGGGTGTCAACCTGTACATCAGGATGTATCAGAACAGATTGAATATCAGTGATTTTGCAGCCAAGGTCTGTCTCCAAAGTTAACACCACCGGGTGAACACCTGGCGTATTAAATGCCACGGTATGGGGGCCGGGGCCAATGGCGGTTTGAGGCATTGCATCCGCACCAAAACTCCAATTCCAGGCAGTGATAGCACCCAGTGCAAAAGTCGAAGCGTCTATTACCTGAACAGGTGTTCCAAGGCAAACTGCTTCAGGAATCGTTTCAAATTTTGCTTCGGGACCGAGGAATTCGCCGGTACCACCAAATTCGATGGAAAAGCCGTTGCCTGTAGCTGAGAAGTTGTTGACAGCCAAAGCATAGGTTACTCCCTGAATCATATCCAGGGGTTTAAGCCAGGCATCGTCGCCCGGTTCGGAGCAACCTGCGTCTTCGCTTATGTCTGGGTCTCCATTGACCATCCCTGTGGGTCCCAGGCAAGGGGCGGAGTTTATCCCCTGGCTTTGTCCGGAGGCCATACATCGTTCAATCACTTTTCCATTGCAGTTTGCTATTCCATTGGGCAGCCGGTAAATGACAAAATCAAGGTCGTCCGGGCCATTCAGCGGGGTCAGGGTCATGGTCAATGTGCCGGATTGGGCACAAGTCCAAACAAACCAGGTAGAATTGGATTCAAATATTCCAGGCACCCCATTGTTGAAGCAGGTCGCATCCTGCATTTCGCTATTGTTGCTGCCTGCTCCAGTTACATATTGGACTACAAAGGGCGATTTATCACACAGAATTGAAGCCGTGGGGCAATCGGACGTGGGTTCAACGGGAGGGTTGTAGTTGTTGATGCAAATTTGAAAAGTGCCTTCTTGCCCTCCACCGCCTTGAACCCTGATAAGATACGTGGAACCTACGAAAAGACCTCCTTTGTAGGCTTCCGCTATGTTGTTGTTGCCTGCAGATGCGTCACAAACCAATTCATTGATGATACCGCCGCAGGAACCAAAATAGAGTGCCACCTGAGGTTTTTGCAGATCGCCCCCGGGAGCCTGTGCGGTTGCACCTCGTATTGTTATGGTCACATCGGTGGCCAGGGCAGTAAAAGCAAACCAAACATCGCTTTGTACGGAACCGAAACAACCAGGAGCTCCGTAGGCCGAGGGCGTGGCTTCCAAATTGGTATAGGCATTCACCGGGCTACACCAGGTCAGCGTGGCGGGTAATACGATCGGGCTGGAACATTCATCATTGGATGGTTGCGCAACAGCAATTGCCGTACAAAATGATAAGGCCAGGAATAGGGTAGTTTTTCTCATGATGTGTTGTTTTGGTCGGATATCGAGATATCGGATATTTTATTACCTAGACGCAAAAACAGCCTGAATTGTTGGCGGGCATAGGTGTCAAAATTTTCTTAAAATGCTGAAATTCAAACAGAAACCCCTTCCAGACTATTTTAGTTTCTGCATAAACGCCGCAAATTAGCAAAATATGCTTCGCCGAAGATTCTCTACTTTTGCGGCCAATGAAACATTTGCCCAACGCACTAACACTCGCCAACCTGTTTTGTGGCTGCTGCGCTTTGCTTTACACTTTTTACTGGCAGCCTGAAATGGCGGCTTTGTTCACCCTTGGGTCTTTCATATTTGACTATCTGGATGGCATGGTGGCACGTGCATTGCATATCAGTTCTTCATTAGGCAAGGAACTCGACTCACTGGCCGATGTAATAAGTTTTGGTGTGGTGCCCGGGGCTATGATATACCGTTTGCTAAGCGGAGATGTTTCGATCACGGCGGCATTTGGCAACTCCTTTGTGGAGGTTTATGCACTACCCGCTTTTGTGCTTTCGGCATTTTCGGCCTTAAGACTAGCAAAATTCAATTTGGACACGCGTCAGGCAAACTATTTCATTGGGCTAAGCACTCCCGCATGCACAGTTTTTGTGCTGGGACTAGCCCTTACAGCACACCATAACCTTTTTGGCATGAAGGAGATGATTGAAAACCAATGGTTTTTGTATGGACTTACTGGGTTACTTTCATGGCTGCTGGTGAGTGAAATCCCGATGTTTGGGATGAAAATCAAAAGTCTTGATTGGAAGGCCAACATTTTCCACCTGGCTTTTTTGGCCTTGTTTGGCGTGCTGATTGTCCTTTTGAAAGAACTGGCTTTGTCTGCCATCATCGTTTGCTACATTGTCTTGTCTGTTATTTTTAAAAATAAAATCATTGCCGGTTAGATTAGCCACTCATTGCACGAATTGACACTAATAGAACATCCTTATACGTGTAATTCGTGGCTAACCAAATAACCCCCTCCTACGCTCCGGCTTTGGCGGGTAAAAAACAAACAAATCCACCTAACATGAAATTTATCGCCGAAATTGACATCATGCCTCATCGCGAACTGCTGGATCCGCAAGGCAAAGCAGTAGTTAACAATATGAAACACCTCGATTTGGCAGGCATCCTGGATGTTCGTATCGGTCGCCATGTCAGCATGAGCCTGGAGGCTAATTCCGAAGCTGAAGCCCGGCAAAAGGTAGAAACCGCATGTCAAAAATTGCTTGCGAATTTGATCATGGAGACCTATTCTTTTTCGATCAAATCTGTCTGAAAACGGTACACCGTCTATGCTCTACATCGTCCCAACGCCCATTGGCAATTTAGAAGACATCACCTTGCGCGCCATTCGGGTGTTGAAGGAAGTCTCTGTTGTGCTGGCAGAGGATACGCGCACGAGTCGCCGGTTGTTGGATCATTATGAGATCAAAACACCGCTTCGGGCTTTTCATGCCCACAATGAACACGCCAAAGTAGAGCAAGTTGTGGATGAATTGGCCTCAGGTGTGGTCATGGCCCTGATTTCTGATGCTGGAACCCCGGGTATTTCAGACCCCGGTTTTTTGTTGTCGCGCGCTTGTCACCGCAGAGGCATTCGGGTGGAGTGTTTACCGGGCGCCACGGCTTTTGTACCAGCGCTCGTAGCCAGCGGCTTACCCTGCGACACCTTTCATTTTGAAGGTTTTCTGCCCCACAAAAAAGGTCGGCAAACCCGATTGAAATATCTTTCGGCGCTTCCGCACACTTTTGTGCTCTACGAATCGCCATTCCGATTGGTGAAATGTTTGGAAGAACTCATCGCGCATTGTGGCGCAGCGCGGCAGGCCTGCGTGGCGCGTGAACTCAGCAAAAAATTTGAAGAAGTAAAAACCGCTCCGCTTTCGGAATTGCTGGCGCATTTTACCTCCAAAGAAGTGAAGGGAGAAATTGTGGTGGTAGTGAGTGGAGGGTGAAAATATCTGTTTTTTCACCGCCAAACTGCACTACTACCCTCCGCCCCAAACTGCACCTCCAGTAAATGCGGGAAAAAATCTTTCAAGCTATCAATATGCGAGACGATGTAAATCTGTCGAAATTGCTCCTGTAAGTAGTTGAGCGCCAGCATCATTTCCATCCTTCGATCCTCGTCCTGGCTACCGAAAATCTCGTCGAAGGCCAGAAACTCCATCCTTCGCTCAGCAGCAGCGCCGCTCAAGTCCATAATCGCTTTGGTGATGGCAATGCGCAGGCAAAAATTAGCCAGATCCACCTCTCCGCCGCTAAAACGCTCGATCGGGTAAAACACCCCGCCGTCGGTAATGGCGAAGTCAAAATTTTCGTCCACCCGTATTCCTTCGTATTTACCTTTAGTAATGCGATTGAACAGGTCGCTAGCCTCCCGCGAGATATCCGGGCTTACTTTTTCCAAAATTTCGGTTTTGAACAAGCCCAGCATTTCAGCAAGTTTGCGCAACAATTCCAGTTCCTCCATTTTGTCGCTGATTTGGGCTTGAATCCTTTTGTTCGCCTGAAGTTTTTCGTTGAACCTGGATTTTTCAGATTGCAGTTCAAGCCCTGCTTTCTCTATAGTTCGTAGTGTTTCAGATTGCGCCTGAAAAACTTCCGTAAAACTTGCAAAAGCCTGTTTTGCAGCGTGGTATACTTGTTCATCAAAGCCAAGCGAGGCGAGTTCTTCGGTAATGGCGGCAATTTTATGATCAGCTTCCGCAATTCCAGACTCCGCTGATTTTAGTGCGGCGATCGTTACCGGGAGTTCGCGGGCCAGATAGTTTTCCTGCGACAAAAACGTTCGGTACTGAGGTTCTTTTTCCGTCAGTTTTATTTTTAAACTTTGATAGGCTTTTTCATCAAAATTCACGGCGCCGATTTCTTTAAGTATGGTTTCGTCGGCGATCAGGCGGTTTTCCAGAAGCCGTTGCTGCCCCTCTTCGCTGGATAGTTGCCGTGCCAATTCAATCAGGCGAGTCTGTTCCTGAAGCAATTTATCGGCCTCGATACGGACTGCGGATTGTTTTGTTTTCAATGCAAGCCCGGCCTCTGTTATCATTTTTTTTTGGGCCTCCAACTGTTGCAACTGTTTGGTTTGCAAAGAAGTAATTTCATTTTCCAGTTCAGACAAGGCTCGTTCATAGCCCTCGAGCAGGGGCTGCAGGCAGGTTGGGCAATTGCCTTCCTTTCCCAACAAACGCAGCTGCTCCAACTTTTCGGAACGTTCCTGCGTGCCTGCCTGGATACCGCCTATTTTTTGATCGATGTTGCGGAGTTCGTCGCGTTTGGCTTCCATTTCGGCTTCTAAATCTCGCACCGCATTTTGCCTTTCTTTCAAAGCAGCCTCCACCTTAGGGCGTTCAGCCAGGCGTTCAGCAAAGGTTTTGATATTTAAGCTGGTCAGGGCTAGTTGCTCCCTGGTTTCATCGATTTTTGCCAGCCTGGCCTCCCGGTTGATATATTTCGACCGTTCCTGCTCCAGCGCCTCGAGCGATTTTTTTTCCAACTCAAATTGAGCGAAATCGATCCTAACACCATCTTGCTTTTCCTTTTGCTGATGTAAATCTGTTTCTTTTTTTTTCAGGCTCTCGATTTGCAGGATCAATCCAGCACGTCGTTCATCCGCTTGGGTGAGCTCATTGCGCAAAGCGCTATGGCGTTTAAGCCGTGCCTCTTCCTGATCAAATTTCGCTTTTTCTGCACGGTGTTTTTCCTGAATGTCATGAAGTGCCTGCCGTTCGGTTTTCGCCGATAATCTATTGGTTTCTATTGCTTTTTCGCATGCTGCCAACTCATTTTTCAGGCCTTCCAGGGCCTCTTCAGAAAGCAGGTTTTGGCTTTGGCCAGCAGTCTGACTGCTTAGGTCGCGCAAATCGGCGTTAACCCGGGATTGTGCATCATCGAGGGTGTCGAGGCCAAGCATACGGCGCACCATACGCTTGCGGGCTTCGCCGGAAGTGTCGGAAAGTTCGGAGAGTTCCTTTTGGCCTGAAAAAACGGAGCGCTTGAAAGCATCTCGTTCCATGTGAAGTACTTTCACCAATTCCTCGTTCACAGGAGAAACACCCTTGGCCACCAGGACATCATTTTTGTAAAATTCGGCGCCAACGGCAAGCGCTTTCCCCCGAAACTCGCGGCGAACCCTGTAACCAACCTCGCCCATGGAAAATTCCAACTGCAGCTCTACGGTAGCCTTAGGGTCAGCAAAGGCAGAGCGGATATGGGCCTTGTTGCCTTCATCACGGCCAAAGAGGCAGTACAGGATTGCTTCGAAAATAGTAGATTTCCCTGCGCCATTTTTGCCAATTATGCCGACAAGGCCTTCACGAAATTCGAGTTCGAGCTGGCTGTATTGCTTGTAGTTGGAAAGTTTTAAATTATTGAGAATCATTGTTTTCCTCTTAGTATTCCGTTTTCGTCAATGATGTATTTTTGTTTGATTTCTTCGCGTCCAATTACTTTCTCTTCTTCCAATTTATCAAACCAATTTTTACTAACAATTGCTCCCTGAAGTGTTGAATCCGAAAAGTCTGTGTTAGTAAAAGTTGCCTCCCTAAGATCAGCTCCAGTTAGGGTTGCATCGAGGATATATGCTGAATCAAAGTCAGCGCCTAATAGGCTTGCCCCTTGAGGTTTGGTTTCGAGGAAGTACGCTCGCGCAAGTTTTGCGTCCTGAAGTTTAGCATCAGAGAGTTCTGCGCCTTGAAGTTTTGCTTTTTCAAGGTTTGCATTTTGAAGCTTTGCGCCACGAAGGTTTGCGCCTTCAAGAAAGCATGAACTTAAATCAATTTCTGTGACCTCTAATTTATTTAGTCTCCTAACTGCCCCAACGATTCTATATGTCGCCTCTGGTTGTTCCCACCCCTGATAATCGTCTATTTCCTCATGCAGCCGTTCGATTTTATCTCTTTTTTCTCTCAATTTCTCATAAATCGAAAGCAAAACAGCAAATACGAGCAAGTCAAAAACCATCCCATTGGCCTCAGTCAAGAGGCCGTCCATGTCAAATTTGCCACGTTGGATGCCGATTAAGCACAAAAGTCCGCCACATAACAAGACGGTCAACAGGAAAAAACGGGCAGCGTGGGCTGTGAAAAAGTTAAGGGCTTTTTTCATAGGGTTGCGTTTTAAAAAAAACCTGGGAATTTTGGTATTGAGTCAAAAGTTGGTGAATGGCAAGATCAAACTTCCCGAAAGTTTTAAACTTTCGGGAAGTTTGGATCCCTACGAAAGCAAAAAATGATATTGCCCAAAAAACATTCTATTAGTGGCTCAACTACAAGTTAGAAGCCCATTAATACCACTCACTAACCATTTTTAAAAATCGGTCATCCGGCTTTATCTCATGTGCTGCAAGGAAGCCATCCCGTCCACCAAAAAACACTAGTACTTCATCCCGAGATAAGCGGCTAGGTTTGTTAGACAACAGGCTCATGAACGATGAGTGCGGCCATTCGGCTGGGTGGGATACGAAGTCACTTTCAATTGGGTTAAAATGAACGTAGCGAATGAGATTGGCTAAATATACATTGTTTTCTACGGGTTTTCTCTTGAAATTGGGAATGAATAAACTACCCATCCTTGATTGTTGTTTGTTAAATGCTTGAGCATAAGCACTAAAAAGGTTGCCGAAATGGCGGCTGATTTTTTTAGGAATGGAACTTCCCGAAAGTTTAAAACTTTCGGGAAGTTGGTTCTCCGTTTTAATGCGCACTAACAGGTGAATATGATTTGGCATCAAGCAGTAAGCCAAGGTATTTGCTACTGGTGGGATGTGTTCAGCGTACTTTTTCAAGAAATACCGATAGTTACCTTCATTCTGGAAGAGGTTTTCAAAGCCGTTGGCGTGGTTGAAGATATGATAGTAACCGCCTGGGAGGAGCGGAATTTCGTTGTTTTTCATTGGTGTGCTCATTTGGTTAAACTTCCCGAAAGTTACAAACTTTCGGGAAGTTCTATACCAAGAGTCGCAAAAAATAACGAAAAATCAAAGTTCTTCCACTCCAAAATACCGCCTGGCCCTTTCCACCAACTTTTCCGCTGTTATCTTATCCTCCGGGTATTTGCTGTACAAATAATCCGCAAAAACCCTGTCAAGACTGTCAAACTGATTTGCTTCTATCCCGCGAACAAAAGCCCGGTCGCTGAAAGTTTTGCGCTTCGGTATGAGTTGGAATGCTTCTGGAAAAATTTGCCGAAGGCGGAGGTTGCCAAGTTCCAAAGTTTGTTCCGGGCGTATGTCGTTGAATGTCAAAGAAATAATAGCATCTTTGGTTGGGTTCTTTTCTTTGAATCCTTCTAGTTCAAGTTCCAGTTCGGCCACCGAATGCTCCTGGCAAGTGTTGCGCTCCCAGCGTAGCCAGGAACGGGTAGGGATGGCTTCGAAACTTAGCGTACAAGAGTTATCTGCTTGAATATCAATTATTTGAAAGCCTTTTTCTGAACCTATTTCGGTATCGCTAAACCGCTCTGTACTGCCGGAATACCATGCATTGGGATGCAACCCCACCGATTGATGGTCATGCCAATGGCCAAGAGCCAGGTATTGAAAGCCTGCTAATTTGGCTTCAAATTCTGGCGGGAATATCTGCTCGCCATATTCCTCCATCAGATATCGTTTGCCCAGGGAGGTATGCAGCATCAAAATATTGAACTTGCCCGGCAAGGGCTCCAATCGTTCCAATTCATTGAACAACAAACGGTTGTCGTTGATATGGGGCACACCGTGAATGGCTACATTTCCAAACTCAAAGGTTTCCCAATGTTCTCCAAAAATAGGAAAAACATGTTCCAGGGTTCGCAAAGCGCGAAGAATCGGGGCATTGTAAATCGTCTTCGGGGTCTCGTGATTGCCGGCAATGATCACGGTTGGTATCCCTGCCTGACCGATTCGGCGGAGTTGTTCCAGCCCAAAGGTCAAAGCTCGATTACTGGGACTGGGTCGGTGGAAAAAGTCGCCACTATGGATAACCAAATTAGGCTGGATGGTTAAAATGCGGTCTGCTACCCGTTCGAAAGCATCATAAACGTCCTGTTCGCGGGCATTGACCCCTTCGTCGTTCACCCGATCAAAGGCTTGATAGCCGAGGTGCGTATCAGAAAAATGGATGAGTTTCATTTTAGGCGGACGAATTTTATATAATCGGTGCCGGGTGGGTCGGTCAGGCCAAGGCCGTGCGCCATGGTGATAATTTGTCCTCGGTGATAGCTGCTATGATTAAGGCAATGGTGAATCATTTGCGAGCGGGGGCGACTGTCTTCCGTGCCATTGAAGAGTTTGAAGGTACAAATTTCTTTAAAATCATCGTCTGACAAGCCTTGAACAAATGCTGCGAATTCGTTTGAGTTTTTCAAAATCCCTTCAAAAATATCCTCCACAGTTCCTTCAAATCTTTGAAACAGAAAGGTGCTTGCAGGGATCGATTGTAGCCTCTCTAACCATATCTCCTCTGCCCCCCAAATATGAAGCAGGGTGTTTCGAATGGTTGGAAAACTGGATGGGACTTCCCGCTCCATCAACTCAAGGGGCTTAGTTTTAAGCCAGTTGACAAATTGTGTGTTGGCCCAGAGGTTATAGTTGGCGTAGTCGTTGAGCAATGATTCCAGTGTCATAGCTTGATTTGTTGATGGGGAGATTTGGGGATTTGGGGAAATTCATTCCCGCGTTAAAAGTGCCATATAAAACCCATCAAAGCCTTGATCTTGTGGCACAATGCGCCGTTCTTCCAATAATTTGAAGCCTTTTCCTGCCCCGCTTTTCAGAAACTTTTCCACCTGTTCTTGATTTTCAGAAGGTAAAATACTACAAGTTGCATAAACCATCCGACCACCTGGCTTTGTAATAGCGCTATAGTTTTGTAAAATTTCTTGCTGCGTACCTCGAAGCTGTTCGATTCGTTCGGGCAGAAGTTTCCATTTTGCATCCGGGTTTCGGCGCAGGATGCCGAGCCCGCTACAAGGTACATCCAATAACAGCCGGTCGGCCGAACCGTACAAACGCTTGATGATCTTGCGGTTTTCGATGGCCCTTGTTTCAATATTGCTTGCGCCTGCTCTACGAGCGCGGTTGCGGAGTTCGTCTAGTTTCCAAGCCTGCGTGTCCAGCGCGATGAGGCTTCCCTTGTTTTCCATCAGGGCTGCGAGATGGAGGGTTTTGCCGCCGCCGCCAGCACAGGCGTCCACGACGCGCATACCAGCTTGGGGAGCGAGCAAAGGGGCCACGAGTTGGCTGCTGTAATCCTGCATTTCGAACCACCCTTTACGGAAAGCT
>JBJXGO010000151.1:0-5659 GCA_046160345.1 Saprospiraceae bacterium
TTTTTGCCCTGCTTGGTGTTCTAGCCCCAGCCTAGGCCGATCTTATATTTAATCAGGCGCGGCGGCTGAGATCGTTGTTTTTGCAAATAGTGTTTATTGAAAGTAAGGATAAGGAACACCTCGCAGGGCTAAAAGTATCCCGGAACTCCGTTCCGGGGCTATGAGATTACAAGAGATTTTCCGCTTTGCCTTTCAGAGCCACTATTCTCCAGCTGAGTTGTCATTCCGCCCAAAGCGTTTACGTGGCAGGTTTTCGTCAAGCAGCAATTTCATACAATTTTTCAAGGTTTTGAGCAGTCAGAATGTCTTCGAAACAGGAAAGGACTGCCACCGCTTGTTCACGGGATACACTGGGAAAATCATCTAAAAACGCTTCAAGCGAAATACCCTTTTCCAAATGTTGGAACAAAATCTTGACGGGTACTCGTGTCCCTTGGAAAACGGGCTCGCCTCCAAGGATGTTTGGGTTAGAAACGATGAGCTGTTGTAAGATTTTCATAGGTACAAAAGTAATTGGTTTTTGCAATAAATCTAAGTTTTCGCTCTGTGTGTCGGCTCCTTGCCCTACTCGGGTACCCAGCTTTGTCATTCCGCTTTGGGCGGAATGACAAAGCTGGGATGGGTGCATGTGGCAAACCCCCATCTCTACTTTATTACATTGCTCTCCACAAATTTTCAGCATCACACGCAAATGGGTGATGCGGCTGCCGTCGTATCTTTTACAGTACAAAAGTAATAGATATCCAGACGCGCCAAAAGCCCGACCGCTGTCCCATCCTTCCGGTTCATTTCCATTTTCCTACCCTCTGTTCAAATTTAGGTTGGGTTCATTTTGAAAAATTTGGGCGCCAAGCCTTGTCTGGTCCACCTTTGGAGCAACAAGTCAAAACAATCGAATTTTTTCAAATATCTATAATTCGCGAAAATCATGATCCAGACTGCCCGTAATGACATCTTTGAGTCTTTGAGTGCCATCATGAAAACCGCTCCACACTTCAACGCTCAAACCAAACAGGAAATAGAGTCCTTTTTTTCCTATTGCAAGGAAGGAATGGACACAGACTCGCAAAAACTTCTTGCGACCCTCTTTATCAAGGCGCTGAACAAAAAAATCAACTCGGAATTTATCGGTGAAAACATCTACCTGGGCAAGTATGAAATTTCCCAGATTCAATTGTTCGATATTCTGATCGACAAATTTCCTTTCGTCAAATACAGCCAACAGATCGCCAATAAGGCCATTGTAACAGCAATGAATGACAGTTCGGAAGTTACCTTGATCGATATTGGAATAGGGCAGGGGACACAGGTATTGAACATCATTGAACTTTCCAGGGCATTGCCAAACTTAAAAAAATTGCATGTTGTGGGTATTGAACCATTTGAAGAAGCCCTTAACCAGGCTGGCGAAAAGATCCTGGCCCAAAACGGGAAACTTCCCTTTGAGATCAGTTTTACCGGAATCTATGAATTTGTAGAAAACGTGGATTTTTCCATAATGGAAAAGCTTCAGGGGAAAATCATCCTCAACGCTTCGCTGGCCTTGCATCATATTCAATCTGAACAGCATCGGATTGAAACGATTGCACGATTGAAAACATTGAACCCCAGTGCGTTCATCCTGATCGAGCCTAATGTAAATCATTATGAACCCGATTTTTTCAAACGCTTCCAAAGCAGTTACAATCATTTTTACAACATTTTTCAGGTAATTGACCGAATTGAAAATATCAGCAATGATGATAAGAATGCATTGAAGCTGTTTTTCGGAAGGGAAATAGAAGACGTGATCGGCAAAGAAGAAAAAGACCGCTTCGAAAAACATGAACCTGCCACCCATTGGATCCAGCGCTTGAAAGCGCAAAAATTTTCCATAAAAAACGATTTTTTGAAACCCCCGGTTGCTGCTGGATGCGGGGTGGAGATCAACTACCATCCTGAAGGTTTCCTGGGTTTTACGCATAAGGACGAAACGATCCTGGCAATAATTTACGCTAACTAAGCTGCAAATCCAGCTTCACGCTAACGCTCATGACTCAATATTTTTTCAACGAGGTTTTGCAAAATGCAGACAACCGGATCGTAACTGCAAACATGTCCGCTCGATTATTGCTCGACAAAAACGAACAACCCGATGATGTAGATTTCCATTTGAAAAACAAAGTGCTCAATAGCCTGATTGCGGAAAACTGGAACCGTTATCCAACTGCAGACTGCCAGGATGTGGAAGCTTTGGTGGCGGATTACTGCCGCCTTAGCCCGGAAAACATCGTTCTCAGTCCTGGATCGGCAAACCTGATCACCACCTTGCTCAACTATTTTGCCCTGAACCAAAAAAGGATCGTGATCGCTCAGCCCAGTTATTCTTTGTTCGATTACCATTGCAAAACCTTTAATATAAAATACGAGCCCTGGCACCTGAACTCCGAACTGGAATACGATTTTGAAAACATGTCGGAATTAGGCCCAGGTTCGGTACTGATCGTCACTACGCCCAACAATCCGGTAGGAAATACGATGGAGGCTGGTAAACTGGAACAGATTTTATCTTCCAATCCAGACACTTATATTATTGTGGATGCAGTATATGCTGAATTTTGCGAGGCTGATTATTCCCCGCTTATACAGAAATACCCCAATCTCATTGTTTTGCGCTCATTTTCAAAGGCATTTCCTATTGCGGGATTGCGATTGGGATACCTTTGTGCGGCACCGCAGACGGCATCAATAGTTAAAAAACTGATGCTTCAGTTCTCCATCAACCAATTCTCCCTTGCTTTTGCACGGACCATGCTGTTTAACCCTGAATTCATGGAACGGTCCCAAAAACGGGTTAAAGAAATTATTGGAGAAAGGGACAAAATGTATAAGCTTGTAAACGAGCAGTTCGACAGCAGGACTTTAAAAGTATTCAAATCAGCGGGCAATTTTCTGTTGATGCGCGTTTTCGATGATTCAGCATTTCAAAAACTAATGGCTGATCTCGAAATGGCTGGCATTAAAGTACTGAATACTTCGCCCTTCCCTTTGCTTCAAAACACCTTCAGGGTTTCTATTGGAAGCGGTGAAGAGAATGATAGTTTTGTCAAATGCCTGTCGGATAGCCTTGGGGTAAAAATGCTACACTTGCGCCGCAATGTTCAATTGACCGACTGTCACTATCAGGTTGAGCGTTTTACTCAATTGGCCAGGGTAGCAAGCGCCTGACTATCAGTTAATTGATTGAGGCTCCCTCCACCCCCCATTTTCTCTCGCCTAACGCATGAATATCGGGCAGTATTAATTGCTGCATAGCATCAAATCATCGCTTGAAAAAATCGGATTCGCCACCGAATCGCCGAGATGCCGCGCCCAAAAAAATCCATCCCTCCCGAAAACCTTATTCCCCTCCCCTCCGTAAGTGTCCTCGAAACTGTTTCACATTTTCTTTCACTTACTTAAACAAAAATTGCCAGCCATGTTGAAAAACATCCTTCAACGCATTTCCAGCACCTTGCTGTTGATGGTCATGGCCTTGAGCCTTTCGGCATCTTCGCACCGCGAAGCACCGCTCATCGCCAACGACCCACTCGCGGACAATACCGACGTGTATGCCTTCCGCAGTCCCGATGATCCCAATACCATTACCCTTATTGCGTGTTACATTCCTACCGAGTTGCCTCACGGCGGACCAAATTACAACACGTTTGGTGAGAACATCCGCTACGAACTGCACGTAGACAACGATGCGGCCAAACACGGCGACGAGGTAACGTACCGTTTCACCTTTACGCGGACCAACCAGGACCCCAGCACCTTTTTTAACATCCGACTCGGTCAGCAAAACCTGATGACCACCTACAAATGTGAACGCAGTACGGACGGCGGGCAGACCTGGATGACCATCGTTGCAAACGGGAAAGTCCCGCCACCTTATATCGGCGAACGCTCGATTGATGGTCCGGTGGGCCTCAACACCACTTATGCTTCGCTCATGCAGCAAGCGATCACTACGGCCACTTCGGGTGAAAAAGTGTTCTGCGGCCCGGTGGATGATCCGTTTTTTGTAGATTTAGGGGGCGTTTTTGACCTGGGCAACCTGCCACGTCAGGGAGGCGCTGACTCTCGCGACGGTATTGGACAATATAACACCCACGCGATTTGCATTCAGGTGCCGATCACCACCCTGTTGAAAGCGGGCATTGCGCCCACACCAGTTAACATTCTGGACGGCAATTTCGTCATAGGATTCTGGGCCAGCGCAAGTCGCCGGGCAACCCGTACACTCAACACCAATGGCACTTACATGGACAGTGGTAACTGGGTGCAAGTGAGCCGTTTGGGTATGCCTTTGACCAACGAGGTCGTCATTCCATTGGGCTTCAAAGACTACTGGAATTCCATCACACCTTACGACGAGATCACGGACACTTCGCTGGATGGGTTTTTCTATAACCCGGAACTGGCATTGTACATGGATAACCGCTTTTTTGGTGGTGCTGTGCCCGCTTTTTCGCCTTTGCGCATTCAAACCAAATCGCTCGGCGCCTTTGATTTTGGTTACACTAAAGATGGGCTTTATGGTCTGAAAGGTTCCGCCGCCGTGGCTGGAACGGCTTTGGATGATGCCATTTTTGGTACACTTTTGCTCCCAGGGCCAGGCAAAGCGCGATCGGTTGACCTTTGGCCAATTTTCCATACCGGTGTTCCAAATTTTCCTCCCTACCAATTGGCAACAGGAAAAAATGGCAACCCGCTTGCCGCAGGCAAACCCTTCATTAACAACTTCCTGCCCAACGGTGGTGATATGTTGCGGCTGAACATGGCAACTCCGGTGACCAACCGCAATGACTCCAATTTCAGCCCGTTAGGCATAGTAAGTGCAGCAGTTTTGGGCCTTACTGACCCGACTTATGCTTCCAGTCCGGCACTTCAGTTCATCCCGAACATGGATGGTTTTCCCAATGGCCGCCGCCTGGAAGACGACGTGACGCGCATTGAATTGCAAGCTGTTTCGGGTATAGCACTCGCTGCGATCGGGCTTTGGTACGACGATTTCGGTGGTAGCAATCCAGTAACTCAAGACTTGCTCGATGTATTGACCTATCAAACAGGTGTGGCAAAGAACGACAAGCCATTCCAATCTTCTTTCCCTTACCTGGCTGCACCATGGAGCGGCAAGGAGACCGAATAATTTCTAAATTATTAAAATACAACAAGATGACATCCATTTTCAAAAATAGTCTGGCGGCATTTTTTATGCTTGTGTCGCTGACAACCGCGCTCGCTTCGAGCCACCGCGAGGCTCCACTTATTGCCGACGACCCGCTTGCCGACAATGTGGACGTATATGCCTTTCGCAGCCCAGACAATCCCAATACAATTACTCTGATAGCGACCTATGTTCCGCTCCAACTTCCACAAGGCGGGCCAAACTATTACTCATTTGGTACAAACATCCGCTACGAGATCCATGTGGACAACAACGCTTCCAAACCCGGCGATGAGATCATTTATCGTTTTGAATTTAAGCGGACGGACGAGGACCCTTCCACGTTTTTCAACATACGGCTTGGCAAACAGAACCTGAAAATGACCTACACACTTTCGCGTTCGGATAATGGTGGCCAAACCTGGATCAAAATTTTACAAAATATTCCAGTCCCACCCACCAATATCG
>JBJXGO010000152.1:0-26406 GCA_046160345.1 Saprospiraceae bacterium
CAAAACTCCGTGACCTTCAACCTATTACGGAAGATGACCGCCGGAAGATACACCGACAATACTTCAGTACATTTTTTGCATTTTGTACCTATACGGGCGAGTTTGAGGAAGGGCGCAGGGAAATGGAGCGCTGCCTGAACGAGGCGGAGTTTTTTGATCCGCGAGATTATGACACAGGCAGTTTTTATCTGCAATTTGTGCCCATTTGCATTGGATGTGGCAACTTTGATGCCGCGCTTGACCACCTCAACCATTGGCTCGCCCAGCGCCGCACTGTGGGAAGGGAAGACCTCCAAAGCCTTGCCCGAATACTATCACTCCTGCTTCATTATGAATTGGGGAATTTTTTACTGGTGGATTCGCAACTCCGCAATTTCGCCCGTTTTTTGAAAAGAAGAAACCGCCTCCTCGAACTGGAACGGCGGTTTATGCAAGGTATTTTTGAAGCTATAAAAATGCCTGATCTTCGAAGCCAGCGCGAGGTTTTTGCCAGGGTGAAAAACGACTTGCAGGCAAAAACCAACGAACCTGAAACCAAGGCCTTGCTACAAACGTTCGACCTCCTGGCCTGGTTGGATGCCAAGGCAGGAGGTCTGGCTTTTGCGACGGTGGTTCGTCAAAAATATTTACGGGAAATGGCGGACAGGCAAGTTTAATTGCCGCCCATTGAAAGCACGGAATCCGATTGAACACGGGTGTCCACCATTGTCCAGCGAACGATGTAACTACGGCGGCGGCCCACCACTTCTTTGCCGCCTTTCAAGGTTTGCATTTGGCTTTCTTCGAGCGAAGTAACGATGCTCTGAACCTTGAGGTCATTGAGCTTGAGTTTTTCCTTTGCCATATGTGTGAAATTTGAAAGATGATTTGGATATAATTATTAACGACGGTTTAAAGATACTCGTACAATCAAATGACCGGTTGGACATTTTTTTGAATAAGTCAGGTTTCTGAAACAGAAAAATTGAAGAATCAAGGCACGATTTCAGTCGCCGAAACCACTTTAAACCTGATGCTTTTCACTTATACCATTTTTTTAGCACACGCTCTCCTAATTTCCCCTGCGGTGTATAATCCCTTTCCGGGTACCCCTCATGGCCTTGCATATTAGGAAACCATTTCCAAAGAAAACCGCCAGCCCACCAATCTTCATGCATAAAAGTGGCAAATAGCGCTTCCAGGCAATTGGCCTGTGCCTTTTCGTTGATGTTTCTCGCTTCAACGCCTCGCTCAAGCTCCCAATTTCGCCAACCACAGCCATCTACGCTCAGGTATCCAAATTCTGTAAATAGAATTGGTTTGCGCTTTTCATGATGGAGTGTTTTAAGGCGTTCGTAAATAGGCTTCCAGGCGGTTTTTAACTGCTCTATTTCTGGTGTGGCGGCTTCGACCAAAGGGAAATAACCGCCAAGGCCAATATAATCCAGTTCGTTCCAAAACGGCACGCGTTCCCAGTCGTCCCAGTTTGAGGAATAGGTCAATTTGCCGCGATACAATGACTTTATTTTTTGAATCAAGGCTGTCCAATACTGCGGACGCTTTTGAATCGCATTGTTGAATTCTGTCCCTATGCAGAACAACTCTACGCCTGTTGAGTCTGCCAGCGAAGCAAATCGCAAAATATAGCGTTCGTAGGCAGCTTCCCATTGTTCCCATTCCTGATTGGACTTAAAGTCTAGAGCTCCCGTCCACCCGCGGGGGATATATACCTGGGGTTTAAGCATTATTTTAATGCCCTTTTCATGAGCCATTCGAATGGTCTCGCGAACGCCATCAGGCCGTTCGCCCCACCACTGTCCGCCGGACTCACTGAACCGTACATTGGGCACGTCCAATTTGGTATAAGCATACGGAATTACGGAAATCCAGCTGCTGCCCACCGCCTTTACTGCAACCATTGGGTCCTCAGAAAAAGGCTGTGGCGGTGCCACGAAACTGAGGCCATGCATTTTTGAATCAATAGAAAAATGGCCCGAAAAAGGGAAGTTTGGGGGGGATAATGCCGGGTCTTCGGTTTTTGCGCCCTGGTTTGGCTGAGCAGCTGGGTTACAGATGCCAAACATGAACAGAGGAAGGAATAAAAACAAGAGTTTCATGAGCCTGATTTTTCGTAGCGTTTTCAAATATTCAATCTCGGCGCTGATCTAACGCTCCTTCACAATATTGGCTGATTCCCAGCCCCATGCCTTTAGCATTTTCCAGTAAATATCTGTATTGTCCATTACCCCACTAAACAGTTCTGCGCCCGGGCCATAAGCAAACACCGGCACCATCGTGGCAGTGTGATATCCGGTTGTAAAATCCAGGTCGAGTATTTCAAACCCCTCTCCTTGCTCTAATGCAAGGCCGCCTGTTTCGTGATCGGCGGTAACGATAACCAATGTATGGCCATCTGATTTGGCAAAGCGCAAGACTTCTCCGATAGCGGCGTCAAAATCAAGCATTTCTGCTACTGCAAGGGTACCGTTTTTAGCATGGCATGCCCAATCAATTTGGGAGCCTTCCAGCATGAGAAAAAAGCCCTTTTCAGACCGTTTCTTCAAAAAATCCGTCGCCATACGTGCCGAAAGGGGCAAGTAATCGCGCCCCCCGCTTACTGAATCCGGTTCGCCCATGGCCGAAAACCAGGCAAATGGCTTGTTGGGGTCGGGTTTTATATCGACAAGGTTTTTTAATTGAAAATTAGATAACTGATAGCCCTTTTCAGTTAACTCCGAGTAAAGGTTTCGGGTATCGGTTTTACGCTGGCTAAAATATTGGAGACCCCCTCCAACTAGAAAATCCAATTCGGTTTCGATAAAGAACTCGGCGATATCCTCCATATTGGCCCGACTTTTTACATGGGCAATGAATGAAGCCGGAGTAGCATGGGTAATGCTGGAGCTTGCGACAAGGCCAGTGGCTAGTCCGTTTTTTTCTGCCTGTTCCAGAATGCTTATGCAAGACTTCTTTGATTTAGTCACTCCAATTGCGCCGTTATAGGTTTTGCAGCCACAGGAAAAGGCTGTTGCACCAGCTGCTGAATCCGTTATTAAGTGGCTGCTCGAATGTGTTTTCATCAAAGCAGTAACTGGAAAACCCTCGAGATTCAAAGTGTTTTGATTGGCATACATGCCAGCCGTCACCTGCGTAAGCCCCATGCCATCTCCGATAAGCAGGATAATGTTTTTGGGCCGGGATGTATCCCGGAACTCTGTTCCGGGAAGTAGCGCCCCGGAACAGAATTCCGAGTTGTTTGCTCGAGTTCCAACAACAGCAAGTAGCAAACCAAATGCGACAAGGATGTATAAATGTATTCTCATTAATTGATTCATTTTGAATGCCTTTTTGCCCGAATTGAAATTCTTGCTATTCTGAAACAATATACCGTTTGCCGGGCAAAGTTCGGATAATGCCCTTGAATTCGAGCGCAAGAATATTGGAGGCCAGTTCGCCGGGACTAAGTTGGGAGTGCTGCGTAAGTTGGTCGATCGGGATTTCTGGCTTTTCTCGTATGATACGGATCAAAAGCGCTTCAGAGGGGCTAAGATCGAGAAAAAGTTGGGTTTGGGTAGGTTTGGATTTGCCCGGCTCGCCCCATTGCATTCGCTCGGCAATATCGGCCGCAGATTCAGCGAGTTTAGCCCGTTCTGTTTTTAACAGCATGTTGCAGCCCATGCTTTTGATATCGTGTGGTCGGCCAGGCACGGCGAATATTTCGCGTCCCTGGCGTTCGGCATATTGCACCGTAATCATGGAGCCTCCGCTATTGGCTGTTTCTACCACCAATACTACATCGGAAAGCCCCGAAATGATGCGATTGCGCATGGGAAAATGTTCGCGATCAGGCTTTGCATCGTGTGCATATTCGCTCACAAGACCGCCATTTTCAATGATCCGAAGTGCCACACTGCGATGTTGGCTTGGGTAGATACTGCCTAATCCATTCCCTAAAACACCCACATTGGGTATCCCGATCGCTGAAGCCTTACGATGCGCCGCAACATCAACGCCAAATGCCAACCCGCTTACAATCACTACGTTGTAATCTAAAAGGCCTTCTACAAGCTCTTCACATAGGGCTTTGCCATGCTCGCTTGGCTGCCGTGTGCCGATAATGGCGATTACACGTGGGGCCTCAAATACGGACAATGAGCTGCCTTTAAAAAAAAACAGTGCAGGGCTATCCTGGCATTGGCGCAAACGGGCAGGGTAGCGTTCATCGGTATAAAAAACCGAATGCACGTTGTGCTGCTCCATAAAAGCGATTTCGCGTTCTGCTCTTTTGAGCGGTTCAAGCGCTGACACAATTGCATTCACGGTAGTGTTGCCAATGCCGGGTATTTTTTGCAGATCCCTTTTGCTGGATCGAAATACGGCTTCTGCGCTGCCACAATAACTGACAAGTATTTTGGCGGTTACTGCACCGATCTGGGGCACAAACATGAGCGCGATTTGATGCTGGAGACTGTCCATTTGGATTGGGTTTACGGTTCACGGTCAACGGTTGTTCATAGATGGTGTCAAAGTTAAGGCTGTGCAGTTATTTTTACAAACATTTTGTCTTTAAAGTGAGCGATATTTTTGGAAAAGCGAACAATGCCCTAAATCAGATTGTTTAAAAAGAACCTCATTGGTTTTTTTATAGGAATTTACCCCAAAACGCAAGGTGTATTCCATGACCTGTTCCGGGCGGGTTGCACCAGGGCAGCTATTTTTTTCCCTACCTTCGTTTTCTTGTACGATTTTTGCGCTACATACGTTCTGACGTAATAGGACTCCTGACACGCACTCTTGTATCCAAGTTTCATGAAAAAAGCACCCTTATTTACCCTTGCCAACTTGTTCACCCTGCTGTTGGCATTCCCTGTTTTTGCCCAAAATTCCCCTCCAAAGGAAACCCCCAAGTCTGGCAACTCGGAATTGATTGATTTCGAGGCATTTGCGCCAAAGCCCATCGATACCATGGTAGCCCCCACGGTCATTGCGTTTGGCTCCTGTAACAAGATGAGCATGCCCCAAACGATGTGGCAGCACGTGAACGCAAATAACCCACAACTTTGGGTGTGGCTTGGCGATATCATTTATGCCGACACTTCTGATATGCGTGCCCTGGCCGCCCATTACAGGCGACTGAAAACTACCCCCGATTACAAAAAACTGCGGTCCAAAGCCCAAATTATTGGCGTTTACGACGATCACGACTATGGCGTGAATGATGGCTGCAAAGACTATCCCATGAAAAAAGGCGCAAAAAAATGCCTCATGGATTTTCTTGATGTGCCTACTCAAAGCCCTATTCGCAAACGCGAAGGGGCATATAGCAGTTATACCTTTGGCAAAGGTGTGCAACGCATAAAATTCATCGTTATGGACACGCGTTATTTCCGAGACCCTTTGGAAAAAGACCCAACCAAACAACGCCGTTACATTCCCAATTATGAAGGCGAAGTTCTGGGCGAAACACAGTGGGCATGGCTTGAAAAGGAACTGCGTAACAACACTGCAAACCTTACAGTACTTTGCTCCAGTATTCAGGTCATTGCAGACGACCACGGGCATGAAAAATGGGGTAACTTTCCCAATGAGCGCAAAAGATTGCTGACATTAATTTCAAAGGTAAAACCTAAAAACCTGCTCATATTGTCCGGGGATCGACACATGACCGAAGTGTCTAAAATGCAATTAGAAGGCCTACCTTATCCACTTTACGATTTTACCTCCAGCGGTATGACGCATATCCGAAGCGGTACTGAAGAGTCCAACCGCTTTCGAGTTGGGGATATGATCGTCAAGAAGAATTTCGGGGTGCTTCGGGTTTCCTGGAATGGCGACAAGCCAATCGTTGCGCTTCAGTCGCGAGGGCAACAAAACGAGTTGTTTCAGGAAATTCTAGTGAAATATTGAGGAATCTGGCACCAGGGATTAAAAAATAAAAATGTGTGGCGCATCCTGACTACCACATTGATTATCAATACGCTATGTTAGGTGTGCCACACATTTCCGAACACCCCCCTATTTCGGTATCGTTTTCAATTGCTCTTCAATTTCATGAAGCCGGATTTTTTTGATAGAATCCACTAAATGAGGCAGATGCGTGAATTGTGCGGCCTTACAAAGGCTGTCGTGTTCAAGCTGCGTTTTGGCGATTAGCACATTGGCGATGGAGTCAATGCGGATACGGGTATCGGCATCCAGGGGCGTGTTGGGGGAACCGCAAGCCGCTACACAGAAGGCCATTGTGATTGACAATAGGCCATGGTAAAATGTGGTTGCCAGACAGAAACGTACTTTAAACATCACCTAACTTTTATGGCATAATCCCAGCTACTGATAGTCTTATTTCCCAATATTCAAAACTCCGCACTGCCCGGATACCTCGGAAATGCAATCACATCTCGAATATTGGTCATTCCGGTTACGAACAAAATAAGCCGCTCAAAACCAAGCCCAAATCCTGCATGGGGTGCTGTGCCAAAACGCCGCGTATCCAGATACCAGGAAAGATCGTGTTCAGGGATGTCCATTTCTTGCATCCTTTGAACGAGTCGATCATACCGTTCTTCTCGCTGCGAGCCGCCCACTATTTCGCCGATACCGGGAAACAGGATGTCCATAGCTGACACGGTAGGGCCAGGGACTCCTTCTTTAGGCTCATCCTGACGCATATAAAACGCCTTGATGGCAGCGGGGTAGTTGGTCAGGATGACCGGTTTTTTAAAATGCTTTTCCACCAAATACCGCTCGTGCTCGCTTTGCAAGTCGGTACCCCAGCCTTCCACAGGATACTGAAATTTGCCTTTTTTGTTCGGCGTGGAGTTTTTCAGAATATCAATGGCCTCAGAGTATGTGAGTCGAACAAATTCATTGTCAATTACAAAGCGCAGTTTTTCAGTCAGAGACATCTCGCTGCGCTGGTCTTGTGGCTTTGATTTCTCTTCTTCTAGGAGCCGCTCTTCCAGTATTTTCAAATCGTCGGCACAATGCTCCAGAGCATAACGGATGACGTATTGGAGCATTTCTTCGGCAAGGTCCATGTTGTCCTGGAGGTCGTAGAAAGCCACTTCCGGCTCAATCATCCAAAATTCTGCCAGGTGCCGGGTAGTATTTGAGTTTTCGGCACGGAAAGTGGGCCCAAAGGTGTAAATCTCGCCCAAGGCCATAGCGGCCAATTCGCCTTCCAATTGCCCTGATACGGTGAGGTTGGTGCTTCGGCCAAAAAAGTCCTGTGCAAAATCTACCGCTCCCGATTCAGTGCGGGGCGGCTTCTCCAGATCAAGCGTGGTAACCCGGAACATTTCTCCGGCACCCTCTGCATCGCTGGCCGTGATGACGGGGGTATGCAGATAATAGAAGCCTTTGTCGTTGAAGAACTTATGAATGGCGTAGGCCATCGAATGCCGAATGCGAAATACCGCGGCAAAAGTGTTGGTGCGAAAACGCAGGTGAGCATTTTCGCGCAAAAACTCCAGGCTTTGCCGTTTGGGTTGCAAGGGGAATTCGTCCGGATTGCAATCGCCTAAAATTTCTATTTTATTGGCTTTTAGTTCCACTTTCTGGCCTTTTCCTGCACTTTCGATCAGTAAGCCCGTTGCAGAGAGGGCGGCGCCGAACTTGATGCGACCCAACGTAACTTCGTCTGTATTTTCAAAATCCAGCACCACTTGCAGGTTATTGGAAGTGGAACCGTCATTAAGGGCTACAAACTGGTTGTTGCGGAAGGCTTTTACCCAGCCTTTAACGGTTACTTCGGTTCCGACAGGCTCTGTATGGAGGATTTCGGAGATCTTTTTGCGTTTCATACCACTTTTTAACTTAGTGAACCTTAGTTCCTTACTCGACATGTTTCTGGAAAAGAGGCGCAAAAGTAGGCTAAAACCTTGATTTTGGGAAAGCAAGTATTCAAGGAAAAATTCACCGGAAAGAGCGGGAGGCGTTGAGGTGTTGGAAATCAAGCCTCAGCGCCTCGGTCTTTTTACGATGATGGAAAAATTGGGATAGGTAACAACTTGCGTTAACTATTCGATTTTCAAGGTCTTCACTTCTCCGTTTGGCGTAACGAGCATGAATTCTTTTTTAATTACCGTTTTTTCCAAGGGTACATATTCAGGCAGGGTAAAACGCACCACCAAATTGTAGGAAAATTGTACCGCCGGCTCAAGGATTTCGGGATTGATGACGATGTCGTAATCGTTTGCCGGCACCGCATTATAAAATCGTGAGGTGATTTTGTCCGCAGTGTTCACCTTGCTGTTTTCTTCAATGTCGAGCCGTTGGGTGCTAAATGCCTGGTAACTTTCATAGCGGTTGATGGGGTAGGCTACCCAGGCATTTTCGGCACTGACCACATAAGCGGAATCGAGGCGTATTCCCATCGCTTTATACTGACTTTTAATTTTTTGTAGGTACTTAAAGCTCGTTTCCCGGAGCTGGGAATAAATACTCTCAGAGTCTTTAACGAAATAATCCACCTTCACAATGTCGTAAATTTCTTGTCGGGCAGCGGCGGTCACGATGCGTTCCAACAGGGCGGGATCTGTGTAGCGGATATGGATGTTTTTTTGCATTTCAAAGCCTTTGGGAATCTCTGTATAAGTCTTCCGGGAAAACAGTTTTTTGCTCACGTCATACTCGTATTTGGGCAGGAAGTTGACCATGTCCACATAAATATCGGAAGCGGAAATACCCAGGTTTTTTAGTTCAGAGAGGAGTCCGTCCAAACGAGCATTGAGTAGCGTGTTGGTTTCATCTGCAGTTTTTCCGGCTTGATTGACGCTGAAAATGGCGGTGTAAGCGGTTGCCTTCTGGTTGGAAAGCGTGTTGATGCTGATCTCAATCTGGTTGTCGCCGATGAAAAATGCCGCTTTGGGCACAGCCCGGTACTGGGCATTGGGAACGATGTTTTGGTAGGTTTGCTGTTTTTCGCCATAATTGCCCATGACTTGGGCGGTGAGGGAATGACAAACAAGCGCGAATAGAGTAAGGAAGAAAGTTTTTTTCATTTTAAATCGTTGAATTTGATTGATTTAGAAGGCAATTATGTTTGGGCCCATCTGCGTAACATCTGTGTAACCCATCTGCGTAACATCTGCGTGAAAATTGTCGCACTAAACAGCCAAAGCAGCGAGGTTCACGCAGATGTTACGCAGATGGGTTACACAGATGTTACGCAGAATGCTGCAAATTTATACTGTTCAAGTACTAAAGTCTCAAGGTTTCAAACGTCTGCCTGTCCGAGAAAATTGCCAAATCAAACTTTCGATCTCGACTTTACCAGGAGATTCTACTTTTGCCATCAAAAACAGGCTTTGTTGTTTGCCTGAATCCAGAAAAAGAAACCCATGTTTATCGAAGTTTTCAAAAGCAAAATACACCGCGTCCGTGTCACGGAAGCAAATCTGAACTATATCGGCAGCATCACGATTGACGAGGATCTGTTAGAAGCAGCGGATATCCTGGTAGGGCAAAAAGTGCAGGTGGTGAACAACAATAATGGCGAGCGATTCGAGACCTACACCATTCGCGGCGAGCGTGGCAGCGGAATTATTTGCCTCAATGGGGCTGCGGCCCGGCGTGTGCAAGTGGGTGATATCATTCTTGTTATAGCATATGCCTATATGACCCCAGAGGAAGCCAAAGACTTTGAGGGGATCACGATTTTTCCGGACGAGAATAATAAGTTGGTGAGAGGGGAAGGGACGGTATAAAACACAACTGACTTAAGTGACAAATCTGCTCTTTGGTTGGTTTGATTTCTTATCGCGGTCGTTGAAAAAAGTTGTAATGGATTACAAGATGAAACATTACAAAATTTTATTTTTGAAGATTTTGACTTACTTTTGTCTGAAATTAGGCCACTACGATGGGACTTAATTTAGAAGTGTCTTTCGATCAACTACTTGGAATGCTACTACAATTGCCTCCAGAAGAAAAAATTCTCATGGCTGAGCGGTTGAAGGCGGCGGCGGCGGAAAAATGGCAAATGCTTTCCAAAGAGTTGCCAGATGCCCCCCAAAAAAGCATGGAAGAAATTGTAGCCGAAGTCAAAGCCGTGCGTAAAGAACGACGTCAACGCGCTCAATAATGGCTATGCGTGTAGTGATTGATACCAACCTTTGGGTGGCTGCTCTTCTCAGCAATTCAATGCGATGACGAGTAGGCCAAATCATTGCGATGACGAGTAGGCCAAATCATTGCAAACGAACAGATAGTTATTCTTGCCGATGCTGAACTCCTTGCCGAATTGAAAGAAGTTTGTACTCGACCTAAATTTTCCCTATTTCTTTCTCCTGAACAGATCGCTGATTTTCTAAAAATCATATCTGATCGCTTAACCATCGTCGAATCCACGAGCATTGTTGAGGTTTGCCTTGATCCTAACGACGATTATCTATTGGCAATCTGTCTGGATAGTGCAGCCGACTTCCTTCTTACGGGTGATAAGGATTTGCTATCACTCCGTACTTTCAAAAATACACGCATACTTACAATTACGAAGTTTGAGGAACTGTGATGTTTTTTCGGGGGGTAGGACAATTCCCTCAATACCTCCCTACCCCAAATGCTCCCGCCTCAATACTTGTCTTCTTCCCTCCCGCCATTTCTGCCACCAATTTCCCGGTACCAGCAGCCAGACTAAGCCCCAACATCGCATGTCCGGTGGCAACAATCAGGTTTTCCGTCTTTTTGGCAAAACCAATATAAGGCACTCCGTCGGCAGAAAGCGGGCGATAGCCAAACCAGATATTTTCCCGCATATTTTCTTTAAGTTTTTGGAAATCAGATAGTTCGCAGAATGTTGGGTCATCGGCGTATCCAGGAAAATAACGCGGCACCGCTTCTAAAATCCCTTGTACGCGTGGAAATAAAATCCGATCGTTCATGGCCCCAATCTCCATGGTACTGCCAATGCGCAGTCGTTTGGCCCATGGCGTGATGGCGACCTTGGCTTCCAGCAGGATACAGGGATAACGCAAGGGTTGGTGGGGGACATCTACTGTCATGGAATAGCCTTTGCCGGGCATCATGGGCAGGTATTCGCCGGCCATTATGGCAAGGGGTTGAGACCAGGAGCCCGCCGCTAAAACGACCAAATCGGACGTAGTGAGGGTCTCACTTGAAGTGAGACCCTCACTTAGTTTACGATACCTAACTGCTGAAACTCTCCCATTATCCTTTTGAATATCAACGACTTCTGCATTGTAGATGATTTTCACACCGCGTTTTTCCAACAACGCCGAAAGTTGGCGCATGAGTTCATTGGGATAGAGCATCGCGTCGTCTTTGTACCAGGCGCCACCCAGCACATCGGGTGGAAGTTCGGGTTCGAGGGCCTGACATTGGGTGCGGTCGAGCAGCTCGATCTGGAGGCCGAGTTCGCGGCCCATACGGACGGTTTCGAGCTCGCTTTTCTCGTATTTAGGGGTCTGGAAATAATTGATGCAGCCCTTCTGCTCGTATTCAACATTTATTTCACCGCTTGTTTCCCACGCGGCAGTAAGGTCGCGAGAAAGCAGCAAGAGTTCGGCCATGGGCCTGGCGCTGCGTGCTACATGTTGGGCATTGCATGCGCGAGCGAATTTCATCCCCCAATCCATCAATCCCCAACTCATAGATGGCCGCACATAGAACGGGCTTTTTTGTTTGAACATCCACAAAATGCCCTGACTAATGACTCCCGGTTGTGCTAACGGCACAAAATGCGAGGGCGAGAGGTAGCCCATGTTGCCAAATGAACATCCGTCCGAACCGTCGCTGCGCTCGAAGACGGTCACATCCCAGCCTTCTTGTTGGAGGTAGTAGGCGGTACTCAGGCCAATAATGCCTCCGCCGATGATGGTTGCTGTCATTTTTATTGGTTACTGGTTATTGGTTGATCAGTTATTGTTTGATTGGTTACTGGTTGATCAGTTATTAGTTTGCCAAAACTACTAATCAACCAGTAACCAATCAACCAATAACTGATCAACCAATAACCAATAACCACCCTTATCTAATAATTAATTTCTCACGCTCCGGCCCTGTCGAGATCATTTTAATGGGTACACCGAGTATTTCTTCCAAATCATAGATATATGCCTTTGCTTCAGCAGGCAGTTTTTCAAAGCTGCGTATATCATCCAGAGAGGCGTTCCAGCCCTTGTATTTTTTCAGCAGCGGCGTCACTGGTGTTTGACAAAGATCAAACGGCAATTGATCGGTCGTTTTCCCAGCATATTGGTAATGCGTCGCAGCGGCGATCTCTTCAAAAATATTGAGCACGTCAATCTTCGTCATACAGATTTCAGTCACACCATTGATGAGCATGGTGTACTTCAATTGCGGCAGATCAATCCAGCCGCAACGCCTCGGGCGACCGGTGGTGGCGCCAAATTCCATGCCTTCCTTGCGAAGCAGTTCGCCGGTTTCGTTGTCTTCCTCGGTTGGGAATGGTCCGCTGCCGACACGGGTGCAATAAGCTTTTGAAATGCCGATCACGCGACCGATTTTTTGCGGCGCTACGCCCAATCCGGTACAAACCCCGGCAGTAACGGTGTTGCTCGATGTGACAAAAGGGTAAGTGCCAAAATCAATATCGAGCATGCTTCCTTGCGCGCCTTCTGCCAGGATTTTTTTCCCTTTTGAAAGGGCATTGTTCACGAAATATTCGCTGTCCACCAAAGGCAAACTGCGCAGTGAAGCAAGGCTTTCAAACCAGTCGCGCTCGGCCGTTTCAAGGTCGAAATCAATGGGCGCATAAATTTTAAGGAGTTCTAAATGTTTGGTTTTCAAGGCTTCATACTGCTCTCGAAAAGCCGGAGATTCAATATCACCAATGCGAAGGCCGTTGCGCCCGGTCTTGTCCATATAGGTCGGGCCGATGCCTTTGAGGGTAGATCCGATCTTGGATTTTCCTTTGTGCGCCTCGCTCGCCGCGTCGAGCCAACGATGGGTGGGCAGAATGAGGTGGGCCTTGCGCGAAACGAACAGCCGGTGCTTGAAATCCACGCCGGTTTCTTCCAGATTGCGCAATTCGCGCTGGAAAGTGACAGGATCGAGCACCACCCCGTTGCCGATGAGGTTGTTCAGGTTTTCGCGGAAGATGCCCGAAGGCACGGTATGCAGCACATACTTTTTGCCGCCGAATTTGAGGGTGTGGCCGGCATTGGGGCCACCCTGAAAGCGGGCTACCATGTCGTAATCGGTGGCTAGGTAATCCACAATTTTGCCTTTGCCTTCGTCGCCCCATTGGAGGCCGAGGATAACGTCTATTTTATGCATAAAATCAGTTTCGGTGCAAAAGTCGGCAAAAGCCAAAAGTTGAAGGCATCTATTTTTTTGAACTACGAAATGCCTGCGTTATCTTTGTAAAAAAATCAGCAATGAGCGCACAAGCCCGGACTCAACCCCAACTTCTTTTTTTCGTCAGTCAGGATTCAGATGGCACCTACGTTGCCAAAGCTCCACGATATAGCATTTATACCCAAGGTGATACTTGGGAAGGACTTATTGCCAATATCAAAGAAGCAATTTTATGTCATTTTGAAGAAGGGGAAGCACCAGCGTCCTTTGCTTGGCAAATGGTTAAACGCGAAGTGGTAATGGTATGAAAACACCTCGAAACCTAAATGGAGCAGAACTTGCCAAATTATTGTCTAAAAAATTTGGCAACGTAATCTCTCGTCAAAAAGGTAGTCATATCCGAATGACCACTCAAGAACCAAGTGAACATCATATAACTATCCCCAAACATGTGCCTTTAAAAGTTGGGACGTTATCCGCTATCCTTTTAGATATCGCTGAACACATTGGAGTTGAGCGAGAAGAACTCATGGAAATTCTTTTTGGATAATGTTTGCCGACATCATCCTCCCCCTCTCGCTGCCCAAACGCACGTACACTTATTCCATTCCGGAATCGGTGGCTACACTCATGCTGCCTGGTGTGCGCGTGGAGGTTCAATTTGGCCGCTCCAAACTATACAGCGGACTTGTCGAGCGCATACACAACGAAATGCCCGATTATACGGTGAAGCCGATACTTTCCGTACTGGATGAAGTAACCGTCGTCACGCCACAGCAATTCAGGCTTTGGGACTGGATGGCCGATTACTATTGCTGCACCTTGGGCGAGGTGATGTCCGCAGCCCTGCCAGGGCATTTGAAACTGACCAGCGAGACCAGAATTGTGTTTAACACGGCGTATGGCGATAATTTTTCCGAACTTGATGCAGAAGAATACCTTGTCGCGGAAGCGCTACTTATCCAAAAGGAGATCACCGTAGAAGATGCGCGGAAAATTCTGAACAAAAAAACCGTTTTCCCTGTCATTCAACGGCTTTTGAACAAAGGTGTGCTGTTTCTCCGCGAAGATTTGCAGGAAAAATTCAAGCCGCGCAAAGTCATTGCCCTGCGCCTTGCCGAGCCCTTCCGTAATCAACCCGATTTGCTGCGCGAGGTTTTTAAGGAATTGAGTGGCAAGGAGCGGCAACTCGAGATCCTTATGGCCTTCCTGGCCCTTGAAAAACGACAGCCTTTTGTGCGCAAACAAGACGTGCTCACGAAAGCCGATGTGTCAGAAAGTTCACTCAACACTTTGGTGAAAAAAGGGGTCCTGGAAAAATACGACCGCGAGGTAAGCCGGCTGAGCGGATATGAAGACGAATTGGTAGAGGCGGATGAATTGAGCAAGCAACAGGAGCGGGCGATAGAAGAGATCCGAAACCTCGTAGGTTTCAAAAACCTACGAGGTTTAACAGAAATGAAAGTCGTCCTTCTTTACGGCGTGACCGGCAGTGGCAAAACCCGTGTCTATGTCGAACTTATGCGCGAGGTGATTAAACAAGGAGGACAAGTCTTGTACTTATTGCCTGAAATTGCACTCACCACGCAGATTGTCAACCGGTTACAAAAAATTTTTGGCAATGAAGTAGCCGTTTATCATTCCAAAATAAATACCCAGGAAAGGGTAGAGGTCTGGAAATCTGCTGCTGCCGGAAAGCCGGTTATTCTCGCAGCGCGAAGCGGTCTTTTTCTGCCTTTCCAGAACCTTAAGCTCATCATTGTGGACGAAGAACACGATCCGTCCTTCAAACAGTATGACCCTGCACCGCGCTACCACGCCCGCGACACCGCTATTTTCCTGGCCAATATTTACGGAGCAAAAACCCTGCTTGGCACTGCCACACCTTCGCTGGAAACCTGGCATAATGCCCAAACAGGCAAGTTTGGACTGGTGGAAATGGCAGAGCGGTTCGGCGGACTAGAGTTGCCTTTGATTGAGACGATAGATTTGCGGGAACAAATGAAAAACCGCCAAATGCAGAGCCTCTTTTCTACCCCACTTATCGAAAGTTTGCAACGCGCTTTAGACAACGGCGAGCAGGCAATCCTGTTCCAAAACCGACGTGGATATGCGCCTATCCTCGAATGTCAGGTCTGCGGCTGGAATGCCCAATGCCGATATTGCGACGTGAGCCTCACCTACCACAAACACACCGACCGACTCCGTTGTCACTATTGCGGCTATGTGCAGGAGCCGGCCAAAGTCTGCCCCGCCTGCGGTTCGGGCAAAATCACGATGAAAGGTTTTGGCACCGAAAAAATAGAAGACGAACTCAAGATCTTCCTGCCCAATGCACGCATCGGGCGAATGGACCTCGATACCGCAGGGACGAAAAGTAACCTCACAGCATTGCTCAATGACTTCGAGGAGCGCCGACTCGATATACTGGTAGGCACTCAAATGGTGACGAAAGGGCTTGATTTTGATAATGTTGCGCTTGTAGGTGTGCTCGGGGCAGACGCACTGACCAAGTTTCCTGATTTCAGGGCAGGAGAACGGGCGTTTCAATTGTTGACTCAGGTAGCCGGTCGGGCAGGAAGAAAAAGCAAACGTGGCAAAGTACTGATTCAGGCATTTGATCCAAATCATCCTATTGTTCAGGAAGTATTGCGGGGCGATTTTTTGGGTTTTGTGGCGCGGGAATTGAAAGAACGAATGGAGTTCAAATATCCACCGTATCATCGCTTGATTCACATTGAATTGCGACACAAAGACCCAAAAATTGTCAATCAGGCCGCGGCCTTTTATGCCAAAATACTACGCCAAAAACTTGGCGACCGGGTGCTTGGGCCGGTAATTCCGAACATTGCCCGCATTCGGAGCTACTTCGGGCAGCATATCATGTTGAAATTGGAAAAGTCGGCGCCTGTGTTATCCGGCGCCAAAGCTTCGATCCGGCATACTACGGAACTTATGTTGGGAAGGCCGGGAATGAGCCAGGTGCAGGTGGCGGTGGATGTGGACCCTGTGTGAGGGGATTGAATCAGGATTTCCATGATTTTTTTAAGGATTTGAAAGATATTTGATTTAACTTTGAAAGCAATCATTTTTAAGTTAACTCAAAACAAATGAAACATGGAAAAAGGTGACCTCACTTACCGAATTATTGGCTGTGCCATGACGGTTCACAGCAAACTCAAGCGCGGGTTCATGGAATACGTCAATTGCCGCGCTTTGGCAATTGAATTGAGACGGGAAGGCATTCCATATGAGCGTGAGGTCTGGCTTCCTATTCACTACGATAACTATAAGATTGCCTGGAGACGCTGCGATTTTTATTGCCAGCAAGCAGTGGTCGTAGAAGTAAAGGCAAAAGCCCAGTTGGCAAACGAGGACATCGTTCAAGCCATCAATACACTTGAAAGACTCAACGTGAAGGATGGATTGCTTATAAACTTTGGGGCCGAAAGTCTTCAGTATAAGCACATTTTCAACAACAAATATCTTCCTGAAAGTGAATTTCAAAACATCACCCCGGAATTGGTCGGCGAAACGGATGAAGACATCTTTGAATCGAGACACTATCTGCCAAGTTGGCTGGTGGAAAAAATGCAGCGGGATAAGTTGAGGGGGCGGAAAGTTTGAATTAGGATTTTCTTGATTTTTTTAAAGATTTGAAGGATTTTTGAGCCTACCAATACAATCTTTAAAATCAAAGGAATTAATCCCTCTCATCTTTTTTGATCTTTCCGATCCTGTTTCGACCTTATCTCCAAATCAGGATGGGAAAGATTTTAAAGTATTAGAAAGACTCCTGTATAGCAAAACCAATCTCAAAAATCAAAAAAATCAATCTTTCTAATCTTTTATTCATCCTTCCAATCCTGTTTCAACCATGTCCGAACTCGCCCTGCGCCTTATTGAAGAAAACAAAAGGACCAAAGCCAAAAGTCTTGACCTCAGCAATAGCAATATCAAAGATATTCCTCTGATTCTTGGAGATTGTGTATGGATAGAGAGATTAAATCTAAGCGGTAACCTCTATCTTTCAGATTTTTCAAATCTGAAAGATTTGAAAAATATAACAAATTTATATGTTTATTTTACGAAAGTTGTTGATTTGTCACCAATAAAAAACTTAACCTCTTTAGAGGTACTTGATGTATCTAATACAGACGTAGCTGACATAACAGATTTGAGTCAATTAAAGGAATTAAGTAATCTAGATATAAGCAACACAAAAGTTTATGACTTGACACCCGTCTCTTTTTTAATCGAAAAAGGCCTAAAAATATTTGATTCTCCCCAAAGATTTTTTAGTCATGGAATTTTTATTCAAAATTGTGGTATTACAATCCCACCTCCTGAGATTATTTGGAAAGACAACCACGCTCTTCTCAATTACTTCCGCGAAAAAGAGCAACAAGGCACCATAAAAGGCTGTGAAGCCAAAATGCTCCTCGTCGGTGAAGGCGGCTCCGGCAAAACCAGCCTGATGCGGCGCCTCTACCAAACCAGCAAACCTCTTCCTGAAGAAAATGAAAGCACCAAAGGCATAGACATCCACCGCCATGACTTCAAAATGGCAGATGGCAACAACTTCCGGCTCAATGTATGGGACTTTGGTGGGCAGGAGATTTATCACGCCACGCACCAGTTCTTTCTTACCAAACGATCGCTCTACGTCATACTGGATGACACCAGAAAAGATCATAAAACTATTCATGACGAGGGCTTTAAATATTGGCTTGAAGCAGTAGATTTGTTGGGTGGTCACAGCCCGATATTGATTTTCCAAAATGAAAAAAGTGACCGCAGTAAGCAAATTGATCTCGGTGGCATCAAAGGCAAATTTGATAATGTACAAGGGGTGTGGAAGGGCAATCTCGAATATCCCGGTTCGGCGGACAAACTCCGCGAGGCCATCGAACTTTTTGCTAAAAACCTGCCGCATATAGGTGAGGAGTTACCTGCCAAATGGGTCAGTATCCGTGCAGAATTGGAAGAAATGGCGAAAGCAGAGCCCTACATTAGCCAGCAAGAATATTTCAAAGTGTATGGCCGCCATCTCGAATTTGACCGCACGAAAGCTATGTATTTGAGTCAGTATTTACACGATTTAGGTGTTTTTCTGCATTTTCAAGATGACTCATTGCTTGCTCGAACGCTTATCTTGCAAAATAACTGGGCCACCGAAGCGGTTTTCAATATGTTGGATGATGAAAGGGTGAAAGGGGAATTGGGACGCTTCACTGAGCAAGATTGCCAACGTGTATGGGCAGATTCGACCTGGACTGATATGCATCCTGAGCTACTAGTACTGATGCAGAAATTTGAACTCTGCTATGTCTTGCCCGATGCCCAGCCAAAAACCTGGCTCGTGCCACAATTGCTTCCACCCTCTAAACCGACTGAATTAGCTAATTGGATGCAGCCCGGCGATTTGGTCTTGCGCTACCGCTATGAATTTTTGCCCAAAGGCATGGTCAGTCGACTTATGGTGCGTAAGCATCGGTTTGTATCGCGCCCCAATATGGCCTGGACAAGTGGGGTCTTGTTTGAACGGGATGGTTCGCAGGTATTGGTAGAAATCCCACTCCAGGGTGGCGAAATTATGCTTCGTGCACGAGGGCACGAGGGCAAGGAGCTCCTCTGCGTCATCGCCGCTGATTTGGATGCGCTAAACGGAACCTTCCGCGGCTTGCCAGAAAGGGTTAGCAAACTGATTCCTTGCAATTGTGCGAAATGCCAAACACTGGCCGAGCCTGAGTTTTTTGAACAAAAACGTCTCCTTAAGCGCAAGCACGATGAAAAGCTTAAAGTGGAATGCCCCGGCAGTTACAAAAAAGTAGATGTGCTGGAATTGCTGGATGGGGTGAGTGTAATGCAATTGCCAAACTGGACTAATGATAGTGTCGGAGTGACTCAAAGTCACCCCGACACTATTGCGCTAATCCACGAACTAGTAGAAGAAAACGAAACCGGGAAAGCTCTAGAGGAATTCAAAAAAATCAATGCCAAAGAAGCCACTATTCTGTTAAGCACCTTCAAGGAGTTGAAAACCAATCATAGCCGAGGCACTTTAAAAGCAGAAGACTTCATTCGCGAAAAGGCCAAAATCAACTCCGGCTTATTAGATTTGCTAGATAACTGAATAATCCTAACCCTAACCTCCTTGGCCTTTTCAAAAAAGGCCATCTATCCACTTTTTCTGCTGTAGTAGAAGACAAAAGGTACATTTGCCACCCCACACCAGCTCCGAACAAAAAAAATGAGGCAGCGCCACCACAGCACTACCTCAGCCCTAACCAAATAAAACCAAATTATTCTTTCGATTGAATTTTTCGCATGCCAAAGGTAAAATGGCTTTGTGTTGATTTTACAACAAGATGAAATTTTTTTTAAATTTTTTTTTCAATACTCCGCCTCGATGTCTAAAAAATCAATTGTCGCCAGATTTGGTGATTTTGCAAAACATAAAAAAATCGAAATTTGAATTAAATAAACCGTGATTTAATCACAATATCAGTATAAAATTCTATTTTTTCTCAAAATGAAGAATCGCGCAGACTTTTCAGCTCCTTGGGTAGCCGTTTTCCTTACCCTTTATTTCATTTTTACACTAAGCCCCATCGTTCAGGCACAAACCAAAGAACAAGAGGCCGATGCCACTTTTATTGACAAAATCTACGATCAAAGCCTTCTAAACGGTCGCTGCTACCCATGGCTCGAACACCTGAGCTTTCGCATCGGGCACCGTTTAAGCGGTAGCCAAAGTGCTGAAAATGCCGTGAAATGGACCAAAAGCATGCTCGATACATTGGGCCTTGATTCTGTATGGCTTCAACCCTGCATGGTGCCGCATTGGGTACGCGGTGAAGCGGAGAAAGTACAGGTAATTACCAGTAAAAAGTACGGAACCTTCCCGCTTGCCGCACTTGCACTGGGCGGGTCGGTCGGTGGCAAAGTGCAAGCTGAAGTAGTGGAAGTGGATTCTTGGGAACAACTGGACCAATTTGGGGAAGCTGGAAAACTCAGGGGTAAGATCGCTTTCTACAACCGCCCGATGGACGCTACCAAGATCCGCACCTTCGAAGCCTACGGTGGTTGTGTTGACCAGCGTGTGGGTGGCGCATCGCGTGCTGCCAAATACGGCGCCGAAGCAGTGCTCGTCCGTTCCATGACCCTGACGCTCGACGATTTCCCGCATACAGGCGCCATGCGCTATGATTCGGCTTATACCCTTATACCGGCAGCGGCCATTAGCACCATTGCCGCCGAAACGCTTAGCCAGTTGCTGCGCGAAGAGGGTCGTACAAAAGTATCTGTTCAGTTGAATTGCAAAACATTGCCCGACGCGCCGTCCTTCAATGTGATAGGGGAAATACGCGGCAGCGAACGCCCCAACGATGTCATTTTGGTGGGCGGGCACCTTGACAGTTGGGATGTGGGCCATGGCGCACATGACGACGGCGCGGGTGTGGTACAAAGTATGGACGTGCTGCGTGTGCTCAAAACCCTCGGTTACAAACCAAGGCACACCATTCGTTGTGTACTGTTTATGAACGAAGAGAATGGCTTGCGCGGTGGGAAGGCTTACGCCCTGGAAGCTGAGCGCAAAGGAGAATTTCCACTCGCATCCATAGAAAGCGATGCCGGAGGATTTACGCCACGCGGGTTTTCTTTCGAGGGCGAGGAGAGCGTTTTTGGTAAATTTTTTGAAAAATTGGCAACGTTTGAAGCACATTTTGAACCTTATGGCTTGAAATTTACCAAAGGCGGATCCGGCGCAGATATCAGCCCGCTCAAAGGCATGAAAGGGTTGTTGAGCGGTTATTCGCCTGATTCCCAGCGTTATTTTGATTATCATCACGCTGAATCAGACACGTTCGACAAGGTAAACAAACGAGAACTTGAACTCGGCACGGCAAGCATGGCCGCTTTGGTGTACCTGATTGACAAATATGGTTTGTAGGTACTAGTCTAGTCACCGCTGTGTCGCAAACTGATCAACACCATGTTAAAAATAGCCCTCTCCGACGACCAGGAACTTTTCATAGAAAGTCTCTATGCCCTGCTTGCCAATACCGGCGGAGAAGTTGAGGTGATCTGGACGGCCCGGAGCGGCGAAGAAACCCTCGAAAAAATGCGTGAGCAAAAGCCTGACGTGCTGGTGCTCGATTATTTTTTCAAAGGGAAAACGCTCGACGGGGCTGAAACCTGTCGTTTGATCCAGGAAGAATTCCCTGGTCAGGGCGTGTTGTTGCTCAGTGTTAGCTGCGAAATGACCGTCATTCGCGATGCCTTGCAAAAAGGCGCGAAAGGTTATGCTTCCAAAGACATAAGCAAGGGCGAACTCTTGCGCGGTATCCGAGCCGTAGCTGAAGGCGCGTACTTTCTGGACCAGACTGCACTTGCCGAAACCATCCAGTTTATCTCATCCTCTCAACCGACCCTGCAACGCAAACCACCCAAATCCCTGTTGACCCCACGGGAAATGGATATTGCATTGCCTTATGCAAAAGGGAAATCGGTGCGCGAAATAGCTGAATCGCTCTTTATAAGCGAAGACACCGTAGAAAGCCATATAAAAAACATCCGTTCCAAGACCAACGCAAGCAGTCGTTACGAAGTGGGCGAATGGCTGAAAAAGAATGAGCTTTGGGTAGATTAAAAGTTGAACCTGAAAATGAATATATTCTTACACGGAGCTTTGGGTAGTGCAGCCCAAATGAAGGTTTTGCAGGCGCAAATGCCTGAAAACCAACAGAATTTTGCTTTGGATTTTCCAGGCCACGGGGGGGCGCCAAATAGTGAACCGTTTTCCATGGGGCTTTTTTCCAACTCGATATTGAGGTTTATGGACGAAAAAAACATTGCCCAAACCAACATTTTCGGCTATTCCATGGGCGGTTATGTAGCGCTGTGGTTCGCCTGGAAACATTCGGACCGTGTACAGACTGTAACAACCTATGGCACCAAACTCGATTGGACCCCTGAAGTTGCGGCTGGCATGAGCCGGATGTTTGACCCTGAAAAAATCGAAACCAAGGCCCCACAGCTTGCTGAAAGCCTTTCAAAAGCGCACGGTACAGAACACTGGAAACCGCTTTGCCATAAAACAGCCAATTTTCTGCAGGATTTGGGCAATGGGCTCGGATTGCCTTCTTATGCCTATGGCGAAATCCAATGCCCAGTAACTATTGGCTGGGGTGAGTTGGACCATGTGGTGACCGAAGCTGAAAGTCGGCAAGTGGCAGAGGCTATCCCGGGAGCTCGGTTTGAAATTCTGGCTGGGGGTAAGCACCTGATCGAACAGGTAGAGCCAGCAAATTTGGCGCGTTTTATTCTTAAAAATTGGTAATTGAGGGGTTGGTTCGGTGAAGGGTTTTTTATCTGGTTGTTTATTTTAAATCGCCTGCCATTTTATTTATCAAGGCATTAAAGCGAACTACTTTATCTCTGCTGTAACCAATTTCGCTATTTTTGTGTCTCGTGCGAAACGCCTTTTAACTCAGCCTGGAAATCAGTTCCGGCAAACATTATGAGTGCAATCATTTCAGACGAAACACTTATCCAACAAGCCCTGGGAGGGAGACAAGCAGCTTTTGCCGGGCTGGTGAGTCGCTACGAACGCTATGCAATTACCCTGGCACTTCGCCTGGTAAAAAACCGCGAAGACGCGCATGAGATAGCACAGGATGCTTTTTTGCGGGCGTTCCGTTATCTGCCTGATTTCAGGGGGGAGGCAAAATTTTCGACCTGGCTTTACAAAATTGTTTATTCTACCTCGCTCAATTTTTTACGAAAACAAAACCCCGATATCCAATCGCTCGACGATGAAAATCGTCCCATACGGCTTGCAGACGAAAGTTTGCCGGATGCCTCCCACGCGATGGAACAGAATGATCGGAATCTAGCGCTTCAAAATGCTATCTGTCAACTTTCATCCGATGATGCAGCAATCATAACCCTGTTTTACCTTTACGAACATTCGCTCGAGGAAATTTGCCAAATCATGAACCTTACTATGACCAATGCAAAGACAAAAGTTTGTCGAGCACGCCAGCGTTTAAAGACAATTGTGGAAGGTAAATTTGCAGCAGAATTGATTTGAACCACGAACTTAACGAGATTATGGAAAATAACTTCATGCTTACCGACGACATGCTTTGGGATTATGCCGATGGATTCCTCCTTGGCGAGGAAAAAAACCGTGTGGACGCTTACCTCCGCCTACACCCCGAACACCAAGCACGTCTGGACGCTATCTTTTCCGAAAAACGCGTTTTTTCCACCATGAATTTGGAAAAACCGAATGCCGACTTTGCCCAAAAGGTTATGCTTGCCTGGGCTGCCGAACAATCACCGGAAATAAAGTCAGCCAAGGCAAATGGCCGCGACTGGATATTGTGGGGTATGGCACTCTCGTTCGGATTGTTGGTCGGGTTGTCCTTTTTGATCGCCCCTGCTGCGGCTCCTACAGAATTTACCTGGCCAGAGCAATATATGCCCCAAGTGCAAGTCCCAAGTTTCGACTGGAGAGGAATTTTGGAAAGCCCAATATTGTGGAATGCCTTGCTGCTAACGGTTGCTTTTATGGGTTTGAAACTTTTGGACAAATATTTGCAGGTAAGGAATTTGCGCCTTTCGGGGCAATGAACATGACTAAAGAAAAAAAGACATTTTTCATCCATCAGCCCCAATTCAAAGGCGGGCCCAAAGAATTGACTAAATTTATCTATTCCAACCTTCGCTATCCAAAAGAAGCGTTGGAAGCAGGAATAGAAGGAACCGTTTTTGTCGAATATGATATTGATTATCAAGGAAATGTAGTAGCAACACGGGTGTTGAAAGGCCTGAGCCACGGCTGTGATGAAGAAGCGTGCAGGGTAGTTCAATTAATGAAATTTGATGTAGAGCGCAATCGGGGTGTTCATGTGCTTTTTCACCAAAAAGCACGGGTGCAGTTTAAAAAACCCAAGCAGTTGCCGGCACCACAAGCTGTCGCACAACCACAAATGCAGGTCGAATACACGGTTACTACTACTGCAGCTCCCAAATCAGCGGAAAAACCCGCCGAAGTGACCTACAATTATTCCATACAGTTATAGCGCGAAATTCATTTCGCTTTATGGAGGTGTTTTTTAAAGCGAAATAAATTTCGCGTTACTTGCCCACAATTTCAAAAGTCTGCTCCAAACGGAATCCATCACGATCCACAAGCGCCAGTGTATGAAACCCCACGGGCGGTTGCAAGGCCATTTGATGGAAAACCGTGGTCGTGCCGATGTAATTTCCATCCAAATGCCAGAAAATTTCCGCATTTCTAGCGCGATGGGCTACCTGAAATACGGTACTGCCTAATTTGCCATCCAAGTCAATGGGCACATAAATCCTAGTCGGGTGCTTGGGGTAAATTAGTTGCATGGGAGAATGGCTTAGTGCGGCTTGAGAGCCTTTACAATCTTCGCGAAAGCTCGGAGGTGATACATAGCCGGGGTTTTTTCCCTTAAAATAATATTCTTCAATAGGGGGAAGCACAAACCAGGGCTTATGCTGCATCAGTAAGGGCGATTCGCAATCACTCGTCACCTGCCACATCCCTGTAGGATCGAGATGTAGCACTTGGTGGTACGGACAAACGGCTGCTTTGAGCGCAGTTTTCGGAATCCAAATAGTATCTGCTTCGCAAATTTCACTGGCGCGGAACCCACTTTGGCGACATACCGGCACTTGTACCATATCATCGTAAGGTGGGTCGAACCATCGGCTTTCCTGAGGCAATTGTCCAAAAATTTCGAACAATACCGGGGCTGCCATTTCAACACCCAGCAAACCAGGCCTACCCTCTCCATCAGCATTGCCTACCCATACGCCTACGGCATAACGAGGCGTAACCCCCGCAGCCCAGGCATCGCGAAATCCGAAACTTGTACCTGTTTTCCAGGCTACATGCCTGCTTGCTTGAAACAGTTCCCATTCTCCGGCACTATTGGGCCGCTCAACTGCACGCATAGCCTCAAAGGTGTGCCAAATACTGGCCGCACTTAGCAATTGGTGATTGGTGGTTGGTTTATTGGTGATCGGTAAAGGAGCGGTTGAATAGCTCGGCGGACGAAAATCATTTGAAGCGTAACGGCCATTTCGGTCATAAAAACTGCCCAGGCGCCGAGCCATGCATGCGTAAGAGTTGGTAATATCGATCAAACTTGCTTCAGCGCCTCCGAGGATGAGCGAAAGTCCGTAATGAGCGGGGGGCTTGTTCAGGGTGCTAAGCCCGAGGCCTTGTAGTCCGAAATGAAATTTCTCAAGCCCATATTGCTGCAAAAGCAGAACGAATGGCACATTAAGCGAGCGGATGAGGGCGCGTCGAGCAGGAACAGCCCCGTCGTAGGTTTCTAAATAGTTTTCAGGACGGTATTCGCCAAGTTGCGTAGGTATGTCGTGGAGCAGACTGTTGGGCAAGATGTCGCCGTTTTCCAGGGCCAGTGCATAAAGGTAAGGCTTGAGGATACTGCCCGTGCTACGGGGCGCAGTAAGCACATCCACCGATTCTCCGTGTTCTTTACCTGCACCCGCCACGTTGCCCACATACGCCAAAACCTCTCCTGTTTGCACATCGAGAATGACGGCAGCAAGATTGTGGATATTGTTGCCTCGATAAATTTCTTGCCGCCTTGCCAATATTTCCGTGACCCGCAACTGAAGGTTTTTGTCGATCGAAGTATGATGGCGGAAGCTAATTGGATTTTGGTTGTTGGACTTTGCTTTCAGGCTTTCAAGCATCAAGCGGTCGAGGAGATGGGGTGCAATTTGTGGTAGCGGTAAGGGTTGTTCTGGAAGGGGTTCTTCTTTCGAGTATTCGCATTCGGAGGTAGCCAACAAGCCATTATCGCACAATTTTTGAAGCAATCGGTTTCTTTTTTCCAGCAAAACAGCCCGGTTTCTTCCGGGGTGTATCAACGCAGGGCTATTGGGCAAAACGGCCAAAGTGGCTGCTTCTGCCCAGGTCAGCAGCCCCGGACGTTTGCCATAATAACGCCAGGAAGCGGCCTCCAAACCTACCACATTGCCTCCAAAGGGAGCGTTTGATGCATAAAGGCACAGGATTTCTTTTTTAGAGTAAGTTAGTTCGAGGCGGGTGGACATGAAGGCTTCCAC
>JBJXGO010000153.1:0-4603 GCA_046160345.1 Saprospiraceae bacterium
TTACTTTGGCGTCGGATCGTGCCGTCAGGATAATAAAGGGAATATGGCGCAATTGGTCTTTTGATTTGACCAGTTCCAGCATACGAATGCCGTCCATGACCGGCATCATCACGTCAGAAATGATCAGGTCAGGATTTAGGCCGGATTGAAGCAAGTCAAAACCGTCTTTACCATTTACCGCCTCATATATCTGATAATGCGCTCCAAGGAATGACTGCATAAATAGCCGGAGATCGGCATTGTCTTCAACGATCAGAATGCTTGGGTTGGTGCTCGTAAGGGTTGGTTTTGCAAGTATTGCCGGCATGGGTAAAATGGCCTGCTCAGCATCATCTGAATTGCCATGCTGCGACAAGCTGGCCCTATCCGCTTTGATCATCGGAAATTGAAAGAAAAAGGTGCTTCCGGCGCCATATTCACTTTCTACCCAAACCTTGCCGGACAGCAATTCTGCCAATTCCTTGCACAACGATAGTCCGATACCGGTGCCGCCCTGAATCACGGCATCGGGCTGTTTTGACTGGAAGAAACGATCAAAAATATAGGGCAAATCTTTTGGGTGGATACCCTGGCCGGAATCTTTTACTTTGACCAACAGGTCCTGACCCTGTTCTTCTACCATAAGATCGACGGTACTTCCCAGCGGCGAAAACTTTAGTGCATTGGACAGGAAATTATTGATAATTTTTTCAACCTTCTCCTTATCGAGCAAAACTACCAGGTCCCGATCCGCCCGATAATCGTAGTGAAATTTCACCCGTACGCTGTCGCCAAAAGAACTGAACTGTGCCACAAAAGGGCGCATGAATTCGAACAGCAGGACGGGAGTTTCGTGCACTTCGATGCGGCCGGTTTCCAGTTTGGAAAGGTCGAGAATTTCATTGACCAGTTTTAGTAACAGCTTCCCGTTGCGCTGCATCATTTGAAGCAGCATCAGGTCTTTGTCTTTCCAGTATTCGCGCTTGAGCATACTGGTCAATGGGGCCACCATCAGGGTGAGCGGGGTGCGTAACTCATGGCTCACATTGGCGAAAAAACGGGACTTAAGCTGATCCAGTTTCCGCAATTCTTCTGCCTGTTCCTCAATTGTGGCCGTCCTGGCTTTGACACTTTCTTCGAGAACCCTGTTCCGGGTTTTTAAGGCATAAGTGTGGTATTTGACATAACCGACAATAGCAGCAATGGCCAGAAAAATTAAGCACAGCAAAAACCATGATCTCAGGTAGAAAGGTTTCAGCACCAAAATGGGGATGCTTAATTCATTGCCCGACCAGTTTCCGCTGGCGTCTTGGCCCCGAATACGAAGCAAATGTTTGCCGTAAGGCAACTGGCCAAAACGAAGGGAGCGATCTTTAAGATAGTTCCATTCTCTATCTACACCTTCAATTTTATAGGCGTAATAATTTTTCTCGGGGGCGTTGAAACTGAGCAAACTGTAATCGATCCTAAAAAAACGATCGGAGGGCTGCAGGGTAATTTGCCCCTGCTGCTTTACTTCCAGATAGCGATCAACCATTTTGTTTTTGCTGCCGTCAAATTGCTCGAAAGCAGTAATAACCATTTGGTATGGCAGTATTTCTTTTTCAATTATGTCAGCAGGAAGGAAAGTACTGATGCCGGCAATAGAACCAAAATAAATGCGCCCGCTATCATCCTGAAAATGGGAAATTCGATTGAACTCGTTATGGCAAGCACCGTCCTCTTCCAGAAATGAAATAACCCGGCCTGATCGCTTATCGAAACGCATGATACCGTAATCGCTTGAAAGCCACAGGTTGCCGCTATTATCAGGATAAACGGCATAAATAACATTGTTGCTCAGCCCGTCTGCCCGATCATATTGGCGATAATAAGGCTTGGATGCACTTCCGTCTCCGTTTGGAAAAAGATGAAACAATCCTTTGTTGGTACCAAGCCACAGGCTTGCATCCTCGTCCATGAATGCATGGTATACAATATCAGCGGGTAAATGGAACCGACCCTCCCCGCCTTTCCAATAGTGCTCCAGAATACCCTTTGCCGGATCAATCAAAAAATAGCCCTTGGTGCTGCACAGATAAATCCCCTCTTTGGTTTCCCTAAAATGGTACACAAAAGCATTATTCAGCGCCTGGAAGCGTGGGTCTGAAGCGGATTTGAACAAAACTCCCTTTTCCAGATCATATAAAAGGAACCCATTTTCGGTGCCAAGCCATAATTTGCCATCTGCTCTTTCATGAATATCCCATACCCTGTCAACCAAATCCTCGCTTTCAAACAAGCGTTTTCCTTCCTTATCAAGCACAAAGACCTGCGTTGTATGGCTAACAGCTATTTGACCGTTCTGCAATATGGTAAGACCCAGATAATAGTTGTTGCTGACTTTTTTAAATAGTAATTTTATTTCCCCGGTTTTCAAGTCTATCCGATGAAGGCCCTTTGCTTCCATCTGACAAAATAAAAAATCATCATTCCTTGCTATACCTCTGACGGCATATTCTCCGGAATTTTTGGCGCCAAGGCCATTAAAGAAATTACGAAAATAATTCGACCGGAAACTGATTTTTGACAGGCCAAAATTTCCCCCGATCCACAAGCTGTTTTTGTTGCTAAAGCAAATTCCCCGGCCCAGATCCTGCCCTTGCATTTCGGAATGCTTTTCTATTTTGTACTGTACGACCCCTGTTTCGTCCAGTATAATATTGTCACCATACCAATACCAATACTTTTTTGAGCCATTGTCCTGCGCTGGGAAGGCAAAATAAAACTTTAATCTTAAACCGGGCGCCTGCCTTGGACCCTCATTATCTAACACCCAGGTGGTATTGTAAGCAGATGCTGGATCCTTGCTGATTAAAACTAATGGAAATTGCAGGTATGTATGGAAGTTTATTAAGTTGAGATTGTCTGAAAAAGCTTCGGCTTTTATAGTCACCCCTTCCTGATTCAACTGATAAAGCAGCTTTGATGCTTCGTCCCAGCACCAGATGAATTGGTTGACAGTAATGATTCTATTCACACCAACAGGGATAGTCACCGGAACGAGCCCGGCATCCGGTTGATGCTTCCAAATCCTGGATCCATTGGGTTCAAAAACAAAAACAACCCCTTCGTTGGTTTTGGAAAAGTTCAAATCAGAAACGGGTGGAAGGTCTTTAACTGTAGCAAATTTCTTACGGAAGGTGCTGTGCGCTCCGGTGGAGGGATTCCAAATATCAATGTCTTCGATCGGTGTACTTGGAATCAGCCATAAAGATCCAGCCTGATCTTCAAAAATATCCTGAAAATTATCGCTGGTAAAACCATGTCGGGATGCAGGGTAAATCACAAATTCATAGCCATCAAAACGGCATAGCCCTTCTCTGGTACCTACCCAAATAAATCCGTCGCGGGATTCGCAGACTGCATTGACTTCCCGGTGGGGAAGCCCGTTTTCTATTCCGTAATGTTGTTGTTGGAGGATCTTGTCTTGCCCTTTTGCTTCAAAGGAGCATAGCCCGGTCAAAAGTATCGCTACGGAAATGGAAGCAAGAAAGCGCATGCCGCGTTTAAAAAGATAGGTAAGGACACCAATTGAAACCGGCTGGCAGGATTATAAGAGAGGACGCAGGGTTTTGAGGTCGATTTGACTTACTAACGGGCAAATATAGAACCGTTTTAACAATTTGATGCCTGAGATGAATGTTTCGCGAAGTTCTTTTAAGCAGATCTTCATCTTATGCAAAAAGTCGTCAATCGACTCCGCATTTTGCGCTTCTCCATAATTTAAGGCTGGAGAAGTGGCTGAACGAATAATTTGCGAAGCTAGATGCCTGGCAGCCATTTCCTTAGGCAATGTTTCTGCCATTTTTATTACCCGAACAGAAAAGTTTATTAATCGCGCCTCAATTTCAAACGCGCTAATTTTTTTTGATTTAGAATCCATATCATGAAAACGTGTAAAAATTTGAAAATCAATAAATTAAAAATCAAAATCTTAAATCGGATATCATCAATCGTATATCGTAAATCTCGCCTACCCCGCCCAGCCCTCTCTATCCAAACTCCGATAATGTATCGCCTCCGCCAAATCCTCGATCCGTATATCCGCACTCCCGGCCAGATCAGCTGCCGTCCGCGCCACTTTCAAAATCCGGTCATACGCCCGGGCGGAAAGTTGAAGCCGTTCCATGGCCGTTTTTAAAAGAATTAACCCTTCCGGCGTGAGTTTGCACACCTCCCGCACCATCCGTCCCGGCATTTGTGCATTGCTGTACACGTCTTTCAAATCTTTAAAACGTTCAGCTTGCACCGTCCGGGCGATAAGCACGCGTTCTCGTATGGCTGTGCTGTCAAGTTTGGCGCGTTCGGTGTTGGTGAGCTCGTCGTAGCTCACAGGTGTCACCTCCACATGCAGGTCAATACGGTCGAGCAGCGGCCCGGAGATTTTTGATACATAGCGTTTTACCACACCCGGGCCGCAGACGCATTCTTTTTCGGGGTGGTTGTGGTAGCCGCAGGGGCAGGGGTTCGTTGCATAGTTGTCAAATTCAGTTAACGGCCAAAAAACCATCCAATCCGGCATATCCAGAGGAATTAAACACTCTGGGGGATCATCTGCGTAAGGTGCGTCTTGATCGAGGGT
>JBJXGO010000154.1:0-13501 GCA_046160345.1 Saprospiraceae bacterium
TTATTCTGTGACCGAAAACTGCGAGATCAGGGAATTTCAAATCGGCGAGTTGCCTCCAGTATGGCTTGAACTCGCTGAGGATCAGACGATTGCGGTCGGAGAATCAATCGAATTACAAGCGGAAACGAACGCCCAGCCAGTCATCATATCCTGGTATAACTCCAGCGGGATCTTGATGCTGGAGACCCATCTAGGCATTATTGTGCAGCCTGCAGAAAACACCCTTTATTCGATCGAAATACAGGACTTGAATGGTTGTCTGCTTAAAGATTCCATCTGGGTCTTGGTAGAAGAAATCAATGGTCGATGGTTTGCGCCAAACGTGATACACCCCCTTTCGGAGGGTTCAAACGGCTGGTTCACCCTGTTCGCCAGTCCGGATCATATTACCGAAATTCAAGTGCTTGAAATTTATGACCGTTGGGGCAATTTGGTTTTTACCCGAAAAAATTTCCCACCTAATGCTCCTGAGTCAGGTTGGGACGGAACCCAAAACGGCAAAATGGGCTTCAACCCGGCAGTATTTGTCTGGCATGCCGTTTTATTGCTGCAAAACGGAAATTCTATTAAAGTCAAAGGCGATGTGACAGTGGTACGCTGAAGGTTTTGGTTCAGGGTGGAAATTTATTTTTGCTCCTGCCCAGTTTGCTTTTCGAACTCTTTGATTATCTCTTCTGGTGATTTGCCTAATAATTTTATCGCGTTTTGCGCATCATCAGCAAAATCCGGGTCGTTAGGATATTTTTGGAGAAATGATTCGTAGGTCATTTTGGCCTTTTCCAGGTCGTTCAGGTCGTTTTCCTGCACAAACCCGATCATAAAAAGTGCCGTTGGGGCTTTTTTATGTTGAGGCAGGCCATCGGCTATTTTTATGTACAATTCGATGGCTTTCTGCGGGTTACCAATGGTTTTGGCAAGCCCTGCAGCTTTCAAAAGCACATCAACATATAGGTCCGGATTGGTTTTCTCTACCAGGAGGGCAAGTTCCTCCGATGTTTGGACGAATTCGGCAGCCTTAGCTTTATCAGTCACATTGGCGCCCCCCATTACCTTGTCAATTTTAAGGAGTTTTTCCTGGAGTGCGAGAACAGGGTCAGTTTGACATCCATGAATAATAATGCCAAAAAGTGCGATAGTGAATAGTTTGCTCATTGTAAATATCTGATTTTGTGGCGGCGAATTTCTACCCGCCTTGTTTTTGAAGTCGAAATAAATTTCGCCCTACCTAGTATTCAAACTTCCCAAATGGGCTTTTGACGGTCACTTTTTCACCTTCTGACCGCCTAACGCTGCCAATAACGCGGGATTCGATGCCATATTTTTCAGCAATCGCCATAATGGTGTCAGCATAACGGGCAGGCAGGTAAATTTCCATGCGGTGCCCCATATTGAACACCTGATACATCTCGCGCCAGGGAGTTTTGCTGCTCTCCTGAATCAGTTTGAACAGCGGTGACAACTCAAACAGCTTGTCTTTTACAATATGTACGTCTTTCACAAATTTCAATACTTTCGTTTGTCCGCCTCCCGTGACGTGGATCAGGGCGTGTATTTTTTTGCGATGATCTCGCAGCAATTCCTGCAAGACAGGCAAATACGTCCTTGTCGGAGACAGAATCAATTTTCCGACACTAATGTTCTGATTTCCAATGGAAATTTTTTCTGTAACCTGCCTATTTCCCGTATAAACTACTTCTTTTGAAAGGCGTGGATCAAAACTTTCCGGGTATTTTTCCGCATACTCTTTTGACAAAACATCATGGCGGGCAGCCGTTAAGCCATTGCTTCCCATGCCGCCGTTGTACTCGTCCTCGTAATTAGATTGCCCAAAAGAAGCCAGGCCCACAATAACATCTCCGGGGCGCACATTGGGCACGATCACCTCGCTGCGTTTCATGCGTGCAAAGGCTGTAAAACCCACGTCAATCGTCCGCACGATATCGCCGACATCGGCAGTTTCGCCGCCAGCGAGATGAAGATTGATTCCATGAGCAGCCATTTTTTCCACAAAATCAGAAGTGCCCCGAATCACGGCAGCAATGACTTCGCCAGGGATCAAACCCTTGTTGCGCCCAATGGTACTGCTGAGCATAATATCATTTGTGCAACCAGCGCAGGCCATATCGTCCAGATTCATCACTATCGCATCCTGTGCAACTCCGGCCCATACTGAGAGGTCACCCGTTTCCCGCCAATGGACATAGGCGAGACTGGTTTTTGTGCCCGCAGTATCTGCATGAAGGAGGTTGCAATGTTTGGCACTTCCTGCAGCCAAGTCAGGCAATATTTTGCAAAAAGCATTGGGATACAGGCCTTTATCCAGATGCTGGATGGCTGCGTGGACGTCCTCTTTGGAAGCGGAAACACCGCGTTGGTCGTACTTCGTCATTTTACCGGCCGTAGCCTCGGCGAAGGTGGGTTGATCATTGGCCATTGCATCATCAGGGTCGTTTTTATTTTTCCCAGCTGCGGAATCGAGCCGTCAGGTCATAAACGTGGTAAAGAATGGCTTTTTCGAGTTCGGTAAAGCTTTGCCCTCGCCGCGCCATCACGATTGAAGCCGTTTCACAGGCATCTGCAAATTTATAGGTGCGATAACCATCCGGGCCGCCCCAAGAGAAATCAGGGATGAAGTTTCGTGGAAATCCTGCTCCGTAAATATTGGCAAAGGCACCAACTACCGTACCCGTATTGAACATGGTATTGATAGCACACTTGGAATGATCACCCATGATCAGGCCCAAAAACTGCTGGCCTGTTTTCTCAAAACCGGCTGTTTCATAATCCCACAGCTTTACCTCGGAATAATTGTTTTTAAGGTTCGAATTGTTTGTATCTGCACCTAGATTGCACCATTCACCCAGTACCGAATCGCCCAGATAACCATCGTGCGCTTTATTGCTATTTGCAAAAAAGATGGAGCGCGTAAGCTCTCCACCAATTCTACACCCAGGGCCAAATGTGCTGGGTCCATAAATTTTTGCGCCCATTTTGACGATTGAATCTGAACCAATTGCGATTGGACCTCTCAACATGGAACCCTCCATTACCTCGGTATTTGAGGCGATATAGATCGGGCCTTCACTTAGGTTGAGGGTGCAATACTCCATTTTTACGCTCTTTTCAAGAAATAGGTTACTTAATGGGCCAATAATTCGATTGGTATCAGAAACAGGAACTGAGCTTTTTCCTGCAGTAAGCAAATCAAAGTCATCCAGCAGTGCCTGTCCGTTAAGGCGGACAAGATCCCAGGGCCTGGTGATCTCGACCAGTGGGATATCCTGCCCAAGCTCCAGTCCCTGCAATTGATCCAGCTCTTCTTCTTCCAACAAGGACTCAAACTGTGCCTCGTTGAGTCGTGCAGCGATGAGTTCGCCATTGAATAAAAGTGCCTCGTTCAGGCCAAGTGTTTCAATTCTCGAACACAAAGCCGATGTCGGCAACACACCACCGTTAACTATAAGATTCTCGTCCTCTATTCGAATGGGGTATTTTTCCTGCAAATATTCCTGTGTGATGTAGGAAGCGGCGCCGCGCAAGCGGAATTCCCATTTTTCACGGAGCGTCAGGATTCCCACACGCATTTCTCCCATCGGTCGAGTAGCCGTAAGGGGCAGCAGGTGATTGCGCGCATCGGTGTCGAAGAGAATGATGTTCATGGGAGGGAGGTGTAGAGAAAGAAAAAGTCCCAACAGGCACGAATGCTTATCGGGACTTTCAAAACCACTCTATGCCGGAAATTATTTCGCGAACTTCGAGAAGCGTTTGTTGAACTTGTCAATACGGCCGGCCGTGTCAACCAATTTCATTTGTCCCGTGAAAAATGGATGGCTATAAGAAGAAATCTCCATTTTTACGAGCGGGTATTCCTTGCCATCTTCCCAGGATATGGTGTCTTTAGTAGCGGCACATGATTTGCCGAGGAAAGCATCTTCAGTTGAGATGTCTTTGAACACTACGGTGCGGTAATTGGCCGGATGGATATCTTTTTTCATGACGCTATTTTGCTGAAAATTTGTTGCAAACTTGAAATTCAAAAATTGAGGCGCAAAAGTATGAAAAGAATGGCTGGTTTTCCAAATAATTTTGCAAAAATATGCTGCCGGAACAATCGCCAAAGTTGCAGGGCCTAATTCGGTATACTGTCTATTTTATTTCCCTTTCTTTTTTTCTTCCTGGAATTTCATCACCTGCACCATTACATCGCTGAGTTGTTCGGCTCCTATTCGCTTCATCAGGATTTCATGATTTCGGTTTAGAATGAAAATTTGTGGCGTGGTTTGCACATCGTACAGCGTCTTATAACGGCTTCGGATATAGGGATCGTAGGTGTTGAAGAACAAATCGTCGTTGAATTCTTTTTCCGCCAGCCCTTTCCAACAACTATCGTGCACCTTTTCGGGGGTGTTAGAATCTTCTTTGGATGTAACCACCCCGGTACAAACTGCAAATACTTTCACGCCCTTGTCCTTGAATTTTTTTGCAAACTCCACCATATTTGGTGCAGCTTTTTTGCAGTGCCCGCAATCCGTTGCCCAGAAAAACAACACCGTATAATCTGCATCCACATCCCAAAGGGCGTGCGGTTGGTTGTTGCGATCCATTACTGTAATATTTGGCGCAGTTTTTCCGATCAGAATGGGGGCCAAACGGCGGGCGTTGTCGCAGATCTTTTCGAGGTCTTCCTTCTTCGTCCAGGAGGCCATGCCCTTGCAGTAATACTCATTGGCGATATGAACATAACAGGCATCAAAGCCGACAATGGTTGACTTTGCGTAGTAATTCAAAAAATGAATTAGGTAGAACTTATAGTTTTCGCCATTGTATTTCCCCTGGAGCTTGCTGAACAGCCAATCAAGTGCAATATTCACACTATCAGGGTGTTGTGGCGTGACCTTAGTGATAAAGTTGTCAATTTTTCCGTGCAATACCGGGCTGCGGAGCAATGCCGGGTCAGCAATATCCATATTGTCAAAGAAGTGCTCACGAATCCAATAATACTTCTTGCGGGCTACGTCTTTTTCATCGCCTTTGAAATCGGGTGGCTCTGGTTCAAGGGCCGCTTTGACCAATTTGGCCGCCATAGTATTTGGATATTTGGCGATAAGGTCAAACTGTGATTTTTTTACAGCCTTGTCTATATCGGTAATTTTTCCGGCGATCCGAACGGAATCTGCCACATTACCCTTGGCCCTGCCCATTTGGGCACGAAGCGTGTCCGCCAAGGGGCGTTGCTTGTTCAAATAGGCCAGATACTCATAAAACACCTCATTGTCTTGAGAACCTTTCACTTTCATTTTGTTCACGGTATCCTTAACATCCGTACTGATCGTGAACTGTTGGTTCTTCTCGTCAAGCAGAATTTGAATAAAATTATTGTCCGGTTTCAAAACCAAAAGATACACCCCCGGAGGGAAAAGCGTGTCGGACTCGAAGGTAAAATAACCATCGGGCCCCAAGGAAACGGTATCTTTTACATACTGTTTTTCTCCGTAGTGAAAGCCGATGGTGAGTTCATTGGCGGCGTAGTTTTCCAGTTTTACACGGATTTTGTAGCCTGGGCCGCCATTGGCAAATAGTGTTGAAAACGAAAGAATTGACAAAAATGAAAAAATACAGATGCGCTTCATCCGAGAGATATGTTTAAATGTTTTGGAATGTCAAAATTGGGAGTTAAGACGTGCAAATATCGATAGTCGCGTCACTGCAACCGCGGCTTTTTGGAAATGTTAACTTTCAGGAATGGCGACTCAAAGGTCGTATTGCTTAATCTTTCGATACAAGGTCCGCTCAGAAATGCGAAGTTCATCAGCGGCCTCTTTGCGACGCCCTTTGTATTTGGAGAGCGTTTTCTTGATGGCATCCTTTTCTATTTCATCCATGGTAAGTGGCGCGTCTTCCTCCTCACTATCGTCAAATTTGCTGGAAAGGTTTCCTTTGTCAATAATGATAGGCTTAAGGCGTTCATTTTCAATAGATTGAAAACGCAATGAAGGGTCGTTGGAAAAATCGTTTTCATCAAAGATCGATGCGGAATTGTTTGAATAATTGGCGTTTATATGCCTCAGGTTCCCCAATTCCGGCATCCTCAAGTTATTGCTTTCCACGAGTTTGAAGAACATAGACTTGAGTTCGTTCAGGTCGTTCTTCATGTCGAACAATACTTTATAAAGCAGGTCTCGCTCCTGAAATTCGGAGCCGTTTTTGCCTGCGAAGCCGCTACCATTAGTCGGCACTGGCAAATGGCGGTTAAACAGTTGAGGCATCGTTTGCTGTAATGCTTCCGCTGTGATGGCACGTTCTTCTGACAGTACAGAAAGTTGTTCGGCCACGTTTTTGAGTTCGCGGATGTTGCCTGGCCAGCGATAGTTTTCCAGAACCAACTCGGCGCGTTCGTCCAGCCGAACGGGTTGCATCCTATATTTTTCTGCGAAATCACCCGCGAAACGACGGAAAAGCAGGGTAATGTCTTCTGGCCGCTCTTTCAAGGAAGGCACCCGAATCGGCACCGTATTGAGCCGGTAAAAGAGGTCTTCTCTGAATTTGCCCTTGCGCACGGCTTCTTCCAGATTGACATTCGTGGCAGCGATGATGCGCACATCTGTCTTTAAGGTCTTGCTTGCGCCCACCCGGATAAATTCACCTGATTCGAGCACACGCAACAGGTATGCCTGGGTGTCGTTGGGCATTTCAGCGATCTCGTCGAGGAAAATGGTACCGCCATTTACGGTTTCGAAGTACCCTTTACGTTCCGCTGATGCCCCGGTAAAAGAACCTTTTTCATGACCAAAGAGCTCTGAATTGATGGTTCCTTCAGGGATCGCCCCGCAGTTGACCGCGATAAAATCGTTGTGCTTGCGCGCCGACAAGGCATGGATAATCTTTGAAAAGACTTCCTTGCCCACACCGCTTTCGCCCGTGATGAGCACCGACAAATCAGTAGGCGCCACACGGATGGCCGTTTCGAGGGCGGCATCCAGCGCAGGCGACGTGCCGACTATGCCGAAACGGGCTTTTATTGATTGGAGGTTGTTACTTGCCATTTATGCTATTTCGTACTCGAATTTGGTGGGTTGGGGCATTATTGCAAATGATATTCATGCCTCTTGTTCACGTTTTCGAACTTCTTTAACCTGAGATTTGTGTTTAGGCTTTGCAATCAAGAGATGCCGGACGGACTGAACACCTTTTCTGGCATTACTAGCATTTTCGAAAGCTTCACTTTTCATCAGAATACGGCCACTTTTATCTACTAAATGGAAATAATAGAGATTGTCATTCTCTTGAGTAACAATAAATTTTGCATTTAATGAGGTCGGGGTTTCTGGAGACGCACCAATCCCTGACATATTTGCACGACTAATTTTATCCTTTTTGAAAAAATGTTGGACCGCTTTCCAATTGGGACACATTTCCGAATTGAAAAAAACAGATTTTAGTCCTTCATATTCCTTCGAAACCGTTTGTTGTGGAATGGTTTTCACAAGCCTTGGCTTTCCTTTTTCAGTAAATTCTATCAAGTAAAATGTCTTCGGTGTTTGGTCATTTAAAACCTCATACTCGGAGTATGTTTTATTCAAATACTTTTGTATAGTCGCGTACTTTACTTTGAACACCAACCATTGGTGAGAACTCAATGCCAAATCGTACCATTTGTAAAGAAAAAAATCCCCTTTAGCATCTGCAAACAAAGAAAGGAGAGGGCCATCAAAATATTCTAAATCAAAGAGTTTTGTGACATCTTGAATGTTCATAGATCACAGGTTTTCAACGTTGATAATACAGTTTGTCAAATTTGAGTTTTCAAACTCATGAAAGGTAAAATGCGAGTCCGAACGGTCCTTGGGATCAGAAAAAACACCTTCAGTCTCAACTAAGTTCAGGATTGCGATACAACTTCCAACCGTTTTTGAAAATCTTCCCGCCGTTTTTATTTGTTTTAAAAAACTATACAATTTCCCCCAACAACGTTGCGCTCGTCACTTCCCTGATCTTCACCATCACATAATCCCCTGGCTTCAAACCCACCTTTTTAGGAAACACACACATACTGTTTTGCGAATTCCGACCACAATATTCCTGATCTGACTTGCTCGAATCACGTTCGATAAGCACCCGGAATATCTTGCCAACCTCTCCTTGATTATATCGAAAACTAACGGCCCTTTGCAAGGAAATCACTTCTTGAAGCCGGCGTTTTTTCAGCTCATCCGGAATATCGTCCGGGTATTTGCGGGCAGCCAGCGTACCGGGACGCTCCGAATAGGAAAACATATAAGACATGGAATACCCTGCCCATTCGATCATGGAGAGCGTGTCTTGATGCTCCTCTTCTGTCTCTGAACAAAAGCCCGTAATGATATCGCTCGAAATTGCGGCATCGGGCATAATACGCCGGATACTTTCCACCCGCTCCATGTACCAGGCGCGGTCATAAGTGCGGTTCATCATTTCGAGCACCCGGGAGTTGCCGGATTGTACGGGCAGATGGATGTATTTGCAGATGTTATCGTGGGCAGCCATGGTGTGCAACACCTTGTCTGTCATGTCTTTAGGGTGACTGGTGCTAAAACGAACGCGCAAATCCGGGTGAATCGCAGCGGTCATGGCCAAGAGGTAAGCGAAGTCGGCGCGCTCGCTTGATTCGGGATTTTCCCACTTATAGGAATCCACATTTTGCCCCAGAAGCGTGACTTCACGGTATCCTTTTTCAAACAAATCCCGTGCTTCGGCCACAATACTGAACGGCTCTCGGGAGCGTTCGCGCCCCCGGGTGAAGGGCACCACGCAAAACGAACACATATTGTCGCAGCCCCGCATGATGGAGATAAAAGCCGTCACCCCATTAGAGTCAAGGCGAACCGGGCTGATATCAGCATAGGTTTCTTCCCGGCTGAGCAGCACGTTTACCATTCGCCCACCCTCTTCCGCTCCGCCAATGAGTTTGGGCAAGTCGCGATATGCATCCGGGCCAACCACCAGGTCAACAAGTTTTTCTTCTTCGAGCCATTGTTTTTTCAGGCGCTCTGCCATACAACCCAAAACGCCCACTTTGATCCCGGGCCGCGCCCGCTTCATCAATTCAAACACTTTCAGGCGTTTACGTACGGTTTCTTCTGCTTTTTCACGGATGGAACAGGTGTTGACCAGAATCAAATCGCTTTCCTCCATATTGCGGGTAGGCGCATAGCCGATGTCGCCGAGAATACTGGCCACTATTTCGGAATCCGAAAAATTCATTTGGCAGCCATAACTCTCAATGTAAAACCGCTTCAGCCCTGGTGAACTGTTCATCAGGCCGGATTCATTATAAAATACCGTGCCTTGCCTGGCCTCGTCTATGGTTTTAACACCCTCAATGGTCGGGTTAGCGTCGTAAAGCATTTCAGGTCAAATAGTTTGTAAAAACGCCCGCAAAATTACGCTTTCCTTTTGGGAAAATGTCAGAATGTCACCCTGCATTTGCACAAAATGGCAGAAAATTGAAAAAAATTAATTGGGAATTGCTCCAAATGCCAGTTTGCGCGCTTTGTATGCGCGAAAACCTGAGAAACTACCAGGCTATTGCCAAATGGTAGAGTGCGCTTGCTGTAAATGTCGCTGCGAATGGCGTGTAAGATATTCAAGCAAATCACCCAATAAAAAAGAGGAAATGTGCCAGCCCATGGGCTTGATGCTGGCTTTGCTTATGTCCACTTCGCGAGCTTGTCGCAGAAGGCGCAGCATGAGTTCCTGGTTAATTAGAAATATTTTCAACTCGTTTTCCCTTACTTGCAGCAACTTGGATGGATTAATGGACTTCGGGCTTCGCCGTGGACGAGTTGCCAAATTGGCCGGGTTAACAGCCTGGATAGCCCTTCGCCCCAATCCATTGGATTTTCGTTCCTGGGCAGGCATCCATCGCCGGGCCTTTGCTTTGTGGAGGGCTAATTCGATGCGCGGCAGGTAATAATCGAATTGTGCGTTCAGGTGAGCAAAACATTCCTGGGCGCTCCATCGGTTAGGAGCAGACCGCTGAATCATGAGTGCAGGGGCTTGGTCGGCAAAATGGGTTCGTACCTGTTTTAATATCTCGTTCAGATCGGATTCCAGACGGTCGAGCAATTCGGATTGAGTCATCTTGTTTCTTGTATGACGCGTAAGCCCGCAAAGATAATGCCCAATCAGTCCAAATCTTTTTCTAATTTTCCGAGATAGGCGGCATCCAGGCTGAGCAATAGACTGTAGCCAAGGGTGAGCAGTTCTATTTGAAATTTTCGAGTCCCTTCCGTTTTCACGATCCGGCCTTTCATGCCTATCAAGTTGCCTGCAGTGATCTCTACAGGTTCGCCTTCTGTAAAACTGCCGGGGATCAGCTCCAGATCCAGGCCCTTTTCCAGGGTGACGCGTCGCATGATCTCTATTTCTGCATCTGGGATAGCACGCAGGTCTTTGTTCAATTTTACAAATCCTGCAACATTTTCTGTCTCCAGAATCGGCAAATAGTGCTGCTTGGTGATATGCACAAACACATAGCAATTGATGAGCGGTATTTCAACCATTCGCGTACTCCTTACGTACCTGCGCATCAGTTTTTGCAAAGGCAGATAACAATGAATGCCCTTTTTCGCCAGCATACGATGCACGAATTTTTCGCTTTTGGATCGGGTGTGCACGGCGAACCAGCGGGGGTCGGTTTCGTGCAGGTGATTGATGACAGAGGACATAATGCTGGCAAGTATCGATTTTGGACAAAGAAACGATGAGTTGCAAAGTATTTAGGAACGCAACTTTCAGAGAAAGGAGTGTGCTTCTAAAATATTCGGGAATTAATGGGGCATGCAAGGGTAAAAACTACGAGAATTTAACCCCATATCACAAAAAAAGGTTGGGGGAAGATCAAAAGCCCGCTGGATAGTTTGAATATTTAGCACTCAATGGAAAATAATTTGGCAAAATCTTTGTCGGACTTGAATGTGCCACCTACATTTGCTCGGACTAAATCAAATCATAACAATTTATGGCCGCCATCCCAAATGCTAATAAAATCTGTGCCCCCTGATTACTTCGTACGCTTGCGCGAGTGGTCAGGGGGCATTTTACATATAGGTTACTTTGTCACAACGGACGATTAAGTAAAATATGGGATGGTCGTGAGTTGTGGCAATGACGTAGTTCGCTGTGACTGAAAAAGAAAAATTAAAAAAATATGAATAAATATTCAGATGCTGAAATTTCAAAAGAACTCGCATCCCTTAAAGGTTGGCAAATGAAGAATGGGTATCTGACAAAGACTTTCACCTTTAAAGACTTCAGTGAAGCATTTGGATTTATGGGTCGAGTTGCTTTGATTTCAGAACGCATTGAGCATCATCCTGATTGGAATGGCGTATATAATGTTGTGTCTATAAGACTCAAAACTCATGATGTTGACGGGATAACTGACAAAGACTTCTCTTTTGCCCATTTAGTTGAAAAACTGTTCCATTAAAAAATGAATTCACCTTAATCCGAAATTTGAATTAATTAAAAATGAAAAAAATATTCATATCATATCGTCGAGTTGATTCCTATGAAACGAATCGATTGGCATCTGCACTAAAAAGTGAATATGGAGATAGTAATATTTTTCTTGACTTTGACTCCATGAAACCTGGTGATGCGTGGCCCGACTCTTTAAACAAGGCACTAAACCTCGCAGATGCCTTAATAGTCATCATTAGCAAAAGTTGGCTTCATATGCAAGATGAAGAAAGTGGGAAGAGGAGAATTGATATGGAAGATGATTGGGTACGGAAAGAAATAGTAACATTTCTAAACAGGAAAAAGAACAATCCAGATTTACTTATTCTGCCAGTTCTTATTAACAATGCCAAAATGCCTGATAAGCGTTTCTTGGATAATGAAATAAGTGAAATATGTGATTACCAAGCGATAGAGTTGCATTACACAGGCAGCACAATTGATTTTGTTCAAATCAAATATCGCCTTGTAATGGCTAAAATAGTCTCCAACTCCCCACCTCCTGTAGTTACACCTGTTGGTGAAATTCCTCCAGACAATTTGACGAAAGAGAAAGAGGAGCAGTTTTTAGAAAAATATAAATTTTGGAGGATTATTGAACGTGAAAAACCTGGTTCAGTTGGCGATGTGATGCGAGAACTATATCGGATGTATGAATTTGTTAGTTATGAAGATGCATGGAAATTTATGATGAAGATTGATGAACTTGGTGTCAAACCCTATAATCACCATCCTCGCTGGCAAAATACATATAATAGAGTTGAGGTTTGGCTTTGCACATTTAATATTGGGCACAAGCCATCCTACAGGGATGTCAGACTTGCAACGATATTTGAAGACACTTGGGAAAAATTCACTCTTGGTTTTCGTTAAAACTCATCATCATGGTTAGTACTAAAAATTTATTTATCAGTCATTCGTGGGCATATAGTGATGCTTACGAAAAACTAGTTGCGTTGCTCGACGACGCTCCTTATTTCTACTACAGGAACTATTCGGTTCCCCAAAACGACCCCATCCATAATGCTAAAAATGATTCTCAACTTTATGATGCCATCAAAGCACAGATAGCACCTTCGTCCGTAGTCGTTATTCTAGCGGGTGTTTATTCATCCTATAGCAAATGGATAGATAAAGAAATTTACATTGCTAAAAACGAATTCTATAACCCGAAGCCAATAATAGCCATTGAGCCTTGGGCTAGTGAAAAAACTTCCGTGCTAGTAAAAAATAGTGCTGATAAAATCGTGAAATGGCAAACTTCAAGCATTATTGAAGCAATTCGTGAACTTACAAAATAAAACAGAAATGAACGAAAAGGATTTGTGGATTCCCATTGACAGTAATAATGAATATGCCCAAAATAAATCGTTGTATCAAGAGCATATTCTTGAGCAATACAAGATTTATGTTGAAATGGCAGATAAAATTAGTGAGAGGAGAAACCTTGCAAACGTTTTTTTCTTAACACTAAATACTACCATTATTGGAGTGATTGGATTTGCCTTTGAAAAAATTCAACTAATTACGCCAAAATGGCTGACGACTTTTCCAATACTCGCTATTTTGTTGTTGTGCTATGTGTGGTGGCGTTTAATAAAGTCTTATCGCCAACTAAATAGTGCAAAATATCAAGTAATTGGAGAACTGGAGAAAAGGCTTCCTGCCAGCCCATATTGGTCAGCAGAATGGAAAGCCCTCGGCGAGGGTAAGGACAGTAATAAATATACTCCATTAACCCATTTGGAGAATTACATTCCTTTGATTTTTGGGATAATGTATATTTCTGTTTGGGTATTTATCAACTTTTATATGTAAACAACAGCGAACAAAGGATGTACGTCCATGCCGCCGAAAGCCAACGCTCAATGCCAACGCACCAACCCCATTAAGTTAAGGGGAGTAAAAACCAAAAGCCGAATTACCACAATTTGAATCATAGCGGATTTTCGGTGATAAAAACAGCGTACCTGGGTTTAATAGCAGCAAGGGCTCAAGG
>JBJXGO010000155.1:0-27679 GCA_046160345.1 Saprospiraceae bacterium
TTATTTACACCGACCCTACGCTGAGCGCCAATCTCGAATCCGTCGGCTTTAATTTTGACGAAATGAACCCGGTCGGCCTTCTTGGCTACCCGGCGGTCGAGCAATAAAATGCTGGTTTTCACGCCACTATACGGCTGGAACACGCCTGCGGGCAGCGATACCACCGCCCAGAGATAGCCTTCCTGCACCAGCATCCGCCGCAGGGCCTGGTACACACCCGAGGACTGGAAAATGATGCCCTCTGGCACAATGATGGCCGCCCGCCCCGTCACTGGATGAATGTGCTCGGCGATGTAGTCCACAAACAGCACTTCGGAACGGTTGGCTTGTATCCGATAGCGTTTGTTGAGCACCTTGAAGCCTTTCGGGGTCATAAAAGGCGGGTTGGCGAGGATGATGTCGAAGGTGTCGTTCCAGCGGTCTTCATCGCTGAGGGTGTCGTACTCGAATATTTTGGGATACGGAAACTGGTGCAGGTAAAGATTGACCTGCGCATTGCGAATCATGCCGGGGTCAATGTCGTAGCCGGTGAAGTTTTGCACCAGTCGGCTCCGTTCGTCGGTATTGAGCAGTCCGCCCGCCACCTCTTTGAGTGTTGTATTCTGGGCAAGGATATGTTTATAGGCCGAAATCAGGAAGCCAGCCGTGCCGCAGGCTGGGTCCAATATGGTTTCGTTTTTTTGTGGATTGATGACCTGCACGATGAAGTCAATGATGTGCCGGGGTGTTCGGAACTGTCCTGCGTCGCCCTGCGAGCCGAGCACCGAAAGCAAGTATTCGTAGGCATCGCCCAGCCGTTCACTGTGGTCGTAGTTAAATTCCGAGATGGTTTTGAGAAAAAGCCGCAGCGTCTCGGCATCGCGGAAAGGCAGGAAGGCATTTTTGAAAATACTGCGGAATAGCAAAGGCAAGTGCGGATTCTCGCCCATGCGCGTGAGGCCTTCGCTGTACAGGTTGAGCATATCGAAGCCGCCAAGAGAAGCATCAAAGAGCCTCGACCAGGCATAACGTTCGTAATCGCCCGTAAAAAAGGAACGCACACCGCCCCATTCCACGGATTGCAAATCCATGTCGTCCATGAATTTATAGATCAGGGCGAGGGTAATCTGCTCTACTTGTGATTTAGGGTCAGGAACTTTTCCTACCAGTATGTCGCGGGCAGTGTCAATGCGGCGTTTCGTTTCGTTGTCGAGCATATTGTAACCCGGAACTCCGTTCCGGTGGTGTATTTAGCAGTTACCCCGGAACGGAGTTCCGGGGTACATTAGGCCATGAACTGATTTATTGGAACATAATCTTTCACGTATTCCGGCACAACACTACGCCATTTTTCCGGCACGGACTTGAACGACTGTCCGGCGGGATGCGTGGCCAGCCGGGCAAACTGCTTGGAGTCCACAATACTGCGAAACTCCGGGTCAAGCAGATAGGCTTCAAAATATTGGCGCACCAGATTGAATTCGGTTTCGGAAGGTTTGAAACGCGAATCGAATCGGTTGAACTCATCGCCGAGCAGTTCGCGGCGGTTTTTCAGGTAAGGAATAAAGCCAAAAATGAGTTGCAGGATTTCCGTGAGCGACACCCGGCGGTCGCTGCCAATGGCACGGCGGAGTTTTTCGATGTTGATGAAATCGTTGGGCTTTTCAAACAGATTATCCACGACGTAGCGTTCGGCAGCCTGCCAATCGAAGTTTTCCACCATGGTTTTCAGGTGCTCATCGGCGCGGGCGGTTTCTTCAAAATGACCGTAAAGCATCCGGTCAATCTTCATGCCTTCTATACCAACCTGAGTTTCTTGAACCGTGCGCAGTTCGTCCAGAAGATGGGTTTCATAGGTATCAATTCCTATTTTCCCACCATCGGTTTCCGGCTCAAAATCTCCTTTGCCTGCTTGGAGGGCTGGCAGGTTGAGCTTTTGATCGTAGTCAAATTTCTCCTCGAAGTACTCGCAGTTGGCAAAAAAATCAAAGAGTTTGTACTGGGTTTTGAGCCTTTTGCCTACCTCTTCCTTCGTTTTACGGTCTTTGATGATTTCCGAAAAATCGCAGAGCCGGGTGCCGCGCCCCTTGATTTGCACAAAATCAGTCGGCGAAAAAATGGGGCGCATCAGGCAAAGGTTCAGGATGTCGGGACAATCGTACCCGGTCGTCATCATGCCAACGGTGACGCAAACGCGGGTTTTAGAGGTCGGGTAAAGCGCACTGAAACGGCTGTTGCCGCGCAAAGAATTCCCGGCAAATTGGGTGGTCATCGTTTGCGCCTCCGGGATTTGCGAGGTGACCTGCATGGCAAAATCCGAGTCGTATTTTCCGGGGAAAAGGGCGGTAGCCATTTCATTGAGCACCTGCGCGAGTTTGGTAGCGTGTTTTTGGCTGACGGTGAAGACGATGGTTTTGCCGATTTCGCCCGTAACCGGGTCTCGTTCAGCATGTTCCAGAAATGTTTTACAAAACAGGCAATTGGTGCGCTCGGAGAAAAATGTCTTTTCAAAATCGCGGAGTTTGAAGTTTTCCTCCGCTTCATTGCCATCATCGTCCGTGGTGATTACCAAAAAGCCTTCCTCGCTCAAAAGTTGGGTGGTTACATCTGTGCGGGCATCCAATACTTTTGGGTTGATCAATACCCCTGCTTTTACGCCATCCACCAGCGAAAAACGAAAAGTTGGAATACCATCTTCGCAGCCGAAAGTGGTATAGGTATCGAGTAGCAGTCTGCGTTCGAGTTCGCGAGGATCGCTGACATGAAGGGCGGATTTATCGGTCTTTTTGAGGTAATCACGAGGCGTTGCGGTCAGGCCGAGTTTGTAGCCGATAAAATACTCAAACACTTCGCGGCTATTACCGCCGATGCTGCGGTGCGCTTCATCAGAAATAACGAGGTCAAAATCAGTCGGTTGGAAAACCCGCTTGAAACGATTGCCTGCAAGCAAGGTTTGCACCGTCGAAATGACGATTTCGCATTTGCGCCAGTCCTCCATCTGCTGTTTGAAAATGCAGATGTCGTAGTCGTTTTTGAGGTACTTGCTGAGGTCTTTTTCGGCCTGATTCTCCAACTCCAAACGATCTACGAGAAACAAAACCCGTCGGGCATTATCCGTCTTTAGAAATAGTTTTGCTGCGGCTGCGGCAGTCAGGGTCTTTCCAGTACCCGTCGCCATTTCAAATAGAAATCGCGTTTTGTCTTTTTTTACGGCATCCAGAATGGCCCAAATCGCTTTTTGCTGGTAGTCACGCAATAGGCGCAAGCCATTATCCTTCAAAAAATCGGGGCGTTGCACTTCATCTAGCCAACGCGGATCGCGATCGAATTGGGGCAGCTGTGTCCGAACGATAAAATCAGCACCAATGGTCTCATTTACAATGCGTTCCGGCTGAGGATTGAATGCAGAAAACTTGACCGCTTCTTCCGGGCTTGGAAATACATGAATGGGCTGTGGATCGCCGACTTTCAAATCCCAGAAGTAATGGACATCGCCATTGGACAAGACAACAAATCGGCAGTTTTGACTATCTGCATAGCGGCGGGCTTGCTCTTTGGCTGCCAATGGATGAATATGGGCTGCTTTGGCTTCTAAAACGAGGTATGGAACACCTTTTGCATCGAGCAGAAGGTAATCAAGGCGCCCGTTTTTGATTTTTTCAAAGTTATCTCCTATTGCGTCCAGTTGTGCGTGGGTTAAGCGCGTGCCCTGTTCGAGTTGGATGTTAGCAGGTTTCCCGTCTTCCTCAAAGAAACGCCAGCCAGCCTCTCGGAGGAGTTGGTCAATTTTGACTCGGGCTTTTGCTTCTTTTTGGGCCATAATTTGGGATATCTAGGCTAAATCTAATTCGAGCATTGTAAAACCCCGCCCTCTACTTCTCCAACCGCTCCAACAACCGCGAAGTGATCCGCAAAAAATCCATCTCTGTTATGATCCCTACCAGCTCCTTGCTTTTCACCACCGGCAGGCACCCGATACCGTGTTCGCGCATTTTGTTCATGGCTTCAAGTATTGAAGTTTCAGGGCTGACAATGATCGGTTTTTCGATCATCAGATCCTGGACGGTGATAATTTTTGATTCTATATCAGGATTGACCGACTTCTGGGCAAAGTGCCGCAACAACAAGCGGCTCGAAATAAGCCCGATCAGTTCGCCCTTGCTGTTTTCTACCGGCATGTACCGGATACGGCGCCAGTCCATTATTTCTGCCACCAGGGCCACCAGGTCGTCTTTTTGCACGGTGAAAAGGTCGGTGGACATAAACTCCTCAACTTTGATGTGGGAGGGCTGCCAATGCTCAAGGTCGGCAGCAGTGGCTTCTTTCCAGGTATGCACAGGCTTATTCAGTCTTTGATTTTTGATGGTGGCTGCGGTGACGGCCGTAAGGGCTTCGTCGTTGGTGATTTCTTTTTTCAAGGCGGTAAATGTGCGCAAAGCCCAGCGAGCCCCTGTTTTGTGCTCCTTGGTGCGGGCTTCGATGATGTCAAGGTATTTTGAAATATCGGCAGGTTTTACTTTTTGCATTTTCAGGCCTTCCTTGGCCAGGGGCAGCAATTCTTTGATGATCAACTCTTTAACGGGCACTTTTTTGTCCTTCATCCAGGAGAAGGTAGTATCCATGCCAAATTTGGCCGATTTCAAAAAGTTGTCGCGTGCGTCCGCAAAATCAATTTGTTTGGTTATGTCGGGATATTGCTGCCCCATACTGATCATACAGCCCAGCCAAAAGGCAGCGTTGGCGATCTCGTCCACCGTGGAAGGGCCGGCCGGCATTACCCTGTTTTCGATGCGCAGATGGGGTTTGCCATTGGGTGAAATGCCGTAACAAGGGCGGTTCCAGCGATATACGGTAGAGTTGTGGATCTGCAGGGCACGAAGTTTGGGTGTTTTTCCTTCCCGCACCATGGCCATGGAGTCTTCTTCTATGGCCCCTGCCAGCAGTACACGGAAGCGACTGATGTCTTCCTTGTAAATTTCGGTGATATCGCCTTTTAGCCAGCCGGAGCCGAAATTAACACGAGGAAGACGCTCGCGCATGTGATCGTACGTGGTGCGGGTATCCAGGCTTTGTTGGAAAAGTGCGATGCGCGTCTCGTGCCAAAGTCGGCGGCCAAAAACCAGAGGTGAATTGGCCGAAACCGCAATTACGGGTGCGGCTAATACCTGTGCGATGTTGTACATCTTCACAAATTCTTTCGGCGCCACTTGCAAGTGTACCTGAAAACTCGTGTTGCAAGCCTCCAAAAGGGGCGAATCGTGCTTGACCAGCAGTTCGTCAATTCCTTCTACCCGAAGCTCGAACGAGGTGCCCAACAGATGCTTTTGAATGGCGGCCATCAGCGCAAAATACCGGTCTTTGGGGGTGAGGTTGTGCATCTCCAGATCGTGCTTGCGCAGGGTGGGAAGTATGCCGCATAAAACGATGCTCGCGTCGAACTCATCCAGCACTTTTTGGATAATTGCGAGGTATTGCAGGTTTTCGGCCTCCATATCGCTCAGACAGCTGCCCTTGAATTCGCGAGGACTGAGGTTGTTTTCGAGGTTGAACTTCGCCAGCTCGGTCACACACCATGGCTTGTCGTCGCCCATGCGTTCCAGCACCTCCATGTTGATACAAGCGGGTTTGAAAGTCTTGTTGTCCACCAAACACATTTCCTGTTCGGCACCAATACGGATGATATCACGCTCGAACCAATCATTTTGAAGCATATATTCAAACGCCTGCACATCGCCCAACAAATTGCGGACGAAATGCTGCATCATGCTTTTACTTTCTACTGTGTTTACTTTTTGGAAACCCATATTTTATCAAGTGTTTGACTTTGGAAGTGGCAAAAGTGTGAAAGGAAATGCATAAGGCCAAATATTTGTTCATGTACTGCGAAATTCATTTCGCCAGAAAAAACAAGGGCGACAATATTTTCACCACCAAGGAATTAAATTTACCTTTGCGCCGTTCGGCAACGGACGCGGGCTTGTAGCTCAGTTGGTTAGAGCAGCTGACTCATAATCAGACGGTCGCGGGTTCAATTCCTGCCAGGCCCACATTGATAAACAGCGACTTATATGGGTAGCCCCAGGTAGGTCGTTTTTTGTTTGCATACATTTTGCATACAAAGGGGGTATAAATGGAAAGAGAAGGGTGTTTTTTACCGGTTTTATTCTCGTTAGCCATTGGCCAGGCAGATCTAAAAGGCCATCGCGGTTTCTAAAAATGAGATGGGTTGCATATTTGTACCCAAATTAAACATTTGTTTCAAAATTGCGCATTTGCCTCCTTTATCCTAATCTTTACACTGCCTACTCCGAATGAACTCCGACTCCACGTCGTTGAAGGGTATCCTTCTTAAGTACAGCGGAGGGCTTTTTTCAGCCTCTTTCCGAAATCCAATCCATGCCCGCTCTGCCCATTCCTTGGGCGTTATCTCTCCATTTTGAAGGACTTGATTTTCATTGAACCGAGCCTGGTTCTCTTCTCCCAACCAGTGAAGCACTTCGTTGATGTCAGCAAACTCCTTGTCAAATTTGGCTTCCAGATCCTTGATTGTTTGGGCTAACTCGTCGTAGGTTAGTGCATATCGGCGAAAGGCTATGAATGCCTTTACAATTGCGATATTTGTTTGAATGGCTTTGGGGCTATTCAATATGCTTGAACGCATTGCCACCCCATGTTCAGAGAATGCAAAGGGCGGGTAACGCGTGCCGCCCCAACTTGAGATCGCAATTTGCGACCTCAAGTTTTTGAACTCAGATAGAGTCAATTCAAACATGAATTCGTCTGGGAAGCGTTCAATGTTACGGCGAACGGCCTCCTTAAGTCGCCTTGTTGTTACTTCATAAAGTTCCGCAGGCAGTGCTTTTCGATACTTTTCGCAAAATATCTACCTCGGTATTTACGCTCACAGCAGAACCGGAGGTACTCACTTTCCCTCCTTCCTATCAAAATATGTTTTCAAATCCCTATAAAACCCCTCAAACGCCGCAATGCCTTGTGGGGTGATGCGGCAAAGCGTGAGCGGATAGTTGTTGCGGAATGTTTTTTCCAAGACAAGGTATCCTGCTTCCTGCAATTTGCTCAATTGCGCGCTGAGGTTGCCGGCCGTTGCGTCGGTTTTTTCTTTGAGCACATTGAACTCCGCCTCGCGCGCTACCATGAGGTAGGACATGATCGTCAGCCGTAGTTGTGATAAAAGTAGTGGATCAAGTTCCTGATACATGACTTTCTCTCATTTCGTAGTTGAGCAGATATCCGGGGAGCAGGTAGCCAAATACCGCAGAAGCGGCCTGCACCAGTAGCTGTTGTTCGGGTGAGAGGAAAAGGCACCAAAGTGCGCCAGCCCAGATGGCGACTGCGCCGAAAACCAAAGGTTTGAAACTTAAAATGATACCAGACAAAAATGTAGCAAATCCCGTGAGGACCAATATAAAGGGCACGGGAGAAATACCATTGCTTATTGCCAGAGGGATTGAAAGGACCATCGAAATGCCGTACCCCAACCATATCAAACCATACATCCTATGGAAAAGATTGGGGGTTTGTGCCTGTGTCTGTTTTGAACGCAGCCACTCCCGGATAAGTGCAGCGGGCATGCCAATTACAACCATCACAGCCCAGGCAATTTCGGGGTTTGGATGCAACCGGTTCACCAGAAGGTACCAGTGGATCATACTAGCCAACACGACCAGCCAGCCCCAAAGCAAAAAATGGAAGCCGTTGTCCCGAAAAGATCGTTTGGCAAGATCAATGGTTTCCCGAATTACACGGAGGCTTTCTTGAGGAGAAAGCGTTTTTTCTGTTTGTTCCATCGTTTAGTAACAGGTTGGTTTGAAAAATAAATTAAAACAAAGATATAGACTAGTTTATTTTATAAACCAAATTTCGATAAAAAACAACGCTCACCGGATAAACGGCAGAAACGATGGATAAAACAGGCATCTGTCTCGAATTTTGGAAAAGCCCTTCAGGCAGGAAATCCCATCCGTTGCGGGCCTTCCCAAAACTTGAAATGACGCATTGACCACATTTTTCAATGCCGTCCCCAAAGTTCGACCACGCCCTTGCCCCTTGCAAGGTTCTTCGTGTCGTACCACAACACCACCTTTTTGATTATGCGTTTGTTGCCCGGCAGGTCAATCACCCGGCTTTTACCACCAGCGCGATAGTTTTCTCGGAGTTCGATTTCGTCCACCTCGCCATTGCCGTAATGGATGGCCATTTTGTGCATGTTGATCGGGCTGCGTTTGATACGGAGTTGCACTGCAGAAAAAACGCCTTCAGCACGGGTGACGATAATCTCATCCCGGTCAAGTCCATAATTGATTTTGCGTACGCCGAGCAATTCCCAGGGGCGGATTTCCAATGTGGTGGATGACATGGCGACCAGTGCCATCATTGCCGCGAAGAACAGTTTGATTCTCATGATTTTAAAATGGTTGTTAATTAATGAAACCGTGAATTCTAAATGGGCTTGACAGGTCAAAGATAAATGGGCGGCTCAGCTTTCTTTCCTGAACCGAGCCAAATATATCATCCCTCCCAAGCTCACAACAAACAAAAGGATTGAAATAATTTCGGCCTGAGTGAGCTTTATGCCTATTATATCGTGTTCCACGTTTACGCGAATTTTTTCAATGAAGAACCGCTCTATCGCAATGAGCGCCAGGTAGATGAAAAAAATCATGCCCATCGGTTTGATCCGTTTGCGCAGTGCCCACAGGATGCCGAAAACAACGATCATCAGCACCACTTCATAAAAAGGCGTGGGGTACACAGGCTTGGCCAATTGCATGCAATATTCATACTCACAACCCTCTATGGGCACGGATTCCTTGAGCACGTTTTGCGGGTAACGGTAGGCCCACATCCAATCAGGCAAAAACGACATCCAATCTGGTTTGGGTGCAATATTGACTTTGCCCCAGTCGCCGTCGCCAGAAAGTTGGCAACCAATACGCCCAAAGCCATATCCTGCTGTCAATGCGGGGGCTACGGCATCGGCGGTAGGCCAGAACGGAATTTTGTGGCGCCACATAAACCAGACCACCATGACAAAACCCATGACAAGGCCACCAAAAAAAGCCAGGCCTCCCCCTGAAGCAAGGGACCCAACAGGATCTTTTAAAAATGACTCCCAATTGTCGAAAACGTCAAAGATCTTGGCGCCCAAAATGCCCCCAATAGCGGCCATTACGGTCATTTCGCTCAAGCGGTCGTGTGGGTATAATTGTCGCTCTACGGTAACGGGCGGGTCCTTTCGCCTGCGTTGCCCGTCCCACCAGGTAATCCCGGCCAGCACCGCCGCGCCGATCAGTCCGGCTGTCCAGTGCAACTTTGTAGAAAGAATTACGGAGGCCGGGTCGTGCCGAAATTCTCCGTAATGTTGGTAGGCATAAAGGCCCTTCCCCGCAATCAGAAGCCCTGCGATGGCATTAGCCAAAATCTCTCCCCCTGTAGCGGGTAAGCCTTCTGTGAATGAAACCGTTACGGGTTGATAAAAGCCTTCGCGAGCCTTGCGTCTGAGTTCGATGTTGAACACAAGTGCGCTTACCAGAAAAGAAAGGGCAAGGACAAATCCAAAGGTTTTAAAAATGGAGAGCCAATTATCGGGCGCTGTGCCAAGCAAATCATGAAAGAGGTAGGAAAGGTCTGGGTACATCGTTTGATTTTTAAATTTCCAATGTCCAACAAGAAATGTCCAATGTCCAAACCCCGGCACCACTTGAATATTTCTAGTTGGTCATTGGAAATTTACTTGCTGTTTACTTTTTTGCTTTAGAACTTGATTTTGCGAGCTTTGCCGCTGGGGTTGGTGCAGGAATGGAGGACATCCGCCCTGCTACCGAATCTTGCACATATTGTCCCCAGGTAAGGTTGTTCCCGCCTGCTTTGTGGGCAAGTGCTTTTTCGATGGTCATTTTTGCCGCGGTTTCCACCACCCATTCAAAATTTTCCTCGCCTACCGAATTTATGTCGGCATCTGGGGCCGGGTTGCAGAAATCAATGGCGTAAGGAATGCCGTCGCGAATTGCAAATTCTACAGTGTTGAAATCGTAACCGAGATAATGGTTGATTCGAAGCACAAGGTCGTGCATCTGCTGGCGAAGTTCTTTGCTAACTTTGTGGTCGGCCACATATCGGAGATGGTGTGGATTTCGCGGCTCGTAGTCCATGATGCGCACATATTTGCCCCCCAGGCAATAGCAGCGGAAATAAGCATCAAAATCAATGGCCTCCTGAAGCATCATAACCAATGTATTGGTTTCATTGTAATCGCGGAAAAACTCGTCGAAATTTTCTACTTTGTACACGCTTTTCCAGCCGCCGCCCGAATGGGGTTTCATAAATAAGGGAAACCCGCCGAGGTATTCGATCATATTGTCCCATTCCAAAGGGTATTTCATGTTTCGGAAACTCTGCGCCGAGGTATCGGGGGGCATTTCTTTGGAAGGCAGCAGAATGGTTTTTGGCACCGGCACGCCAATTTTCGTGCTCAGGCAGTTGTTGAAGAACTTCTCGTCGGCGCTCCACCAGAAAGGATTGTTGAGTACTGCAGTTCCATTCAGCGCGGCGTTTTTTACATAAGCGCGGTAAAAGGGTACGTCTTGACTGATGCGGTCAATCATTACGGCATAAGGAGTGGCGTTTCCTTGCATCAGTTCGTCCACATGAGTGGGTTCCGCAGATACACCTTTGACGTTTTTGGAGTTGACCCGTGCCACAAAGGCCTCCGGGAATGAACTTTCTTTTCCGTGTAGAATTCCGATTTTTTTCATGAATGCTGTTTTGTCCACCATGCCATTAAGGGCGAAGGAGGGCCGTTTATAATTATTTATCTTACGCCTTAACCATACTTTATAGCCAGGCTTCGGCAAAAATGATTCGAACTTAACAAAGATTCGCCTCCGCCAAGGCTGCAGCGGATAAATGGGTCAAGCCGTAAAACTACTCAAAGTGTCAAAACCAGCAATTGAAATTTATTTTACGCAACAATTGCAGGGTTACTGCTCCAGCAACTGCTCTGTGTGGTTCTCTGTATCGACCTTTGAAATGATCCTTTCGATTTTACCCGCTTCATCGATCACAAAGGTGGTGCGCAAAATACCCATGTAAGCTCTGCCCATGAATTTTTTCTCGCCCCATACACCATAGGCTTCTGCTACAGCATGGTCTTCGTCGGCCAATAAATTAAAGGGGAGGCTATACTTTTCCTGAAATTTTATGTGCTTTTTCACCGAATCAGGACTTACACCGAGGATCTCATAGCCCCGGGCCTGAAAGCGCGGATAGCCGTCGCGCAAACTGCAAGATTCTGCTGTGCAGCCGGGTGTGTCGTCTTTGGGATAAAAATAGAGCACCAGTTTTTTGCCTTTGTAATCGGCAAGGTTTATGGTTTGGCCTTTTTCATTGAGGGCCGAAAATGCGGGGGCGAGATCGCCTTCTTTTAAGTGGGACATTTTTTGTTTATGTTCAATGTGAGCCCGTATTCGCTTTTACTCACCTAAGCCCTTGGCTGAGGCAGGAAGATACATCGGGTAAAAATTTGTTCAATGTGAACCCGCTGGCAAATGTTGCTGCGGGTGAAAATGTGGACGCATAAGGAAACGGACATTTTTATCATTTGTTTAAGCTTGTACCAGCCGCCATACGCTAGCTTGGGGAGTGCATAAAGCGGCAAATATGAATCAGATGAACTCTTAGTGTCCTTTCCTTACCTGGATATTCTACCTTTCCATTCGAATTTTTTGAAAAAAAGACTCGCTGTTCCCACGAGCGCAATGTACGCAGTGTGCAGGAAAAACGAAGGCAAAAACCAACGCATCAAGTCTTTCCGGTTGAAATACTGGCAAATTTTGGAGAGAAAAAAGTAATCGCAAAGGGCCTTTACAAGGATTTGAAACAGGAGTATCCAGAAGGTGTTGGCAATTATTCCATCCGTGGCAGGGTAAAAGGCCAGCGCCAAATTCAACCAAATGCTCCAGCAAAAAAGAAAAACGGCCAATAAAGATAACCGAAGTGGCCAACAGGGAATAGCAGCATTTTTAGTGCCCCAACGCAGCCGTTGCTGCCAAAAGGCTCGCCAACCCGGCGTCGCTTTGGTCAAAACGGTTGCCGCCCGATTTTTTATAAAAACAACGCTGCCCGGCCAGCGGGCTGTCACTTTTTGTACCAGGAACATATCGTCGCCGGAGGCCAGATGCTCACTGTCAGCATAGCCGTTTACGGCCTTAAAAACTGATTTTCTGAAAGCAAGGTTTGCGCCATTGGCCAGGGCATGCCAGCCTAATTGATAACCTGCCCCTGAAATGCCCATAAGCCCAAGAAGATCAAGCGATTGAAACCTTTCGAAAAGGTTTTTTTCTTGATGAAAAGCGACCGGAGCGCATACCATTTTGGTGTATGGATTTTCAAAAGAATGTACTATATGCATCAACCAGTCTTTCGGGACGATGCAGTCTGCATCGGTAGTCACGATAATTTCGCCGCTTGCCCGGGCAATGCCGAGTTCGAGGGCTTTTTTCTTATTGGGTCTGAATCGGGCTTCGGGGGGGAGCTGGTCGGCAAGCCGGATGGAAGAAATCGAACTTTCCGAAAGTTCTAAACTTTCGGAAAGTTGCTGCACGACCTGGATGGTTTTATCTTCTGAAAAATCGTCTATTACGATGATTTCTAAAAGATCTGGCGGGTAGCTGCCATCCAAAATTGAGCTTAAACAGGGCCCGATATTTTCTGCTTCGTTTCGGGCGGGGATGAGGACGGTGATGGTGGATTTGGGCTCAAAACCTTCTGGCCATTTCAATTCTGGGAGTGCCCGCCAGGCCCGGCGATAAGTGATTAGCAAGTAAGCATAAGCGATGGAAAAGAGAATGGAGAGCGTCATCATTATACTCCTCAGCCTATTTTTGGAAGTTCTTCCAATAAGAACCATATCAAACTACACACGGTAACATTGTTTGGTTTTTGATAAGTAATTGTCTCTGGCACAATGATAAAGGCATAATCGCATTTTACATCCTCTATACTGAAGTAAAAACCTTTGGAAACCTGCGGAGCACTGGAAAATTTCACCTCGACAGCTACCTTTTTACCAGAGGGAGAGATTAGGAGCAAATCAATTTCTGCGCCTTGCTGGGTTCGGTAAAAATAGAATTCCCAACGCGACCCTATAGTTCGGATAATTTGCTCAATAACATAACCTTCCCAAGATGCACCGCAAACTGGATGCCCAATGAGGGTTTCCGATGTTGGAATTCGGAGAAGCGTGTGCAGCATGCCAGAATCACGGAGATAGGTTTTGGGAGTCTTGGTCAATCGCTTGCCAACATTCACAAACCACGGTTGTAGGCGCCGGATCATAAAGCCTCCCTCCAGTAGATCGAGATAACGGTTCACGGTTTTGGTCGCAATGCCCAGTGAGTTGCCAAGTTCTTGAACATTGGCGGTTTGTCCGTGTACATGGGCCAACATTTGCCAAAGACGGAGGAGGAGCGGTGCCATCACATCCTGCCCCAAGCCCGACAACTCTCTTTCAGCAAAGGTGCGTACGAACTGCTGCAAACGCTCTTGTGCCAGCACCGTATCCGATGAAAGTAACACCTCTGGATAACCTCCTAGAAACCAGTGTTCCATCTGTGAAACTTGTGGATATACCTCAGGCAAGCTGAGCGGAGAAAGTTCGATATAGGCTACCCGACCTGCCAGCGTCTCTGATGCGCCACGGATTACTGACGGCGCGGCAGAGCCCAACAATACAAACCGCCCCGGCGTCCTGTGTTCATCAATAATTGGCCGGAGTACAGCAAACAATTCGGGCTTGGTTTGGACCTCGTCAATAACGATGCAATGTTCTCGGAGCGGAGAGAGAAACGATTCTGGATCGCGTAATTTCTCCCAGTCCGATGGCCGTTCCAAATCAAGGTACATGAACGGGCGTCCAATTTTGCCTTCCAACGATTTGGCTAAGGTCGTTTTGCCCACTTGTCGAGCACCTAGCAAAACAGTGGCTGGGAAGTGTTGCAAATAGTAATAGAGCTGAGTTGCAGCGTGACGTTCAAAAAACATTGATCCATGAAAATTAGGTAGCAAAGGTACAGTTTTTCATGGACAAAAACTACTTCACCCCCCAAGTCTTTCCTCCCACTCCTGTAATCGTAAGCGACTTCCAGCCCTTCGGCAACTTGGTTTTTAATTGTACAATACCTTGCGGCGTAATGTCCAGCCCGCCAAAACCCATCATAGTGGCTTGCAAAAAACCACCAGCACCCGTGGCAAAATACGGATTGGTGCCGCCAGCACATTCGGCCAGCACGCCAAAGGGGGGCACCTCATTCGGTTTGTAACTGCTCACCCAAAGCTTGTGCGCACGCTCGGCATCCCCTGCCCGGGCAGCAGAAACAGTTAGGATGGCATTGCCCATGGCCGGACCGTCTTTCGCCATGCGGGGCTCGTAATAGTCGAGGTCTTTTTTGATTTGAGCCGGGTCGGTGATGACCTTAAGTGGGTAGGCGAGTAGATTCACGTCGGCCTGCTTGATGGTTACACCATCGTAGGTGGCGTTTTCGCGGGTAGTGCCGTCGGGGAATTTCAGGATGGGGATATTGTCGGCCACCAAAGCCCAATCGGGGTCGGGTGTAAGCCCCAATTCACGTGCGGCATCGCTGGCATAACGCAAAGCGGTAATTGCCATGCCATTGGTAAAGGCATTGTTGTCAATATTCTCCTGCCACTCGTTTGCACCAATGACGTTGATAATGTCGTAATGACCAGGGCCGTTTCTTTCCACCCGGGAGGACCAAAAATCAGCTACTTCCTTCAAAATTGGCCAACCACGGTCTTGCAACCAGGTTTTGTCCTTCGTTACCAAATAATATTGCCAGGCTGCCCAGCCAACACAACCTGTAATATGGTGCTGAAACGGGCCGGTAAGCGCCCATACGGGTGTTTCCTCCTGTCCCGTGGTGGTGCTTTCCCAAGGGTACATTGCACCTCGATAGCCGTGAGAGAAGGCATTTTGTTTGGCCTCGTCTAGCAGCTGGTAGCGGAATTCAAGGAAGGATCTGGCAATCTCCGGGTGAAGCAGGAGCATGGGCGGGTACATCCAGAGCTCGGTGTCCCAGAAAACGTGACCGTTATAACCCAACCCGCTCAGGCCCATAGGAGAAAGACTGAGTGCAGTGCCTTCCCGGCCAAAGGAATAGAGGTGATACATAGCCGAATGTACATCGCGGGTGGCGTCCACATCGCCTTCAATGGTGATGTCGGAAGCCCAAAGTTTGTCCCATGCCTCGTTGTGCCGTTTAAGGAGGCGTTCAGTGCGTTCGAGGGCTGCAAAAATGGTAAGGCGCTCCGCTTCATTGTGTGCATCGAGGGTATGGGCTGTGCTGATAAGTGTGCCAACAATGGCAAATTTATAGGTCTCTCCGGCCTTTAACTTTTTATGAAATTTCAACAGGTGCATGTTGTAATCCCAATCCTCGTGAATCAGGTCGGGCTCGGAGCCATGCGCTTCTTCAAAAATAAAACTGGAAGAGGCTGCCACCGTGTATTTGCCAGAAGGGCTTTTCGCTACCGAGGTCAACAGCGGAATAAGTACATGCGGGCGGTCAATCTCAGCATACAGGTTGCGCACATCCTGCAGCATATCGGGGGCTTCAATGACCGCCATGGGCGTGATGCTCACGTCTTTCAGGGCCTTGATCTCGATGATACTGAGTGCAGAATAAGGCAAGTGCCGCAAAGCCATGAGGGTATGGCTCACGCTGAGTTTGTCGCCCACATCATAGCTTGTATTAAGCTGTGCATGCCGCATGTCCAGCACTTGTTTGTAATTTGAAATATCGTTTCGAGATATGCGTCGCCCATCCACATCGAGGTTCATATTCATAAAATTGAAGCCCTTGAGGATGTTGCTCACCCGTCCGCGACCGTAATTGTCATATGCACCGTTGAGGACAACCTCTTTGACACGCATTGGGTCGGGAGAAGAAACGAGTCCGATCATGCCATTGGCAACAGTGATGCCGTAATAATTGGAGGGGTCAATTTGGTCGGCTACAATATGCCAGGAATCATTGGACAAATTGGTTTTTGTATCAGAAGCAGGCTTTTGGCCAACGATTTTTGGGATTGAACAGCCTAAAAAGATTAAAACTATAGGAGCCGAAAGCAGTTTTTTCATAGAAAATGTAGTGTTTAAATTGGGCACGTTTTTCAGGCGAAATATAGTAAACCTTTCCTTACCCATCTTGCCCATCCAGTAAACTTGTTAAAAAACATGGCTCTTTTGGGCTGAAAAAACAAGCAGATAAGTACATTTGACCGCTTTTTAATAATGACATCATGCGTATATATCTCTTTTTCCTGTTGCTCAATGCCTGGTTTTGCCAGCCCGCCCTCGCTCAGAATTCTGAATGGAGTGCTAAAATTGATCCCAAACTCTGGGACTATGCCGAGAATCCTGATTCAGCGGTAGAGTTTCTCATAATCATGAAAAAACAAGCCGATGTAAGCGCGGCCAAACAACTTCGGAAGAAGGCAGACAAGGGCAAATATGTTTTTGAAACGCTCTCTGTTTTTGCAGAAAATGACCAACGTACTGTGCGGGATGTCTTACACAATGAAGGCGTTCCGCTCCATTCTTTTTGGATCATCAATGCCCTTTGGGCCAAAGGCAATAGGGCCTTGCTTGAGCAAATTGCCCAAATTCCGGAGGTAGGCCGCCTAAAACTCAACCCTGTTTTACACTTGGATCGCCTGCCTTTGGATGAACTGAACATGCCCGCTCAAGACCGGGCTATTGAATGGGGCATTACCAGGATAAACGCAGATGATGTTTGGAATTTAAACCCGCCCATCAAAGGTGACGGCATAGTGGTAGGTGGTCAGGATACCGGTTATGAATGGGAGCATCCGGCCATCAAGGAAAAATACCGAGGTTGGAATGGCTCTGCTGCAGACCATAATTATAATTGGCACGATGCTATTCATGCGCTGATCAACGGGGGCGCAAACTCCTGCGGCCTGAATTTGGACGAACCTTGCGATGACCACGATCATGGCACGCACACCATGGGAACTATGGTAGGCAATGTTGGAGCCAACGACATCGGAGTGGCGCCAGAAGCGATCTGGATGGGCTGCCGGAATATGGAGGAAGGCGATGGAACTCCAGCCACTTATACCGAGTGCTTTGAGTGGTTTGTGGCTCCCACAGACCTCAATGACGAAAACGAAGATCCTACAAAAGCACCTCATGTGATCAACAATTCATGGGGCTGCCCTATATCAGAAGGCTGCGATGCTTCGAATTATGACGACATGGAACTCGTGGTAGAGAATGTGCGGGCTGCCGGGATCGTAGTGGTCGTGTCGGCAGGAAACGGAGGCTCCGGGTGTAGCACAGTAGACGCTCCTGCAGCAATTTATGATGCCAGCTTTACAGTAGGCGCCACCACCAATGCTGCTAACGACAATATTGCCGGGTATAGCAGCCGTGGACCGGTAACCGTTTATACCAATATCATGAAACCGGATATTGCGGCACCCGGCTCAAGTATCCGTTCTTGTGTTGGGCACGACAACAATCCCGCTACTTATAATTACGCTACCTGGAACGGCACCAGTATGGCAGGCCCACATGTAGCGGGCGTAGCTGCGCTGATCATGTGCGCCCGGCCAGACCTTATTGGCGATGTAGATGCAATTGAAGATCTGATGCGGGATAATGCCGTAGCCCGTTTTGCGGTAGCCCCTTTTTGTGGCAACGACAACGCCAATTCGCGCCCCAACAATGTATATGGCTGGGGTCGGGTAGATGCCCTCGCCGCTGTGAATGCAGCACTGCCCATAGAACTCCTGGAGTTCAAGGCTAGCCTTTCGGGGAAAGGAGCCAGACTCCATTGGATCACAGCGGCAGAAAATGATTGTTCCCATTTTATCGTGCAACGAAGCAGCAATGGGTTTACCTGGAAAAACATTGGTTCAATTCCCTGTAAGGGCAATGAAACCCAGGGCGAAACGCGATATGATTTTAATGATCCCAACCCCTATAAAGGGTTGAATTACTATCGTTTGGATCAAGTGGATTTTTCTGGCGAATCTTTCAAAAGTCCTGTTAGAGCCCTGAGCTTTGCGTCGAGCGGATACAGCCTGCGGCTGGCATCCGGCATGGGTCAAGCCTACTTTGAGATCATTGGAGAAGATGCCGACGAGCATGCCTGGCGGCTGGAAATCCGTGCTATGGATGGGCGTTTGCTTGAAAACCTCAACGTCGGGGGAAAGGGCTGGCTCCAATTGACAGGGGCTGCCTCAGGGGTTTACGCCGTTATTCTGCGCAATGATCAGGGCCACGCGGTTGCGATGGAAAAATGTCTTTGGTTGAAATGACAAATTATAGAATTTTGGGCGTCAACAAAAAATCTTGAGTGGTACGCACCTAGTTTTGCCCCTGATTCGCATGACTCATGTTTGATTAGGAAGCAACGCAGACCTCACGAACTAGAATTTTTTGCGGAATAGTTTTCCAGTACCTCTTTTATCCGCTCCGCCGGCACTTTGAAATAAATGCCCAGCGCCATGGCAGCCATAACATACTGAAAACTTTGATCTTCACAGAATTGTGTCGTTATTTCTATTCTTGGCCCATCATCAGACAAGAAGGCGGCCCTTATAAATGGATTATCAGCCAGCCATTGGATTTCAATAATACCCGTGTCCGGGCGCAGCGTTTCGCAGCGACGGTAACCAACGTGCATCGCCGCCTTTTCAGACGAGACTGGGGCTTGGTATTCTGTAAGGTTCACAAAAGCACACCCATGGTTTTGGGCCAAATAATCAAACAATTCAAGATGATCTGAATTTAATTCGGCAAAATTTTCAAATCCCTTCCTGCGCCCTTCCCCTGTATCGGTGACCAATCCGTGCGTGGGCTGGACAATTTTACAAAGCACTTCGATATCTCCGGGTTTATTCGAATCCATTTCAAGGATTGCGACCTCGGTATCTCGTGGCATGGAAAGCAGGGTGAGGGGCACGCCAAGGTGGTTGCTTAAATTTCCTTTTGTAAAATGACAGGGATAATGTGCGGATAAAATACTGGAGATCAATTTTTGGGTAATGGTTTTGCCTTTCGAACCAGCGATGGCGATAACGGGAATCTCGAATTGGCGTCGGTGGTAATTGGCCAGTTGTTGCAATGCTTTCAATACATCCGGTACTAGCAAACAACGCTCGTTGGTATGGTAAGCAGGGTTGTCAATGACCGCAAAGTCCGCTCCGTTTTTCAGGGCTTGATCTGCAAATTGATTCCCGTCAACAGACCCCTCTTTCAAGGCAAAAAAGATGCATCGAGCGGATAATTGACGGGAGTCAGTGCTTATCAGGGGGTGTTTCTGGAAAATAGAATAAAGTGCTGGAATGCTAGTCATTGGATAATTGCGTCATTGAAGTCATTTGGTCATTAGCTCACTCTTGCCAATAAACCCGCTTCACCCGCTCCGAAATATTGGTAAACACTTCGTAAGGAATGGTTTGCAGGCATTCAGCCAATTCCTCTACGGGCAATTGTTCTCCGAAAACAGTCACTTCGTCGCCGACCTGGGCCTCTGGTATTTGTGTCACATCAAGCATGGTCATATCCATGCAAATGTTCCCGATCGTTGGCGCACGTTGGCCGCGAAGCAAAACAGAGAACCGGCCGCCACCAGCCAATCTAAGCAGTCCGTCGGCATATCCAATGCTGATGGTGGCAATACGTTTTGGGGCATCGAGCGATCCGCTGTTGCGGTTATATCCCACCGTTTCGCCAGGGGCAAGGGTTTTTATCTGGCTAATGGTGGTTTTGAGAGAATTCACGGTGCGAAGATCGTTTTGCAGGGTCTTGCCACCGATGCCATAAAGGCCGATACCCAGGCGCACCATGTCAAAATGGAATTCCGGCCAGCGTTCGATACCTCCGGTATTGCACACATGCCTTAGGGGGCTATAGCCTAAAGTTGCACGTATTTGCTCAAACATTTCCATAAAAACAGTCGCTTGCCGCCGGGTAAAATCATCGTGTTGGCTTGAATCACTGGCGGCAAGGTGTGAAAAGACGGAGGCAACACGCAAATGCGGCATTTCGACCAGTTTTTGCAACAGGGTAGGTATATCGCTAGGTTCAAAACCCAGGCGGTGCATCCCGGTGTCCAATTTGAGGTGAATGCTGAGCGGTTTTTCGGCACTGGCAAAGGCAGATATTTCGTCCAGCAATGGCAGGCTATAAACTTCGGGCTCCAGCCTGAACCGTCGGAGCAGATCGAAACTTGCTGCTTCAGGGTTAAGCACTAAAATAGGCAAATTGACCCCTGATTGGCGAAGTACAACGCCTTCATCCGCGTAAGCTACCCCAAGGTAGTCCACTTGCTGAAATTCAAGCAGTTTTGCTATTTGCGCCGAGCCCGCGCCGTAGCCCTCGGCTTTTACCATTACCATCATTTTAGTGCCCGGATTCAAAAGTTGGCGGTAGGCTTTCAGGTTGTGGCTGAGGGCCGAAAGGTTGACCTCAAGCACCGTTTTATGGGCTTTTTGTTCCAATCTCCGGGCAATACGTTCAAACGCAAAGATCCGGGCGCCTTTGAGCAATATGGTTTCTTCCCGAAAATCGTGTTCCAATATTTTTTCAATAAAACCATCTGTGTCAGCATAAAAGATAGCCTCTACATAGGGTGGCAACTTTGCTTTAATAGAAGGGATATCAGTGCCAATTCCGAACAGGCGCGCCACTTTTTGCCTTATTACAGCTTCTGCAACTTCGGTCCAAAGCATTTCGCCCGGTTGCCCACTCTGCAGTATGTCAGACAGCACAAGCGTCAATTTCCCGTTGCCGGTTTGTTGCCGGGCGAATTGAAGGGCCAGGCGCAGTGAATTGAGGTCGCTGCTGTAAGCATCATTTATCAGGGTACAACCGTTTATGGCCGATTTTACCTCAAGGCGCATTTCAATTGGTTCGAGCCGCAACATTCTTTGTTCGATTACATCTTGCAGAATGCCGAGCAAGAGCATGGCGCACCAGCAGTGGATCGCATTTTCGATACTGGCGGGGTCGGAGAATGGAATGGTAATTTCTGATTTGCGGTTTCCGTTTTCCGATTTTTTTTCCGCCTTGATCTTTGTTTCGTTGGGTTTTAAGTATTCGATCTTTATGATATTTAGATCGGCAGGTTCTTGCGGGTTTTCTGACCAACAAAAAAAGCGTCGCGGAGCCTGTATTGACAAATTTATAAACGCCCTTAAATCTTCTGCTCGAGCTACCAAACAATCTGCCCGTCCAAACAATTTCATTTTTTCTACCCACTTTTCTGCGTTTGAGGCAAACCCTTCCTGGTGAGCTGGACCGAGGTTTGTAAAAACACCCATTGTAGGACGGATAATTTTCTCCAAATGTTCCATCTCACCTGATTTGGAAATGCCCGCTTCAAAAATAGCAAGGGTATTGCGGGCTTGCATTTGCCATACTGAAAGCGGCACACCAATTTGCGAGTTGTAACTTTTTGGGCTTCGAACAATATCGAAATCGGGCGAAAGTAACTGAGCAAGCCACTCTTTGACCACCGTTTTGCCATTGCTTCCTGTGATTCCGATAACAGGGATATTAAACTGAGCCCGGTGGTGAGCTGCCAGATCCTGGAGAGCGACCAGGGTGTTTTCCACTTTCAGGATATTGGCTTCCGGGAATTTCTGAGGGTCTATCGCTTTATGTACTACAAACTGGCGGATTCCCTGCGCGTAGAGTTCTGGAAGAAACCCGTGACCGTCTCGGTATTTGCCAGGAAGAGCGAAAAACAGCGACACTGCGGGCGCAACCACCGTGCGACTGTCTAAAATCAGTTGCTCCACCTTTGTGTTGGCATCGGCTTTTTGCAGCCATTTCGCGTTCAAAATGTGTTGGATGTCGGAAAGTTGGTAGGCCATGGTGCGAAGATAAAGCAATGGAAGAACCTGAGCGGTTTTCGAAAAACTCCGAGATTCCTCCATTGCTTTATCTTCGCGGCTGATGGAATGGATCGTTAAATCTCCAGACGAATTGCCGGCCTTGGTTGAACCGCTATTGAAAGCGCTGGGAGCTCGCAGAAAAATCGCCCTTTATGGTGAAATGGGTGCGGGCAAAACCACCTTGGTGAAGGCAATATGCCAATACCTTGGTGTAAGGGAAAATACGGCAAGCCCGACATTTTCCCTTGTAAACCAATATAGTTATACCGCTCCCGACGGCTCCATCAGTTTTTTTCATCATCTTGATCTATACCGTTTGCGCTCAGTACAGGAAGCCTTTGACATTGGTCTGGAAGATATATTGTACGACCCCTGGTATTGCGTTATCGAGTGGCCACAATGGGCTGAATTGTTGCTGCCTGAAGATGCAGTTAGTTTGGAGATCGAGATATTGGGAGAAAGGGAACGGCGCATTCATGTAGGGCGAAATGAATTTCGCCAACAACAATAGCCGAAATTTATTTCGCCAACCATACTAAGCGAATTTCGCGCTACTTTTGCGCCGCATTTTGCGATTATCTATTTACCCACCACACAATTGCATGGAAAGCCTCCTAGAAAAGTACAAGGAGAAAAAGCCCGAAATAATATTTGAATGGCACGATGAAGAAACTGGCGCAGAAGGTTGGACGGTCATCAACTCGCTCCGGAATGGTGCGGCTGGGGGCGGCACCCGTATGCGCAAAGGGCTTAGCCGTGAAGAAGTAATTTCGCTTGCCAAGGTGATGGAAATAAAGTTCAGTGTATGTGGCCCGCCTATTGGTGGGGCAAAAAGCGGAATTAATTTCGACCCCAATGATCCCCGCCGATTAGAAGTACTGGAACGTTGGTACCGGGCAGTTTTACCCATACTTAAAAATTATTATGGAACAGGGGGCGACCTTAATGTGGATGAGTTAAAAGATGTGGTGCCTATCACCGAAGCACTTGGGCTTTGGCATCCGCAGGAAGGCATTGTGCGCGGCCACCTCAAGGCTTCAGATGGACAACAGATCAACCTCCTGGGCCAGTTGCGCTTTGGCTGCACCAAGATCGTGGAAGACCCGGAATTCGTGCCGGATGGTGGAGGGCATCAGTACGCTGTGGCTGACCTAATTACAGGTTACGGGGTGGCAGAATCGGTTCGGCATTTCTACGATATTTTCTATCAAACATCATTGGCTGGAAAAAAGGCTATTATTCAAGGCTGGGGCAATGTGGCTTCAGCGGCGGCCTGTTATTTGGCAAAGGAAGGGGTGAAAATTGTGGGCATCATTGACCGCGAATCCGGCATAATTGCACCCGAAGGGTTAGGATTATTGGAAGTAAAACAGCTTTTCAACGAAAAAGATGGAAATAAAATCGTTTCTTCTGCCTTGCTGCCATTCAAAACTGTAAACGAGCAGATATGGAATATGGGCGCAGAAATTTTTATTCCCGGTGCGGCTTCCAAACTGGTGACACGAGCACAGGTGGACATGCTCCTTGCTGGGGGTGTTGAAGTGATCGCTTGCGGTGCAAATGTGCCTTTTATAGACGACCAGGTGTTTTTTGGGCCTACTGCCCGCTATGCTGATGAGCACATAGCGGTTATACCGGATTTCATCGCAAATTGCGGCATGGCACGGGTTTTTGCCTATCTCATGCAGCCCGAAGCGGCCATGACGGACCGCTCAATTTTCTCCGATACCTCGTCCACAATTCGCAGTGCATTACAAGAAGTTAGAAAAAATAATGATTCTCCCCGAAAAATATCCACCGCTGCACTATTTTTGGCCCTGAAAAAGCTTGGTATTTGAGTTTTTTTCCCGACCATTGCCTTGTTTTTCTAATCTATTTTGGAAAATATCCCAGCTTCCGAAAAACAAATTGCCTCTTAAACGCAAAACGAATAAAACAATATCCATTCATTTCATTAAAAATTCAGCAACCCTATGACGGTTCGGAAATTAACTTTTGCGCTCCTTTTAACCTTTTTTGGACTTGGTTTGGCAGCTCAAGACGCTGGCTCGACCTATCGTTCATTCACTCCTGCTGACCAGTGGGAAGTCGGCGTTGACCTCGGCACCCCGATGGTGGTAGGCGACATTGACGCTAAATTCCCTGGTTTTGGCGGCGGCCTACATGTCCGCAAATCGCTCGGCCATGTTTTCTCTGTGCGTTTTGGCGCACTTTATGGCGCCATGAAAAACGAAGACGAAGCACCAAGCACTAAAAAATCTGAAACTACCTGGTTTTCAGGTAGTGGACAGTTGGTGATGACTGTCAACAACCTCCGTTTTGACAAGCCTTACCGCAAAATTGGCATCAATGTTTTCGGCGGCCTTGGTTATTCTTCTTATGGCGTAACACCAGGCGGCGCTACAAATGATGACAAATACTCTGGTGCAACTGTGGAAGTAGGTGCAGGCCTTGCTTTCCGGATTAACCCTAAATTCAACCTTGGCGTTGAATACACCGTAGCACAGGTGCTAGGTGGTGACGGAGACTTGCTTGATGGCGACAACAATTCAGGCGACGACCGCACGACCTACCGTGACGCGTTCCACTGGCCACACGTTTCGTTGAATTTCAACATTGGTGGCAAAGACAAAGCTGGCAACAAAAAATCTGAGCCACTTTACTGGGTTAACCCTATGGAATCAGCAGGCAACGCAATTTCGGAGCTTGAGAAGCGCCCGATCTACGACCCTACTGACACCGATGGCGACGGCATTATTGATGCCATCGACGACGAAGACAACAGCCCTGCAGGTGCTCGCGTTGACACAAAAGGTGTTACCCTTGACTCAGACAGCGACAAAGTGCCTAACTACAAGGACAAAGAGCCTTACTCTCCTCCAGGTTACACAGTAAATGCTGATGGTGTGGCTCAAGTGCCAAAACCCATCACAGAAGCTGATGTGAACCGTATCGTGGACGCGAAAATCGCTGCTATCAAATTCCCTACGCCTCAGACCAATGAGTGGTTTTTGCCGATGGTGAACTTTGGTGATAATCGTTATGATGTTCGTTATAGCGAGTACGAAAAACTTTACCATGTGGCCACGGTGTTGAAAAACAATCCTAATCTGAAAGTTGTAGCAGTGGGTCACACCGATGCTCGCGGTCCAGAGGGCTACAATGCTGTGCTTTCTTACAATCGCTCTAAGGCTGCTATCGAAATGCTTGTGTCGCAGTATGGCGTTTCTCGCGATCGCGTTATTCTCAACTGGGCAGGTGAAGCTTCCAACCTTGTTCCTGCTAAAGGCTCGAATTCAACGAACCGTCGTGTAGAATTCCGCGTAGCCAAAGGTGAGACCGAAATGGCTCGCCCTGAAGGCAAAGAGGCTGGCAAAGGCAGCTTCAAAGGCAACAAAGACGCTGGCTATTAATCAATAGTCTGTTCTGGATATCATGGGCAACCTCCGGCACGGGGGTTGCCCATTTTTCATTTGTAAAAACAGGAAAGTGTAAAAAGTGGCGTTATCTCTATCTATGCCCAAACCCTTGAACCTTGGCTTCAAAGCCCTGGTTTTGCTCTTATTTGGGGGCGTTTTATATTTTGAACTTACTCGAAATGAAAACCTTTCCCAAATTTGGAATTCCTTTTTTCGGCAATTAGGCGCAGTACAGGCAGGCTGGCTTCTTCTTGCTCTGGCACTTATGCCGTTGAATTGGATGGCAGAGACCCAAAAGTGGCATCCAATCATTTGCCGTTTTGAGCCCATGAGTCGATGGAGTGCTTTGCGGGCGGTGTTGGCAGGAGTGGCCGTTTCACTATTTACACCCCATCGGGTAGGAGAATTTGCCGGGAGGATACTTTTTGTCAGCCCAAAAAACCGGTGGAAAGCCATTGTTGTAAATCTGATTGGAAATTTTGCGCAAACAATGGTATTGCTTACGACCGGTGTTTTTGGAGCCTTGTGGATGCTGGGGCAAATTTGGGAAGTAGAGACCTTATACCTTCAAGTGTTAACTATTGCAGCAACTATTGCGCTGACAGCCCTGTTTTTATTGTATTACAATTTAAGGTTAGTATTGCTCGTAATAAAAAAGTTGGCATGGTTACGCCGGTTTAAAGGGCTGGTAAATAAGTTACGGTTTTTGGCACATTTCAACCGGCAAGAACTTTCACATATTTTGAAATGGGCTGCCCTCCGCTATGGTATTTTCGCTACCCAATATTTATTTTTGTTAAACTTTTTTGGCATCAAAACCAGCCTGATAGTTGGTTACGCAGGTATTTCGATCGTTTTTTTGTTTCAAACGATCTTGCCATTGCCCCTTTTGACGGGGCTTGTTGTGAGAGGCAATATAGCCTTATACCTTTGGGGGCAAATTGGGGCAAGCGAAATCTGTAGTCTTGCCGCAACCTTTACCTTGTGGATAATAAACCTGATTTTGCCGGCGTTGCTTGGTACTATTTCAATTTTTTTCGTCAACACTACCAAATTGTTTGTTTATGAAAACCACCGCAATTAAAAATTCAAGTTACGCGCTTGGTGCAACACTGCTCCTGACCGTCTTAGGGTTTAGCTTGCCCGACAGTATTAGTCAGCAGCAACCATCAAAGCCGGAAGCTACACAGATAACTGACGTTGCTTTTCAACATGGGGAGCGGCTTACCTACAAAATTTACTATAACCTCAATTTTATCTGGGTTCCAGCAGGTGAAGTCACTTTTAAAGTATTTGATGAAGGCAATCAATATCATTATAAAGCTACAGGCGAAACATATGATTCTTATGAGTGGTTTTTCAAGGCAAAGGACGAATATGATTCCTGGGTGGACAAAAATTCGCTCTTACCCAACTATTCTGAACGCAATGTGAACGAGGGCAATTACCACATTTTTGAAAAAATTGCCTTTAACCAGGCTGGCCGGAAAATGACGGTATGGCGTGCACCCAAGCGCGGCGAAAAAGAAGAAAAGACGGAGCATACCGTAAAAGCTGATTGCAACGACGTGCTTTCAAGCCTCTACAACCTCCGCAACGTTGACTATGGAAGCCAAGCAGCGGGCTACTCCACAGCCTTCCGAGTATTTATGGACAAAGAGGAATACCCTTTGAAAATGAATTATTTAGGCAAAGACTCGAACAAAAGGGTGTACAAAATGGGGCGTTACAAAACCCTCAAATTCCAACCTCAGGTCATTGCCGGCACGGTGTTCAAGGAAGATGCAAAAATGACCGTGTGGGTTTCTGACGATGCCAACCGAATCCCGCTGCTTATCGAATCGCCCGTTTCGGTAGGCACTGTAAAAATGGTGCTGAAGGAGTATTGGGGTTTGAAGCACAATTTTGAGGCGAAGAATTGAGCTATTAATCGCCCGTTCCTAAGTACACTGGAATCTAAGTTATTATAGGTTTTTCTAAAGAGCGACTTCCACATTTTAGTTGCCCCGAACACCTTCCATCTGGCAATTCTGTGCTGACGCTGGAGCTGGCTGGGGAAAAGAATACGAGTGCTCAGGGTTTTAAACACTAAGGAACTAAGTGACACTAAGACTAATAGGGGTTTTGGAGAAGTAACCCTTAGTGTCTCTTAGTTCCTTAGTGTTTAAAGCCCACGATCCTAAACGGCTATTTTTTCAATGTCCAATTTTTCATTCAAATCCTTGAAAAGGCTGACACGGTGTTGCTCATTGCCCGTATGATAAGCGTATTCTTCTATTTGCTGTATCCACAAATGCATCCGTTGGCAAAAT
>JBJXGO010000156.1:0-2972 GCA_046160345.1 Saprospiraceae bacterium
TGGATACATACATGTTTTGGGTTCGTATTTTTCCTTGCTGATGGCTGACTACAATATGTTTGCTCAATAATCGGTGCGCTTCTGCTAGGTTATCTTCATTTATACCATGGCTTTGGGCAAAAGTGTAGGCATCGTATAGATCATCTATTTTTTTGGTATAATCTGGCAAAAACTCAATTCCAAACCTTTTATGCTTGACGTATGAATCCAGGTCAATTTCTTCACCTTCTATTTTGCTTGAAAAAACGGAGGACACTGAGGTGTAAAAACTAAAGGTGTCGGTAGATATTGCTGCATCCTGCAAACCCTCAAACAGGGCCTCCATATCCGGCCTGCTCTGGAGCAAGTAGGTATCCAGCAAATCCGTAGAGATGATCTTTAGTTTTTCTCGCATTTGGCAAAAATAGCGGAAGCCTTGATCCCGTGTGTAAAAGATTCACCTACAACCCCACAAAATGTTGCACCAATTCATGTTCCACGAGCAAAGGTCGCTCTTGCCGCTCTGCCTGGGCTGGAATCTCTCCGTTTTGTACAAAGCCCAGCACGGTACGTGTAATACCTGCCGTGCCAAGGTGGTGTCCACCTTCCCTGGGGCTGTACAAATAACTTCCAGGCCAAAAATCGTGATAGCGCCTTGATTCTGCATAAGGCGTCACCGGATCGCCGGGATCATGCACCAGCAGACCTTCGATATGCGGGAAAGCAGCGGACATCATGGCAAAATCAAAGTGATCTATTGAATGCCCGACCCGTTTTTCAAACCCGCGCACCATGCGCCAGTATAGCGACGACCAGAGCCCCAGGGCCTTTTTATACTCCAGAAAAATACGCGGCGCAAAACTAAAAGAAGCCATAACTACCATTCGACGCGGGTGCAATGCGCGGGGCAAATCATTCAAGGCATTAATGCTGCTTCCGCCACCAAAAGAATGGGCAACGATGGCAAATGGAGTTCCATAATCGTTCAGCAATGCGCGGATAATCGCAGCGTTGGCCGGGATATTCATCGTGCCGGAAGGGGCAAGGCCGTGTCCGGGTGGATCGTACGCCAGTACGCGGTAACCAGCTTCGACCAAATTTGGTACAAAATGCCGCCAGCGGCCAGCATTGTAGGCCCAGCCGTAACTCAGCAAAACCAGCGGAGCATCCTCCTCACCCCAGTGATATTCAACGATATTTTGTTCGGCCAGTTCGCGGTGTACCTGCCGGGCAGAGCTTAAAAACTCACGCTCTTTTGGGCGCACCAGCGGTTTAGGTGGAGTAGAAAAGATACGTGCCGTCATTTTTGCGGCGTATTGGGGCGCCAGCAACGACCAGAGGTTAATCCCCAGGCCCATGACTTTAAGGATGATTTTTTGCATAATCAGGATTGTTTCTGCATTTTTTTGCCAAAAAGGGCTACAGCTCGGGCTATAAACTGCTCCAGATGTTGCGCCTCGTTGCTGATTTTGTACATGATAATGGCACCTTCGTATTCAAGCAGGAGGCGATAGGCAGTTTGAGCCGCTTCTTCAGGAGGCATGATTGTATTCAGGATGCTAGCCACGGCCTTTTTCCATTCTTGCCAAATGACCTGAATAGGTTCATTGAAAAGCCCGTCGCGACCAGTTTCCAGGGCTGTGTTCGCAAAAAAGCAGCCTTGGCGCTCCATTTTTACTAGACGATTCTGTCGACGCAACATTTTTTCGAGCTTTTGCTCCGGGGGGAGATCCTCTTCTACTACTGAAAATACCGTGCTGCGTAGGGTTTCCTGTGCGTATTCCAGCACGGCTCGCATGAGGCTTTCTTTGGATAAATGGTGGTGCATCAATCCAGATTTTCCCAATCCCGTCGCCTCCGCCAGCATACTGACTGAGGTGCCATGATAGCCGTGCCGATTGAAAACCTCCCAGCAGCGGTGCAATAATTCTTGTTTGTCAATTTTTGTAACAGGCATATACCGAACGTTCGTACGGCAAAGGTGCGAACATTGGACGGAAACCAGCGAGCGTTTAGGGAGATTTTTTTGATTGATTTTTGTGAGGTGAGCGCGGAGACTGTTTTTGACAAGCTAAGCTACGCCCGTTTCAAGTTCTTTTTCGACGAAGCTGACGCCATGCTGTATACTGTCAAAAAAAAAGGCCACTCAAAACAAAGTAAGCTCCTCGGGCACCGGCACTTGTAATTCTGGCCCTTCGATACCTGCCTTATTGAGGTTTTCAGATACTCTATACCTGGAAAGAAAGCCATCCTTTGGCGGGTGGAGTAAGGAAAGCACCTTGTCTAAAGGCAAGGGAGACAGCCAAAGTCGTTGTGTTTTAGCATCGGGCAAAAGTACCGGCATGCGATTGTGCAAGTCCGACATTTCGCGGTTAGGCGTGGTGGTTATGATGGAAAACGTACGTTTGATTTCACCGGCCTGTTTCCACTCGTCCCAAATTCCAGCCAGAAAAAGCAAGTCTTCATTTTCTAGAAATATGCGATAAGGGATTTTTCGCCCACCGGATACTTTTCGCCATTCATAAAAACTGTCGGCGGGTACAAGGCATCGTTTGGTCTGAATTGGATCGCGAAAGGAGGGTTTTTCTGCAATCCCTTCTGCACGGGCGTTAATCAGTTTGCCGGAGTTTTTGCCATCGGTACTCCAATGTGGCACCAAGCCCCATTCCATCTGTTGCAAACGGGTAGGCAAATCATTGGCAATAACATAGGCTGATTGCGTAGGCGCAATGTTGAAACGGGGCGCTAACTCCGTCGGGACTTCCACAATATTTTCCAGGGCTTTGCGCTGTTTGGGCTTAGGCGCAAAGGAATAACGACCACACATAGGCTTGATTTACGATGTAACTACTTACTATACAACTAGATGTGACAAAATTTAAACCACAAAAGGCACAAAAGAACACAAAAGGTGCACGTACGGTCTTTTGTGTTCTTTTGTGCCTTTTGTGGTTTAATTATACTCGTAATTAGCCTGTGTGGTAAATCGTAAA
>JBJXGO010000157.1:0-5718 GCA_046160345.1 Saprospiraceae bacterium
CCTTTCTGTTTTGTGTGCATCACGAGGATAAATTCCCGAAAGGCAATGATGAAATGGGGCCCGCCACCTCGCTAAAAGGACGCAGTCTGGGCGACGATTTTATCATCAAAGACGGCTGGCGCATGTACCACGGCAAAAAAGTGCCCGGTTTCCCAGGGCACCCGCACCGTGGTTTTGAGACCATAACGGTAGTGCGCGACGGGCTGGTGGACCACGCCGATTCGCTGGGTGCAGCCGGCCGGTATGGAGAAGGCGATGTGCAATGGATGACGGCGGGGAAAGGCGTTCAGCACTCAGAAATGTTCCCTTTGCTGAAAAAGGATGAAGAAAACCCTATGGAACTCTTCCAGATATGGCTCAATCTGCCGAAGCGAAACAAAATGGTGGAACCGCATTTCAAAATGCTTTGGGGCAGCAAGATCCCAAAGATCAAACATGTCGATGGAAGCGGCAAGATTACTGAAATAGAGGTAATTGCAGGCAAATTGCTGGAGCATGTTGCTCCTGCCCCGCCGCCCGATTCCTGGGCCGCGGATACAAATAACGAAGTGGCTATTTTCAATTTAAAACTGGAACCAGGGGCCAGGTTCAGGCTCCCCAAAGCAAGCAAGGGCGTCAACCGTTCGATTTATTTTTATATTGGAAACCAGATCGTTGTGGCAGGTAAAACCATTGAAAAATACCATTGTGCCGTGGTCAATGCTGCCGTAGATCTGGATATTGTGAATGGCGATTCAGAAGCTAAGATCCTCGTCCTGCAAGGCCGCCCGATCGGTGAGACCGTTATTCAATATGGTCCGTTTGTGATGAACACCAAGGAGGAGATCCAACAGGCATTTGAAGATTATCACGCTACCAAGTTCGGTGGCTGGCCCTGGAGCCGATATGATCAGGTGCACGACCGGGCGGAAGGGCGGTTTGCCCGGCATGCGGATGGTACGGTTGAGTTGGGGGTTTGAGGCGAAAGTCTATTAAAGAAGGACTTTTTATTTACCCGCTCCCTAACGGCTCAATTAAAATGAAAATTCATCTACTTGCTTTACTGTCCCTTTTTTCAGGATTTGCACCAGCTCAGATTCCGATATCGAGCTATACCCTCAATTCCAGCGGACAGGCACAGATTGAAGTATCCAGCAGTCCTGGCCGCTATTATGTCTTGCATGTGCGGCATGGCGCAACGGATAGTTTTACCCATGCCACAACCATGGCGATGGGTAAAGCGGGCACTACCCTCCTGACCGACCCTTTGGCTGCTTATCCTCCTGAACAATATAGGGTTACAGAGCACCTTGTAGCTGCGCCGGCAGATACGGATGGAGATGGGTATGATGATATGGAGGAGTTTAACGACTTGCGTACAAAAAGCCCATTTAATACCGCCCAACCAATAGATACCAGCAAAGGGCTTGTGTATTTGACCGATCGTGCTGCTTTTGAAGCCCTTTCTTACAAGAATTCACCCGGGATACAAAACCCCAATCTGCAAGGGATCGATGTGGTGAAATTTTTCATTCTGGATAAGGATTCGGACTACCCGCAATTGTATTTTATTGATCCAGTTTATAATACCCATACTGATTTTGCCCATGCAATCGGAGCCATTGGCGATCCAACCTTGATGACAGGGTTACTGATTTACCACCCAACGGTTATCGCCTCGAACGGCACTTTTGGGACTTACCGTTTTAATTTTCAACCCCATAATGTACATACTTTCCCTTATGTCCAAAAGGTTGCGGAATTGCTCGCAGCCAATGTGCCTTTCCTGAAAAATAATCTTTGCTACTATCCATATCCACAAACGTCGCTCCCGCTTTATTTTGAGGAAAAAGAATTGTTTGATGCCTCGCGTGTCTGTGTGTTGTTCGATGATGATATTTATGGCAATGTGAATTACCTGGCCTTCAATCTTGCCGAAGGTTATGGCATTTTGCGACAAATTGCCCTGAACGAAGTGCCCGGCTCCAGAGACCTTGTAGTGTACGAATCCCTTCCTAACGAACTTCCCCGAGTAGGAGGTATCATTACGACGGTGACCCAAACGCCGCTTTCGCATGTCAATCTGCGAGCCATTCAGGATAATTTGCCCAATGTTTTTATCCGGGATGCACTTCAAAAGCCTGAGATCAAGGCCCTTTTAGGAAAATATGTGAGATTTAAGGCTGAAATGGACACCTTTAGCATTCGCGAGGCCAGCCAGCACGAAGTAGAAGAATTTTATGCCAATCGGCGGCCAAGCGAAGCCTTAGTGCCTGTCCGAGATCTATCGCAAACCGAAATCAAACCGCTCGACAGCATTTCCTTTGCAGGTTTGGCAAGTTTTGGCGTGAAATGCGCCAATGTAGCGACCATGCGCAGCTTTGGTTTTCCCGATGGCACCATACCAGATGGATTTGGCATCCCGTTCTATTTTTATGACGAATTCATGAAATTCAACGGTTTTTATGCCCAGGCCCAGGATATGCTCAAACACTCTGGTTTTCAAACAGATTTTGAGGTACAACAACAAATGCTGGAGGGTTTCAGAGAAAAAATAAAGAATGGAGCAATGCCGGTCTGGATGACGAATGCCTTGAGCCAACTGCAACAGGCATTTCCAGCCGGCAGTTCGATTCGATGCCGTTCCAGTACGAACAATGAGGATTTGCCGGGCTTTAGTGGTGCTGGGCTATACGATTCCAGAACCCAACATCCACACGAAGGGCATATTGCCAAAAGCATCCGGCAGATCTATGCCAGCATGTGGAATTACCGGGCATTTGACGAACGGGAATTTTATCGGGTTGATCATTTCATGGCAGCCATGGGCGTTTTGGTTCATTTGAACTACGATAACGAACGGGCTAACGGCGTGGGCGTTAGCCTCGACCCTATTTATCAATCAGAAGGCACGTATTATCTAAACACCCAGGTTGGAGAAGACCTGGTGACCAACCCTGCCGCTCTTTCCATACCTGAAGAGATCCTTTTGGATGCCCAACATATTGGTGGTTTCCGATATGCTGTCATGCAGCCCTCCAATCAGGTTCCGTTGGATTCACTGGTCTTGAAAGAATCCTATTTGGAGGCAATGCAGGAGTATTTGGCTGTCATCCATGCTCGGTTTCAGGTACTGTACAACGCCACCGATCTTGACGATTTTGCGATGGAAATTGAGTATAAGGTTACTGCAGCTGGCCAACTGATCGTCAAACAGGCACGCCCATGGGTTGGATTTTGGTCAAATATCCCCCCAAATCCAAGTCCGGGCGATTCAACAAGCCTGTTGGTTTTTCCAAATCCATTTCATGACTTCATTCTGATAAAAGGCAAAGCGGGCAAGACCATTGATCTTCGAATTTTAAATGCGCAAGGACAGGTACTTCACTATGATACGGTTTTTTTTGAAGCAAGCCAAGCAATGGTTTCCACAAAAAACCTTTCAAGCGGAGTGTACTTGCTCCAAGTTTATGACAACACTAATGGCCAGCGGGTTGCAAAAGTTTTGGTGAAATGAGCCCAGATTGCTTGAGGCTTGGAGGATCGAAATATTTGGTATGCACCTTGAACTTCTATTGATTATTACCCTGTCTAAATGACCCTTCGTCAAATTCTACTCAAATTACGATCAAGCCCAAGGAAACTATTTTTAATAGATAGTGCAGGTGCTTTACTATCTGCAATGCTCTACAGTTTCGTTTTGGCTCGTTTTGAAAACGTTTTTGGGATGCCATTAAATGCGCTTTGCATTTTATCTTTATTGGCATGTACTTCTGCCCTTTACTCGTTTTTGTGCTATTCGCTCAAGGTGAAAAACTGGACGTTATACTTGAAACTTATTGCCGGAGCGAATCTAATACACTGCTTTATCACGATAGGGTTGGTAGTTTCCTATTATCAATGTTTAACCGCTTTGGGTTTGCTTTATTTCGCAGGCGAACTTCTTATTGTCAGCGGTTTGGCTATCGTGGAATTAAAAACTGCTGCCTGAGTGGCGGCAGATTTGTGTCTGCCTTGCCACTCCAGCCCCAATAGTCCTCATTAATCTTCCAAATACGCTACTTTTGCCCCGCGCAGCGGCAAAAAGCCGCCGCTTTTTCTCATGCGATTCAGGACTCTTGCCCCTTTACAACTGTTACTTGGCACTTGCTGCCTGTTGATGGCCATAGCCTGCCAGCCACCCGAATTCAACAAAAAAAAGGAGGTTGAATATGGCAAGGTCAACCTTGACCTGCGCAACAAGAAGGTACAGACCCTCTACAACCTGCGTGACAAACGCCACACAGACAGCCTGAAAATCTTTCTCAAAGATCCCGACGTGACGCTGCGTTATCTCGCTGCGCTGTCTTTCGCTTCGCATCCGGACACCAACGCCATTTTGGCGCTTGTGCCCTTGTTGAAAGACCCCGTGGAAGATGTGCGAATTGCTGCCGCATTTTCTTTGGGACAAATTGCCTCGCCCAAGTGCGAAGCGCCCCTTATTGAAGCATTTATGTCCAAAGATTCGCTCTCCAAACACCAGCGCTTTAATGCCACGGTACTTGAAGCGGTGGGCAAGTGCGGATCGCGGAAGAGCCTTCGACAGATCGCGGCGATCACTACTTACCTCCCCACAGATACCTTGCTGCTTGAAGGCCAATGCCGCGCTATCCTGCATTTTGCACTGCGCGATTCGGCGATCATCGAGGCTTCAGCCACCCAGAAAATGGTCGAATACGTTGGCGAAGAAAAAATCCCGGCTCCGGCGCGTTTGGTGGCGGCCTACTACCTCGCCCGTGCCAAGGAGATTACTTTTGACAGCGCCCAATCCGTAATTATAGCCCTGGGCTTTGTGCGCGCGATCCAATCTCCCGAAATAAGGGCCCAAATTGCGCTCGCACTCGGCAAATCTTCAGCAGCTCCTGCTTTTGGAATGCTCTCCAAAGTGATCCATACGGAGGAGGATTGGCGTGTTAAATGCGAGATAATCAAAGCATTAGGCAATTTCGGCTACGATACAGCGAGAGTTCTGGTAGCCGAAAAACTGTACGACCCCAATCCCCATGTTAGCCTTGCAGCAGCCAATTATTTTGTAAAAAACGGTCGGCCACATGACGGGGAATGGTACTGGCGAATGGTGCGCGACAATCCCACCTGGCCTGTGCCCATGCAAATAGCATTGTACCAGGCCGCTAATAAAAACCTTACTTTCTGGGGTGATTCAACTGCCAAATCAACAGTGAACTGGCGTTTGAAACAGATCTTTCAGCAATCAAAAAATCCATACGAGCGGGCCGCCTGCCTCGCAGGGCTTGCCGAAAACGGCAGAAACCATACCTGGATACATCAATACGGCTTCAACGACCCGGCTCCTGCCGTGAAAGTTGCAGCCACCGAGGCGCTGGTCGCCATCATGATACGCCCGGATTTTTGGGCGCATTTTGGTGCAAGCGCAAAAGGGGTACGCCGGACACTTTACAATTTTACCCGCGAGGTAGTTGCCGAAGGTGACCCGGGAATGATCGGCGCCCTTGCACCGGCGTTTTCAACTAAAAATCCCCTGAATTTCAAGGACATACGCGACTCCACAAGGCTGGGCGATTTCCGGGAAGCGTTTGCAAAACTCAAAATGCCCCGCGACTACGAGGCCATTGCTTCGCTCGAAAAAGCCATTGCATACCTTGAAGGCCGGCCTGAACCGGCTTCACCCAAAATACCTCAAAACCATCCGCTTAACTGGGAACGATTGCAGGTGGTGAC
>JBJXGO010000158.1:0-3834 GCA_046160345.1 Saprospiraceae bacterium
GTCACTGTAAGAATATATGCTCCGAACGCTGTCACTTTGACAGTTGGCTGTGTCGGATCTACTCCAGGATCAAAGCTTCCAGTGAATGTATACCATTGATACGCAAAATCAGGGCCTATAGAAGTACCCGGGCCACCCAGCATTGCCGGGCCTGTAGCACAGGTAGGATACCATTCCAATGGGCCAGGATCGGCGACCGGGTAACTCGGACTCTGCGTTATAGCCTTTTGTGCTGTAATGGTACAGCCTGCCGCATCAGTAATCGTAACGGTATAAGTCCCCCCTGAGGGTACCGCGATCATGTCGTCTGTTGAACCGGTGGACCAGAAAAAACTATAGGGAACAACGCCCCCACTAATGTCGGGGACAATATCACTATTCGGGTTCTGACAATTGATTATGCCATCGTCATTCAAGATTAGGCTTAACACATTGGTGGAAGTGTTTATAGTACTTGTCACACTCCCTGTACAACCCAGTGCATCCGTTGCCGTAACGGTGTACACACCCGCCGACAGCCCGGTGATATCTGCATCGGTTTGGCCATTCGACCATATATAGGAAACAGGATCCGTAGCGCCACTAATTGTCACATCGATAGCCCCGTCCATTATACCTGAACAAGAGATATCGGTGATTTCATTCGTAAATATAAGGTCGCATTGAGCCCTTAACTGTTGCGCGGTAAAAAACAAGCACAACAACACGAGCATGGAATAAAAGCGATTAATGTTCATAAGCGAGATTTGTCTTTTTTCATGTTTGTGTCTCAGGCGGGGGTTTGCCTTACAGACTTTGATACTGCAAATGTTCGGCTTGCAGCTTGCCTCTACAAAGACAATTTTTCAAGATTGTAAATTATTTTTTTAACAATTATCCTTGAATTTATTGATTGTCAATATTTTAAAAATTCAGTAGTAAAAATAGAAGTTTGAAAAGAAATCCAGAAATTTGCCGCATAACTGCGCAATCAGACTTTTGGACAGTAAGACTTTAGACCTTGGACTTGCACGCTAAAATCTTGAAAATCATGCACTTGCCAAATCAAGTCTAATATCTAAAGTCTAAATGTCCAGAAGTCTGCAACGCATCACATGGAAAAAACACTCCTCTGGGAAGCCTTCTCTGCTCTTTCGACCGCCGAAGTACGGGAGTTTGGCAAGTTTGTCCGCTCTCCATTTTTCAACACCCGGCCACAATTGGTAGCCTGGCTTGATTTTTTGACCGAATGCCGGGGGCAGGAAAGCCCATCTTTCCAGTTTCCTGAATCCCTGGGAGCGGGATTGAGCGCACGCCTCGCGCAGTCTGCACTGCTTGGTTTGCTGGAAAAATACCTGGTGTATAAGGAAAAATTCAGCGACGAACCCCGTGGCAAAATACGCCTGGCCGCCGCCTACCGAAAACGCAACCTGAGCCGCCACTTTCAGATTACCCTCCGCGAAGCCCGACAAAGCCGCGAAAACCAGCCCTGGCGTCACGCAGATTATTACCACGACCTAAACCTGATCGAATGGGAACAGTATCAATATGATACGGCGCAAAAACGAACGGAAACGCTCAACATCCAGGCCACCTCCGACCTGATGGATACCGCCTTTGTGGCCCGAAAACTCCGACTTGCTTGTCTGGCCGTTTCCCACCAGGCCGTGTACAAAACCGACTACCGAATTGGTCTGCTCGACGCGGTACTGGCTGAATCTGAGCGCATGGCCGACATTCCGGCTGTTGGCCTGTACTTCCATTGCTACCATTTTCTCATCGACCCTTTTGATCAGGGCGAAGGGCATTTTAGCCGCTTCCACGAGATGCTGGCCGGTTGCGCTGACACCTTTCCAAAGGAAGAACTGCGGATACTTTACTTGCTGGCCATTAATTTTGGCATCAAAAAAATCAATGAATCCCGCGCTGGATGGCTGCGTACTACCCTGGATCTGTACAAAGCCGCCCTATCGCTCAACCTATTGCTGGAAAACGGTCAGATTTCGCGTTTTGCCTTCACCAACATCGTGGCCAGTGCCGTGCGAGAAGGCGAAGCAGACTGGGCCGAAACGTTCATCCTCGAGTACCGCCCCAAACTCGAACGCAGTTGGCGCGACGTGACGGCCAGCCTCAACCTCGCCCGTGTGGCCTATGCTCGAAAAGACTATGCAGGCGCCTTGCTCCAACTTCAGCGTTCGGACTACAAAGACACGATCAACAATATGATCGCCAAGATTTATCAACTGAAAATCTACTACGAAACAGATGAGTTCGACCTGCTCAACAGCCACTTGGCCAGCCTCAAAAACTACGTTCGTCGGCACACCGCCATTGGGTATCACCGCAGCAATTATTCTCGCATCTTGCACTACACCGAACAGTTGATGGCCCTGCATTTCAACAATCCAAAAGCTGTGGCGGCCCTTCGGGAGAAAATTGTGGCGGAGAAGATTTTGACGGAGAAGGAGTGGTTTTTGGAGATGTTGGGATAGTATAGTCGAACAATTTGATTTTTGAAGATTAAACCGACTGATTCGATTGACAACCAATGCCTTGTAAAACCATTTTGCTCAAAACAACTTTGCGTTAACTTTAGTAAATTAGTAAAAAAACTCAGACTATTGCAACTTAAAAATCACATATCACTATGTACACCCTACGTGGCATCAACATCCGACTCATCTGGGCTTTTGCATGGAAAGCTGTGCTTACTTACGTCGCCTGGAGCTCCTTCCTCTATTTTTTGTACGCACATTTGGGCATCAAATGCGTGGCCATCCCTTTCCTACCTGTTGCCACCATAGGCACCGCAGTAGCTTTTTATGTCGGTTTTAAAAACAATTCCGCCTACGATCGCCTCTGGGAAGGCCGCCGAATCTGGGGCAGTATCACCAATGCCAGCCGGACTTTTGGCAATTGGACCATCAATTGGAGCGGCAAATGGGAAGGCAAATCATCCGCCGACATTCAGGCCATCCGTCGTGAAATCGTGTATCGGCACATCGCCTGGGCCAATGTGCTGCGCCTGCAATTGCGCAAAACCAGCGTCTGGGAAAACCACTACGCCAGCACCATCACCAACAAGATGATCCATATTACAAAGCCGGAGGAGCAGTTCCAGCTGGACATCAAACACCTCTCCGAAAACCTGCTCAGCAAAGAAGATTTTGAGACGATCAAAACCAAAGGAAACAAGGCTACCCATCTCTTATTTTTACAGAGTCAACGACTTACAGCCCTAAAGCACCAGGGCTTGCTCAGCGAATTCGAGCACAGCGACCTTGAAAAAATGATTGCCGAATGCTACAACCAGCAAGGCGCAGCGGAACGAATCAAGTCGTTTCCATTCCCACGGCAGTATGGTTTTTTCAGCACGGCATTTGTGTATTTGTTTAATTTCCTGTTGCCTTTTGCACTCCTCGGCGAGCTGGCCAAATTCAACGAAAATGCCCTCTGGCTCACTATTCCTTTTTCTACGTTGATCTCCTGGGTGTTCTTCACGATGGAAACCATCGGCGACTCTAGCGAGAACCCTTTTGAAAACAGTATCAATGACGTGCCGATGACGGCTATTTGTCGCAATATTGAAATTGATCTGCGCGAGATGCTGGGCGAGAAGGAGTTGCCGCCAAAGGTGCAGGCGGTGAATGGGGTGTTGTTTTAGGGGGCTGGGATACTGAGATTTGGTGGTAGTGGGTGTTGTGTGCGCTGTGTTTCACCCCCCTGCCCCCCAGGGCAGACGCATTAAAACCCGAGCATTTTTTCACGATAGGAGTCTGACAAGGCGCATTTGTTTCGTTTTCTATTGACACTGATTTTTTCTGGATTGGCTTTTATAAGGTTCAAGGCAATTTT
>JBJXGO010000159.1:0-41946 GCA_046160345.1 Saprospiraceae bacterium
GTGATCTTCAGCGTATTCGGTGCCCTGACCCCTTCCGGAATCACATGCGGTTTCAGTCCTGCCAATAGCTCTACCACATGTTCTGCCGACATCATGGCGCCTTCTTGCCAGCCGGGTAGGGTAGAGGCCTGGTCACCCGTAATGAAGAACCGTTTTTTATCGGGGAGCAGCAAGGTTTGGTAGTCGTTGTTGTCGTGCTGTGTGGTTTCATTCCAGGCAGGCCATGCGCCTTTCAAATAAGGAATATTTTGCCAGGCGATGGACAAGCCGAGTTCTGAAGGCACTATTGAATTGTCGTTAAATTCCTTGTGCATCTTTGCACCCCCTGCTTTGGCTATTTGCAATCTTTTTTTAAGGTCGTAAGTGCCGAAAGCAGTGGCATTTTTCCCGTGAATATAGGCTCCGGTAAGCGTCCCTTTTTGGCCAAAGAAATCAGCGGACGGATACCAAATTTGCTCGATCATATCATCGGTCCAGCTGATGCCACCATAGATCTCATTCTGGTCGTTCTCCCAGAAACGGGTGTTGCATTGCCAGCCAACTTTGCAGGAATCGGCAAATTCGGTGCGTTTTACTGCACTGGCGAATTTGTCGGTGAAATTGTTGGGAATGTCCTTCAGAACCGAGCACGGGATGTTGCTGATGCAATAATCAGCCTCATAACTTTTGTTTTTTGAGCCCTGTTTAATGGTAATTTTTACACATTCGTCCTTTATATCAATATTGGATACAGGCGCATTGTATTCGACCAGATTCCCAACTTTGCGCAAAAAGCCCTCCACGATCATGTCCATGCCGCCGACAGGCTGGAACAAGGTTGGCTGCCATTCAAATTCAAGGGGAGAATAAAAACTGTTGTTCCAGAACTGGGAGTCGAGCAGTTCTTTCCAGGGAGTCTTGAGCGGGTCCAGACAATTGTAAAATACATTTGGAGTGGGTCTGTCGTTAGGATCGGGGCCACAACCGTCGCGGGTGGTTCCGACATACTGGAGCTCGTCGTTGAGCGCTCCAAATTTTTTCAACAAAGACAAAAGGTTTTCCTTGTCGTTCCCATCCAATGGCTGGTCGAGCAACCCTTTGTTGACCACCTTTGCCAACATCTCCGAAATATAGCCGCGTGTATCATGTTGTATCCCTCGATATACCATGGCTTCGCTGTCAAACTTTCCATTTGCCTGGAAAAGATTGCCGGTAGTGTTCATGATATAAGGCTGCAGCGCCACGTTCAGTTCCTGGCAATACCCCAGCACCCGCCGGTGATGGTAGGGCAATCGTCCGGGGCCAAGGTTCATGTACAACCCCTCATCAAACATACATTCCTGGTAAGTAGTACCGTTGGCCTTGCTCTCCTCGACGATCATGGTTCCTTTGCGGGCGGTATGGTTTCGGCCTCCAGCGCGGGAAGTCGCTTCAAGAATGCGGCAACGGTAGCCATATTGCGACAATATAAAGGCAGCGGTAAGCCCGCCAATTCCTGCGCCCAATATCAGCACGGATTTGCCTTCGCCCTGATTGGGTCGCATGGTTGGGATACCGGCCCATGCAGTGGGCAGATTGACAAGCCCCATGGCGACCATGGTTTCGTAAAGAGCAAGTGAACCGCCGAGTTTGCCCACGCTGGTGAGGAATTTTCTACGGCTCCATTCATTTGAAAACTTTGTCATAGGATGTTGGTTTATCTAAATTTCTTAGCCTCAAAGTTATGAAGCACTTGCTTTGAAAGATTAAAAAAATGTGGAATTTTATTTTGTAATTGTGGAGTTTCAATTTACCTTGGCCCAATAAAACAATATGTTTCCGAATTTTTTTGCACCATAAAGCCAAATGTTCTTCTAGTCCATTCTCAACCTTTAACCTTTAATAATTTTCTATCGAATATGAAGACATTCCTTTACCATTTCTGTATCGTTTGCCTGCTTGTTCCTTGCGCAGCATTTTCACAAACCGCCATTATTACGGGCAATATTGTCAATGACGAGGGAGCAAATCTCAGCGGGGCCACTGTTTCCATAAGCAAGCTTTCGCTCTCCACCTCCAGTGATGAAAATGGAAACTATACCCTCGAGATCCCGGCTGCAAAATCTGATGGCACAAATTATTCCATATCTGCTGCAGCTCTGGGTTATGAGACCGCCATACAAGAGTTAACGGCTACTCCTGGCAGGCACACTTTGAATTTCAGACTTGGCGAAATGGGGCTTACCCTGCAGGGAGTAGTGGTTACCGCAGAAAAGTCGGAGGCTACACTTGCCAGCGAAACACCTATTTCTCTGACTGTTTTTTCCGGTAAAAGCCTGGAAAGTATCAGTGCTGGTTCGATCAGCGATTTTATACAAAATACCCCCGGTGTTACCGCCACCCAACTTGACGAAGGTTATATTAGCCTGCAAATCAGAGGTATTTCTACCTTGTCCAGCGACTCTCCGGTAGGGTATTACTTGGATGATACTCCATTTGCTTTTCTCAACAGCCCGCTGGCACCCGAAGTGAATCCCTTCGATCTGGAGCGAGTGGAGGTGCTACGAGGCCCCCAAGGTACACTTTATGGAAATGGGGCTATGGCGGGGGTCGTGCGTATGTTGACCCAGAATGCGGATACTGACAAATGGGGATTCAAGGCTGACCTTTCGGCGGCTACCACCGAAACGGGAGGCCCCAGCTATGCTGCGATGGGCAGCCTGAACGCACCAATAATTAAAAACAAATTGGCTGCACGGGTATCAGGCGGTTACAAGCAACGAGGCGGCTTTATTTCCAATAATCTTCTGGGAAGGGATGATATCAACGAAGGCCAACAAACATTTTTCCGCGGCAAACTGAATTTCACACCGACAAAAAATCTAAGCCTGCGCGCTTCTATTTGGACACAAAAAAATGATGTCGGCACCTACACTTTGGCCGACAGTTCTTATGACCACTCTACGCCTTTCGATGAAGAAAATGTCAATGACTATACAGTATATAGCGGTACCATAGAATACCGATTCCCTAAACTGCATCTTTACAACTCAACTTCCTATTCAATATTAGATGCCACCTTAAAAGACGGCAGTCCTGTTTTTGCCCGTTCAGACAGTTACCTTGGACAAACTGCGTTGACTGAAGAGTTTCGCCTCAGTTCCCGCTACGATGGCCCCTTCGACTGGCTGGCAGGGTTTTATTACTGGGACGGCGAAATGACACAAAAAACGAACATCTCTTTTTTATTGCCTGACAACTCTATTTTTGAGCAGCCATACATCGACTCTAAATCTCATTCGACACAATATGCTGTCTTCGGCGAAGCCTATTATCGTTTTCTTGACGATAAAATGCGGGCAACTGTGGGACTGCGTTATTTTAATGAAACGCGAAACCTGGAAGATATTGAACCGGGAGTGGTCATGTTGTTGCGCCAACTTGGCTTGGAAGCTAAACGGGAGGCCACTTACAAAGTAGTGACTCCACGATTTAACCTGGCCTATTACCCCACTAAAAAATCAATGATTTTTGCCACAGCTGCCAAAGGTTTCCGCAGTGGCTTGGTTCAAAACGGCGGCTTTTTGGCCACAGCAGTAGCTTTTGGTGTCAATGCGCCTGTATTTGTGAATGAAGAAAACCTGTGGAGCTACGAATTGGGAACTAAGATCAGCACCCAGGACAGCCGATTTTTGATCGAATCGGCACTTTATTACAATGATTGGTCAGATTTGATTCAGACCTCTTATGAGTTTGTGGATGTAAATGGCACACCTACCGCTGTGATATTTTTCTTAAATGCAGGAAAAGCCTCCGCACTAGGGTTGGATCTAAATGCACAATATAGCGCACCCATGGGCTTGACATTATCTATTGGGGGAAATGTAAACCAGTCGCAATATGAGGACGACACGCCTCCTGCCCTTGGTGCAAAAAAAGGCGATCGGATTAGTTTTGTTCCGAAGTACACAATATCAAGTTCCGCCCTATATTCGCATAAAATTTTTGGAGACAAGTTGAAAGGTTCTATTTATGCCAATATTCAACACAATGCTGAAAGGGAGGATTACAGTGTAGGCATCCCAGTATCCGGTGATGCAAATACTGTTTTGGATGCCAGAATTGGTGTAGAAGGCAAAAATTGGGGTGTATTCCTGACCGGCGATAATTTGACGGATGAGCGTGGAGTCACCTACCCGAGTTCTGCATTGAGTTACGACAGCCGCTTGCGCCCCAGAACCTGGGGTGTTAACCTGAAATTTTTCTATTGATCCATCACTTACTAAATTATTTATTATGACAAACAGTGGTCCTGTTCCCCAGGTAGTCCACCTCGGGAAAAAATCCAGAAAAGAGATCAAAATGTACCGTCAGGGCATCGGTTCTATGCATCTCGAAGTGCAACAATTGATCGGGCATTCCAAAAACATGTTGGGGCCTGGCAAGGAGGTGTTGCCATTAGTGGTTGTTCATCGCAAAAAGAAAAAGAAGTCTTTTTTCTCACTGTAGTGCATAACCTGCTCAATTTCTTCAATCAAATTTTTAAAATCAAGACCAATGGCATCCACACAATCTGATACAAAGCCAGCGACTCAGCCAAGTCCAACGGCCAAAGAACACCCACCACTTTTTCACTTGGGTAAAGTCAAAAGCAAACATACAAAACGGCTAAAAAAAGGCCGGGGGCCTGCGATGGATGAAGTACATCAGGCAATAGCTAAGGCCAAAAGTGCAATACCGGGTTCTGAGAACCACCATCCGCTGGTAATTAGCTATGAAGAAAAACCGCGCAAAGCAGGCAAAAAGAACAAAATCAAGATGTTCGGTATGGAAATAGACCGAAAAAAGCTCAAGAAGAATATGAAGAAAAGAGGGGTACGCGCAAAATTTTTGTAGAAATTGCTGACTCAAGGCTTTTTAGGTAATCACGACCGGGGATGTTTTCCCGCGCTCGCCGTTTAGCTTATTGCGCGCTGTATTTATGCTGAAAAAAAAATATAAAACAACCCCGCTGTATTTGCCTGGGGAACGGGCCGCTCTTGAAACCAGAGAACCCGGAAAACCAACAAAATTTCGCGCGCTCACCATTCTGGCCTTCCTCTTCAGGACGTTCTGGCGCACCCGTTTTGGCAGGGCTGACGACGAGACAAAGGGCAAGGCCTGGCGTTATTTTTTTGAATCCCTTGGAGGGCTTTGGGTTAAGGTGGGTCAAATCCTGGCCATGCGAACAGACTTGTACGAAAAAGGATTTACCCGCGAATTGTCCAAGTTGAGTTATCGAGTAACGGCCTTCCCGCCGAAATATGCTGCACAAATAATAGAAGATTGCCTGGGGCAACCTTTGAAGTCTGTTTTTTCTGAATTTGATGAAAATCCCATTGCTGCTGCATCGCTGGCCCAAGTACACGTGGCCCGTTTGGCCCAAGGCGACCAACTAGTCGCGGTAAAAGTGCAGCGACCCTATGCACAAGAATTTTTAAAGGCGGATATGGCGGTCATAAAGCGCCTGTTCAATTTTTTTAACCGTTTTGAAGCATTCAAACAAATATTGTTGGATGATATGTTTTGGGAGTTGGAAACGATGCTTACAGAAGAAGTTGATTTTCGGTATGAAGCAACTAACCTGGAAGAAGCGAAAAAACGATTTAAAAAATACGGCATTTATGTGCCTAAAGTTTACAAAAGGTGGTCGAATGACAAGGTGGTCGTTATGGAGTTTGTGGAAGGAATTACCATGAGCGAGTTTATTGCCACCAGGCGGACAGACCCAACACGATTGGACATGTGGCTGAAAAAAAACAAGATCAAACCCAAAAAAGTAGGCAGTTTCTTGCTTCGCAATGCCTGGCGCCAAGTCTTGGAAGACAATTACTTTCACGGGGATCTACAACCAGGGAACATCATGTTGCTGGCCAAAAACAAGGTCGCATTCATTGACCTTGGCAGCGTAGGTTCAACCGATGACGAAACCTTGTCGTTTTACCGTCAACAAATTATCGCTATTGGGAAAAAAGAATATGCTAAAGCTGCAGAATTTTCAATTCTTACCTCGACCAATATTCCCCGAGAAAATTATCACAAAATCCGTTACAGCATCGTAAAGGGGCTGCGTGGGGCCCTGATGAAAGCAAGCCTGACAGATGTGGACATTGAGCAAAAAACGACTGTGAACAATGCGAGCAGCGATATGGCGAAAGAATTGGCAAAATATAAAGTGGCTCCAAACTGGGGTATGTTAAAGCTGATACGGCTTTTTTTAACTATTGACCCAAGTGTGGTGAACCTTCACCCCAAGCTTGACTTGCAAAAGGAATGGTTGCTTTATTTTAAAGATGCAAAGTGGAGAATGCTCAAGAAAAAAGCGATCTCATTGGCTGAGCTGCCCAACTTGTTATCAGATGCCCACATGCTCTTCTCAAAGATCCAGCGCAAAATTGCAGTTGACTTCGAAGGACGAATCGGCAAGGCCATGGAAATTGCAACATTTATTATGGGCAAAATCAAACTGGCAATGTGGGCAGTGTTGGGCTTTTTTGCGTGGAGCTATTTTTACCAACATTTCAAATTTTTGCACCCCTACCATCAGGATGGAAATTGGTTTACCCGTACTGTGGAACGGATGCCGAGCTTGGGGTGGGTAAGTTGGTTGTTGATTATCGTCGTGACGTATTTCTTCATTTCAAGTTTTTCAGGACTTATCAAACGAATAAAAGAACCTGCAAAAGCTGCCTAGGGGGATGAGTCTACAGTTTAAAATATTGAATTTGAAATGATGTATTGACTCAAACCCCAAAATTCGTGATTACAACTAAAACATTTCAACTCTTCAACGCCTCCCGCGCGATCACCAACTTCTGCACCTCTGAAGTTCCCTCGCCAATGGTACAAAGTTTGGAATCACGATAGAATTTTTCGACTGGGAAATCCTTCGTATAACCGTAACCACCAAATACTTGTACGGCATCGGTACTGACCTGCACAGAAATTTCAGAAGCATAGTATTTGGCCATGGCTGCTTCTTTGGTGCATTTTTTACCGGCATCCTTCAAGGCGCCCGCCTGGCGGGTGAGGAGCTCTGCCGCTTCGATCTTGGTGGCCATATCAGCCAGTTTGAAAGAAATGGCTTGAAACTGGGAAATAGGCTGTCCAAATTGCTGGCGTTCTTTGGAATACTTTACGGATGCTTCGTAAGCCCCTTTGGCAATACCGAGTGCAAGGGATGCAATGCTGATTCGTCCGCCATCCAAGATTTTCATGGATTGTATAAATCCTTCGCCTTCCTGGCCCAGTATCTGGCTCTGGTGCACACGACAATTGTCAAAAATCATCTCTGCAGTTTCACTGGCGCGCATGCCAAGTTTGTTTTCTTTTTTTCCGGCATTGAAACCTGGAGTTCCTCGTTCCACCACAAAGGCGGTCATGCCCCGACTGTCGAGCAATTCGCCTGTGCGAGCAATAACCACGGCTACATGGCCGCTTTTTCCATGAGTTATCCAGGATTTTGTACCGTTCAAAACCCAATGGTCCCCATCGCGAGTAGCGGTACATTGCATCCGCATGGCATCTGATCCGGTGTTCGGTTCGGTAAGTCCCCAGGCGCCTATCCACTTTCCAGTGGCGAGCTGAGGCAGATATTGGCGCTTTTGTTCCTCGTTGCCAAAGGAAAGTATATGGTTGGTGCAGAGCGAATTATGCGCTGCAACGCTTAGGCCAATAGAGCCGCATACTTTGGCAATTTCCTCAATTACAGTAATGTATTCCTGATAACCCAAACCGGAACCGCCATATTCTTGGGGCACAAGAACTCCAAGGAATCCATGCTCACCCATATTATGGAACATATCGATCGGAAAGTGTTGGCTTTCGTCCCATTCCATCACAAAAGGGAGAATATGTGCTTCAGCAAAATCGCGCGCGCTTTGGCGTATTAGTTGCAGGTTTTCATAACGTTCAGCTGCTTTTCCCATGATTTGATAATAGTTATAAAGAAGGTAGTGCGAAATTCACTTCGCATAAAAATGTAGGCTAAATTTTCGGCTCAAAAGTAGGGCAATTTTTTCCTTGGAAGGTATGCCTATTTGGCTTCTGAAATAGTCGTTAAAAGACAATTAGGCCTTGTTCAGCCAAAAAGAAACCTTATTATACAGTTAAATGGAAATATTGACCCATTGTTCACAAAATCATTTTTAGCTATGAAACAGTTCGCATTGACTTTAACAATTTTACTTAATGTGCTCGTGCTTTCTGCCCAATACCCCACTGTCACGCTCCCAACCGGTGGTGGAAATTTGACCAGTAGTATTGGTCAGCGAATAGGGACCACCGATGTCGAAATACGTTGGAATGCCCCAGGAGTGAAAGGCCGGGAAGGAAAAATTTGGGGGACACCGGTAGCACATTTTGGATTTCAGGACCTCAATTTTGGCACTTCAAAGGCAGCTCCATGGCGTGCAGGAGCTAATGAAAACACTACTATCAGTTTTAGTACTGATGTTATCATAGAGGGCCGGCCTTTGTCCGCAGGAAAATATGGTTTCTTTATTGGAGTATATCCAGACTCCTGCATCCTCATTTTTTCTAAAAACAACACTGCATGGGGCAGTTTTTTCTACAATCCAGCAGAAGACGGGCTTCGGGTGACAGTACGCCAGGAAAAGAATTTGCCTGTTAGTCAGGAACGCCTGACGTTTGAATTTTCGGATCAAACCGAAACAAGTGCTACCGTTTCGCTTTTGTGGGAACATTGGCGCATTCCATTTCTCGTTTCCGTTGACTTACAAAGAGTTGTGATTGAAAATTTGCGTAGAGAATTGCAGGGAGACAAGGGATTTATGTATCAAAACTGGTACAACGCCGCGCAGTTTTGTTTGCAACAAAATACCAATTTGGAAGAAGCGCTTAGTTGGGCTGAAAGCGGCATCAGTTCGTTTTTTGGACAAGAAACATATACTACGCTTTCATTAAAAGCTCAGATAGAAGAAAAAATGGGGAAATCTGCTGAGGCTGAAACCACAATGAAAAAAGCATTGGAAAAAGCAGCGCCCTTTGAAATTCATCTTTATGGACGACAACTCATCACGGAAAAAAAGCCTGCAAAAGCATTGGAGGTATTCCAGATGAATTTTAAAAAATTTGAGGGGGCATGGCCCACCCATGTTGGTCTTATGAGGGGCTATTCGGCGAACGGAGACCTGAAAAAAGCACTTGAACACGGAAAGGCAGCGCTTGCACAAGCCCCTGACGAACTCAATAGAAAAAACTTGGAAGGTCTGATTAAAACGCTTTCTGAAGGGAAAGCATTGACGCAATAACCATCACACATTCCAATTCCCCAAATATTTCAAAAACAGCTTCACCAGATTTTCGGCGTCAGAAATGCCCCGATGGTGCTGTCCTGTAAATACAATGTCTTCTTTTTCGACGGCTTTTTTGAGGCCCAAACCTGTGCGCATTCGTTTCATAACCCGGTATTGCTCCTTTAGGTTGGCATGGTGTTCGGTCCAAGCATCGTCCAGACGATGAAGCCTGCAATCTGCGGCAAACATTTTGCGGTCGAAATTGCCCCATGAACAAAGCACATAATCTTCCTCTTCGATACGTGCCCAATCTTGAAATTCTTGAATTACTTCCGGGAAATACTTGGCACGGTTCACATCGAGTTGTTCGATGGAAGTAAGTTGGCGGCAAAAGGGGGAAAGGTTAGGGTGCAAGGAAGGCCGGACAAATCGATTGAATTTTCCACGTACTTCTCCATATTGATTCAGGCGGTAGGCTCCGATTTCAATGGTTTCTTGTACATAGCCCGGCGGCGTTGTCTCCCAGCAAGTAGCTTCCAAATCATAGATGATGTAGTTCATCGCAATCCAATTTTCTGCAAGAGAAACCACAAGGTAAGCCTTATGCGGGTTTTCTGCGAGGCGTAAAAGATTTCTTTGTCCAAGCCTGCGGGGCGTTCAATTTTGGCGGGATGCTGAAGGGGGAATTCGAGGCTTGAAGCGCGAAGTTTTGCTTTTTTGTCAGACCCTGTGGTGTGTGTAGCCCCCTCAATTCCAATGCCTGTATTTTGAACCAGGTTTAATCGCGGTATAATACTTAAACCATTGTATTTCAATACACTATAAGCCCAGGCATAAGCCCAGGAGTTGTTTTCTTTCGCCTTTGTAGCCCTGAATTTTTCCAATAAGTAGGCTTGTGCCAATGGATCAGATGTCATGGTTTCGAGTCGCTTTTCGCGCTTGAATTCCTCAAATCCATCGAGATCAAGCGACATTTTTAACCAAGCCCTTCGCCAGGTGGCCCAACCCCAAACAAAACAGAATTGAGAAAAAAAATAACTCGTTGGGAGAGATATTGTATGCTTTTCGGCCACATTAGATCCACCAATGTGCATCACCTGTTCATCCAGACCATAGCGCTCCAGCATTGCTTCGCAAAAGGGGAAAAAGGAATGATTGGGCATACAATCGTCTTCTAAAATGATGCCACGCTCTTCGGATTCAAAAAACCAGTTCAATGCGCCGTAAACCCCTGCTCGTAATCCTGCATTTTGATCACGAAAGAGCGTTTTGATTTCACATGGCCAATCAATTATTCCCATTTTGCCTCGAACTGCATCAACCTGTTTTGCCTCAGTTTCAACGCCTTCTCGGGGGCCATCGCAATGTACAAACAGCTTGGTGGGCCTTACTTCGCGCAAGCACTGCAATACCGCTTCCGTTTGTTCGGGCCGGTTGAAAAGCAACAACAAAATTGGGGTAGTGCAGCGATAGTCCATTTTGAAAAGTGAGGATCGTGGGGCGTTTCAAACCTCGTAGGTTTTTAAAACCTAAGAGGTTTTAGGGCGCGGAAGTACATTGATTTACAACAGCTTGATAAACAGCAAGATGTTTATTTGCGCTTTGTTGCCAGGTAAATAACTGAACCCGTTCGCGACCCAAACCAATCATTTTTTCACGGAAGTCGGCATCCCCCAACACACGTCGAACCGCAGTAACTAAACTGTCTGGATCTTCTTCGTCAAAGTAGCTGGCAGCAGTTCCTCCGACCTCTGGCAAGGAGCTCGCGCGGTTTAGTACAACTGGGCAACCGCAAGCAAAAGCCTCTAAAACCGGGATTCCGAAACCTTCATATTGCGAAGGGAAAATGAAACAAAGAGCCTTACGGTAAACATTTGCCAATTCCAAGTCGGAGCGAACGGTCTTGTAAAGCACTTTGTGAGAAATTCCAAGCTGTTTGAATAGCCCTGTTTCAAAACTGTCAAACCCTGACCCGCCCACACACAACAAATGCAAGTCTTTTTCTGAATGAAGCAAATCAGCTATTTGTTTGACCATCCAAGAAAAGTTTTTGTAAAATTTTCGTTGGCCGACAAATAGGAGGTAGGGTAAAGTGATAGTCTCACTTTGAGTGATAGTCTCACTTAGAGTGAGACTATCACTTGCTACAGAATTACCGTGATAGATCACATGGATCTTTGCAGGATCAATTTCCGGATAATAATGTAGTAAATCCCGGCGGGTATTTTCTGAAACAGCAATAATTGCAGCCGATTTTTTTGCAAGAATCGGCTTGTTTTTAATCACTTGAGCATCCAGTGAAAATAAACAACGCTGCCCGTGGCCGTACAGCTCATGGATCATGTCATGAACAGTCAAAACAAAAGGGACGCCTCGGTTTTCAATTGTTTTCAAAAAATAGGTGTCAAAATAGGTTGGGTGAAAAACGTCAGGGTTTTTCGACCGAATGGCTTTGGTCGATGCGTGTCTCCCGAGCAGGTTTTGCAAAGGCTTTTTCCCTTTGAAGTGAAATGAAGTGAGACTTTGCCTATTAAATTCAGGAAATTCCCGAAGATAAACATTCTCCGAAAAAAAACCGTCCGGGAGCATCGCTTCTTGACCCAATGCCTTTAGTCCGCGTAGTTGTTCTGCAAAATAGCGGGAGATGCCACCGTAAGATTGCCAGGAAAAAACTTGATGGTCAAAGAGAATGCGCATCGGGCGAAATTAGAATCTCCAGGTAAAGCCAAAGCGATACTCAATCGGATTTCGGTAAGTATTTAAGTCATTGGCTATTTTAAAATTGTAGAGCACACTGATTTCCGAACCAGTGCCGCCAGGTTCTCCGAAATTCCATCCAGCACCAATTCGCTGGTTGACACGATTATCGTTATAGGTGTCAAGCGTACCATAGTCAATGTCCTGATACCATTCATTGGAAAGTTCGCCTTGAAAGAACAGTCCACGAAAAACTCGACAGCGAACAAAAGCGCCTACGTCAAAACTGTTCAGGTTAATGGATTTGAATCCGCGTTGCTTGAGCGAATTGAAATCGTAGGCAATCCGGGGTCCTGCGGAAAGTGGGCCAACAATTTTGTAGCCTATCATGGGGGATATGCCGAAATTAAAGCTGGAATATCCATTGAATCCGCCAAAGCCGATATTTACGCCTCCGCCGTACCAAAGGCGAGCTGCTAAGCCAGCCGGTTTTTCTTTTTTTTCTTCGCGTGGTTTTTCACGTTCTCTATCTCTGCGTTGTGCGGATGCAGTTTGGCATAAAAAAGCCAGAAAAGCAAAAACGAGGGTGACTGAAAAGCATTTTTTTAGTAGCATGTGTTAAAAAGTATAATTTTCGGGTAAATCCGGGGCAAAAGTAAGCAGCCCTTTTGGAAAGTCAGTTTTTTGACCAAACACACTTTTTTTCCTGCCTCTTTGTAATTACATTGGCAAGAAGTGCTACTTTCGCCCGTCTTAGCGATTGGCACTGCCAGATCATAAGGTCAAAACTACGCAAGCACCATATCCAATACCACGTATTGGGACGAAAGCAATCTTTAATCATTCGACTTCCAAGCTCCGATTGCAGTTCATCATCATTTTCTATCTTCTCTAACGTTTAACACTTTCCAAATTTATGGCTAAGTTTCTACGCCTTTATTGCTGTTTAACGGCAATATTTCTGCTCACAAGTTTTACCTGCAAGCTTTTTGCACAGTCATTTACAGGCAAAGTAGAGCCACATGCTTCCATTGCATTGTCGCAAAATTTTAGCCAATATGAAGTGTTTCGCCTGGATGCCAAATTGTTGGATGCACAGGTGAAAACAAATTTAACTGCGCCCATTGAACTGCAAATCGGTGCGCACCATTGGCGCCTAAATTTGGCGCACAATCCTATTATTTCTGAAAATTACTCCCTGCGGGTTCAAACAGATCAAGGGATCGTTACAACTTATCCCAAACGAAACATTGCCTTTAAAGGCTATGAGATGATTGGGGGAGGGAAATTGCGCCTGACAATCAATGAAGAATTTCTATACGGTTTTGTTGAAGAAGGAACTGACCGATACTACATTGAGCCATTATGGTATTATGAACCAGGCGCAGCAGTTGACCTTTTTGTTGTTTACCATCAAAATGCAGCGGCACCCTTAGCTCCAGATGCCTGCGGAATGACAGAAGAACAAATGGAATTGGAGCACCTTGAAGAAGACGCCTTTGCCAAAGGTGAGGGAGCAGAAAATTCAGCTTGTTACGAACTGGAAATCGCTATCGCTTCCGACCGACTCATGTTTGATGAATACGGCTCAGTGGTTGCTGTTGAAAATCACAACATTGGTGTTCTCAATGACGTGGAGGGTGATTTTACGGGAAATTTTAACCATGACATCGATTATGTGATCGTCACACAGTTCGTCGTTACAGGCACTGACCCCTGGTCAGCATCCAACGATGCCGGAACCCTGCTTGCCAGTTTTAGGACTTGGGGCAATGCAGGCAATTTTGGGGTAAATTTTGACAATGGCGAGCTGTGGACCAATCGTGATTTTAATGGCGGCACGGTGGGAATTGCCTACTTGAACGGTATTTGCAATACCAATAAATATCACTGTTTGCAGGATTATACGACCAATGCAAACAGTTTGCGTGTACTGACCTCCCATGAATTGGGACACAATTGGAGCAGCGGCCACGACGCTGGTTGCCCGCCACCTCAATTTATCATGTGTCCATCGGTTTCGCAAGGTACCTCTTGGAGCGATCAGTCCACCGATGCGATAAACGCTTATATACAAACCAAAATCAACAGTGGATGCATCACCACTTGCGGCCCTCCTCCCCCGCCATTGATCGCAGGTTTCGAATGGTCGCCAGACCCAGGGTGTCAAAGTCAGGCCGTCAATTTTACAGACATGTCTTCAGGCAATATTACGGGTTGGGCCTGGCAATTTCCAGGTGGGATACCATTGAGTTCGACCCTGCAAAATCCTGTAGTAACCTGGAACACTCCGGGTATAAAAAGTGTAACACTTACCATTACTGGGCAGGGGGGCACAAATTCAATTACCAAGTCGGTTGAGATAACGCCCTTGCCAGTGGCAAATTACAGTTATGTGGTAAATGACCTGGAAGTTACCTTTACCAACAACTCAAGCGATGCAAGCTCCTATGAGTGGGACTTTGGAGACGGAAATTCAAGTTTTGATGAAAATCCGGTACATCAATATGCTGATGCAGGATTTTATGTTGTGGTTTTGACAGTTGCGAATGTCTGCGGCACCTCTTCAAAAACTTATACGGTAAATACCGCACCGAGAGCCCTTTTTGAAGCGAGCCCCCTGACAGGTTGTACGGCACTTGTGGTATTGATGGAAAACCAGTCTTCCTCAAACGCTACCAACTATGTATGGACCTTCCCTGGCGGCATACCCTCGTCTTCAAATCAGGCAAATCCAACCGTAACATACACTATCGCTGGTACTTATTCCATCACGCTTAAGGCTACCAACACTTCTGGTTCACATACTTATACCCGCACAAATTATATTACAGTAAAGGCAGTGCCCGTAGCCAACTACAACCAAACAGTTAATGGGTCAACTGTTACCTTTACCAACACAACAATAGGGAATGCTACTTCCTACTTGTGGAATTTTGGAGACGGAAATACCAGTACTGAGGTTAATCCAATTCATACCTACGCCAACGCAGGGACTTATGATGTGGTGCTGACCGCAACGAACGATTGTGGTAGCAGCACAAAACTCAAGAGCATTATCATCATTTCGATGAGCCCTCCAACGGCAGCGATTTCAGCAAACCCATCAATAGGATGTGTTCCATACAATCCGGTGCCCGCTTATGATCATATTGTGGTCGTAGTGGGAGGAAAAGCTAATGCAGATGCGGTATTTGGGAATCCAAATGCCCCGTATATCAATTCGCTGGCAAATAATGGGGCCAAATTCAGCAATTCTTATGCTGTTTTCAATCCAAGCCAGCCTAACTATTTGGCACTTTACTCTGGCAGCAATCAGGGCATTACAAATGATAATCTGATCACTTCAGCATTTACCACCGATAATCTCGGGCGTGAATTAATTGATGCCAATAAATCTTACACTACTTATTCTGAAGGCCTGCCCTCCGTCGGTTTCAATGGCCCGATCAACGGGAATTATGTCAGGATACATAACCCTGCTGCCAATTGGATGGGTATTGGCTTAAATCAGATCCCTGCAACTACCAACCAACCGTTTTCAGCGTTCCCAACCAATTTTGACGAGCTTCCCAATGTTTCATTCGTTGTGCCTGGTCTTTGCGGCGGCGGACACACAACTTGTCCTCCACTAAATAACAGCATAGGACAATTCGACACCTGGGTACAAAGCAATCTTGATGCCTATAAGCAATGGTGTGTCAATAACAATTCCTTGCTTATCGTCACCTACGACGAGAATTCTTCTTCCACCGACAATAAGATTGCTACCGTCTTTTATGGCGCGCATGTAGATAATGGAGATTACAGCCAAAAAATAAATCATTATAATGTTTTAAGGACAATTGAAGAAGCTTGCAGGCTATCAGAACACGCCGGCGAAGCTGCATCTAATGCTCCGATTGACAATTGCTGGAACCCGGCGCCATCTCCGCTTACAGTTGATTTTGGTAACAATTCTACAGGTGCAGTTTCCTATTTGTGGCGATTCCCCGGAGGAATCCCTGATTCTTCTATTATATCGAATCCTACGGTGAATTATAATAACCCTGGCACCTATGTCGCTACCTTGATCGCTACAAATGCTAATGGCAGTGATACCGTTTCAACTACGGTCACCGTTAACACAGTACCTAATCCGGATTTTAGTTACGTAGTATCCAAGGATACGACTGTTTCATTTACTAATTATTCTTCAGGGGCTACTTCATATTTGTGGACTTTTGGAGACGGGAACAGCAGCACAGTAGCCAATCCGGTACATAACTATACAGATCATGATAGTATTTATGTTTACCAGGTGATCATGCGGGCTACCAATGACTGTGGAACGGTCAATGACACACAATATGTCACGATTATTACAGCTCCAAAGGCAAACTTTACCGCTGCGCCAACTACAGGGTGTGCACCGCTTACAGTCCAATATAACAATGGTTCTACTCCGAATGCCGCTTCTTTTTTTTGGAGTTTCCCGGGTGGGATGCCTGTTAGTTCCACACTTAAAAATCCTCAGGTAGTTTATAATACTCCTGGAACATATTCGGCTACCCTGATTTCGATCAACTCTGCCGGACGTGACACATTTAGTCGTATGAACTATGTGGTAGTAAATTCCACTCCGACACCAGGATTTACAAGCGCTATCAATGGTTTGATCGCGACCTTTACCAATACCAGCACAGGAGCTACTTCATATTCATGGAATTTCGGCGATGGTGGCAACAGCTCTCAGGCAAATCCTTCGCATACTTACGCAACTGACGGCATCTATACCGTTATTTTAAGCGCGACCAATGCATGTGGTACTACGACCATTACTCAAACTTTAACGATAACAACTGCTCCAACAAGTGGCTTTACTGTTTCTTCAAGTTCTGGTTGTGCTCCGCATTCAGTTCAATTTACCAATACCTCCAGTGCAAATACCACTACATTCAATTGGCAATTCCCGGGAGGCAATCCCTCTAGTTCGAATGCGCAGAATCCACCAAGTGTTCAATATAATTTGCCAGGAACCTACACCGTAACAATGACGGCATCGAATGCTGCAGGAAACAGCATGTCCACCCAAACAATCGTTGTTGAGGCTGGTCCAAGTGCTAATTTCAATTCGACTGTTTCCGCGGTCACTGCAAGCTTTACCAATACTTCCACAAATAGCCTTACCTATCTTTGGAACTTTGGGGATGGCAATAGCAGTACGCAAGCAAATCCGATGCATAGTTATGCTTCGGATGGGACTTATACAGTTGTGCTGACCGCTTCTAACAATTGTGGTACCAGCACGTTCACCCAAATTGTGGTCATCAATACTGAGCCTGGAGCAGGTTTCTCCGTTAGCACTACCAGCGGTTGCGCGGTATTGACCGTCAACTTTACAGATATCTCCTCAGGCAGTCCGGTAAGTTGGGAATGGAATTTCCCAGGGGGAACTCCCAGCAGTTCTACCGCTGAAAACCCTACTGTGCAATATTTTACACCAGGGGTGTATGGTGTCACATTGGTGGTTACTTCAATTGGCGGCAGCACTAGTTCCTTCACGCAACCTGGCATCATTACAGTGAATGGAGCGCCAGGCGCTGGGTTTGTTTCAAGTGTAAACGGTTCGGCAGTTGCCTTCACCAATAATTCTATCAATGCTACCTCTTATGTTTGGAATTTTGGAGATGGATCCAACAGCATGGCACCAAACCCGACACATAACTATGCAAATGATGGTGTTTACAATGTGACGCTTATAGCTACAAACAATTGTGGCTCAACAATTTTTGAGCAAAGTGTTACGATCATTACACCGCCGACTGCTGGCTTTACAGTCGGAAATCCGAACGGATGCACGCCCTTTGCTGTCCAATTCAGCAATACATCCAGCAGCAACGCTACATCATGGACCTGGGACTTTCCAGGCGGCAACCCGGCGACATCCACCCAGGAAAACCCAAGTGTTGCCTGGAATTCGGCAGGTGTCTATACTGTTACACTCACGGCCTCTAATAGCGCAGGCACAAGCACCAGCACCAGCACCATTACTGTTGGTACAGCACCTACGGCGAACTTCAGTTATCAAGTAGGTGGATTGACGGCAGTATTCAACAATACTTCGAGCAATGGCAATTCCTATTCCTGGGATTTTGGCGATGGAAGCGCCCCGAGTTTAGAGGCAAATCCAAGCCATACATATAGCCTGGTTGGATCGTATGTGGTAACGCTTAATGTCACCAACGAATGTGGCACTGTAACCTCTACTCAGACCGTAGTTATACAAGGTTCCCCACCGGTTCCAGCTATCAATGCCGACAACTCGAACGGTTGTATACCATTTACAGTACAATTTACGGACCAATCTGCGGGCGAACCAACTGCCTGGAACTGGACTTTCCAAGGTGGAACGCCAGGTACCAGCACGGATCAAAATCCAATGGTCAGCTACGCTACACCAGGTACTTTTGAAGTGGTATTGGAGGTGACGAATATCTTCGGTACTTCAAGTCAGCCATTCCCGGCTTATATCACTGTGCAAACGCTACCTTCTGCTGGCTTTAGTTTTTCAGCCAATCAAACTACGGTTGAATTTACCAGTACCTCCCAGAATGCTTCGGCTTATTCCTGGAATTTTGGCGATGGCAACAACAGCATCGAGGAAAATCCAACCCACATTTACAGCGCTCCCGGCACGTATAATGTCACCCTTGCAGCTTCGAACAACTGTGGAACAATGATTTTTGAGCAAACCGTTGTCATAACTTCCGGTACTGGCGAAGCGACTTGGTTACAAGGATTCCGTCTTTTCCCGAACCCGAATACGGGCATCTTTACGGTAGAAATGAACGGATTGCCACAAGACGAGGTTGAGTTTGTGCTCTACAACGCACTTAGTCAACAAATCAAGCGCGAAACGGCTGATTTTGGCTCAGGATCGATGGTTCGCGCATTTGATTACGGCGATCTTGCAGCTGGTGTTTATACCCTTCGCATTCAGGCAAAGGGGCAGGCAATCTTCGTAAAGGTGGCTGTAGGTAGATAGTGTTATTTAGAAAATATTTGCTGCGAGCCGCTTCTCAAGGAATTGGGAGGCGGCTCGTTTGTTTTACCCAAGCTTATCTATCTTGCAGGCAAATTTTTAACCAAAACATATTTGCAAGGAGAAACAACCAATCAAATCTAGATTTATGCGCCAAAAAATAGTTGCTGGAAATTGGAAAATGAACAATACACTTGAGGCGGGCATTGAGCTCACCAAGTCGATTTTGGAGAAAATTGAAAACCCTAAAGGTCTTGTTGTCATTGCACCACCATTTCCGTTCCTAAATGATTTGGGTAAAATGCTTAAAGGACGGAATCACTTCTGTTTGGCTGCCCAAAACTGTCATCAATTAGATAAAGGCGCTTACACTGGCGAGGTATCAGTGGATATGCTGGCATCCGTAGGCTGCGAATTTGTAATAATCGGCCACTCTGAACGGAGGCAATATTTCAAGGAAACAAACGAGGTTCTGGCATCCAAAGTCGATGCTGTGTTGGCGCGGGGCTTGCGTCCTATTTTTTGTTGCGGCGAACCCTTACACATCCGGGAAGCGGATACGCACGTTGCTTATGTTGCAGAACAATTGAAAGAAAGTCTTTTTCATTTGAAAGAGGAGGATTTTCAAAACGTTGTCATTGCATATGAACCAATTTGGGCCATTGGTACAGGGCGTACAGCATCAAGCCAACAAGCCCAGGATATGCACCAGGCTATTCGTTCGCTCGTATCAAAAAAGTACGGGGATGGCATTGCCGAATCCGCGCCAATTCTGTACGGAGGCTCTTGCAATGCTCAAAACGCAGCTGAACTTTTTGCTCAACCTGATGTGGACGGCGGTCTTATTGGGGGCGCATCACTCAAATCCGAGGATTTCGCGGCGATCGTGGCAGCCCTGTAAAACGAAATTTATTTCGTTATTCCCGTAATTCGTCCTTCAAAGCAGGCGGGCCTTCCGATCTTTGTCGGAAGGCCCGCTTCGATGGTGGTAAAACCCATTTTTTCTACTTTAAAACGTAGGGCAAGAATATCGTTGTTTCTTATGCTTGCGGTTTTTCAGTTTCATTTTTTTACCGCCTTTTTTACCTGATTTTTTTACCGATTTGTGCACTTTGCCTGACTTGCTGCCAGCAGCATATTTCACTTTGGGCATTTCCTGCTCAACAGATTTTGGAGCAACTTCGGCTTTTTGTTCTATTGCAGGAGTTGGCGAGACGGCCTTAGGCACTTCATTTGATTTGGGTGCTATTGGTTTGGTTGCAACAGCTACTGCTTTGGGGGAGGCAGTTTTTACGGACCCTGATAAAGCTTTTGGTGCCGCCACAATGGTGTTCACCGGTGTTTTGGTTGCAGTATTCGTGCTGGCAGATGCGGTCAGACTTGCAGTAGATTTACTGTTCGAAGCAGTAAGCCAGGCGTCTTCTCCTTTACTTTTGTCGGCGTAAACTGGTTCAGATGATGCAATTGGCGCAGGTGGTGGAGCAAGTGTGACCCGGACTACATCCCCAACGCTAAAGTCGTTATTGAGCGAGGAGAGCACATCATTATCGCTGGCGGAAGTATTTTTATATACCACCGTGGTATATGCGTACTTTTCGTCAATATGAGTGGATTCTACCGGATTTTGTGCTTGCAAGAAATTAGCACTCAACATAAAGGCCGCCGGAACAGCAAAGTGTTTGCAGAAACTTGAGAGAGAGTTCATGTTATAAAAGATTATGGATTAACGATTTGGGATGAAAAGTTTAGTCCGCTGGCAAAGTGCAAATGGGCTAACTCATTTCGATTGATTGTGCAGTTTTTTTTGCTGCTTTTCCTGGTCAATAATTTTCTTATAGAGGTTTTTATCCTCAATAATTTCCTTCAAAGACTTGCGCCAAAGTGGATCTTCTTCCAGGATGCCCGTAATTTTGATTTCTGTGCGACGATTCAACTGGTGTTCGTTTTCGGAACAGTTTTGTGCATCGTCGCAGCGGTTTACAAGTTGAGTTTCACCATATCCTTTTGAGGATATTTTATCAAAATCAATGCTTTGCGATGAAACCAGATATTCCACGGCAGACTTTGCGCGCTTGTCAGAAAGCGAAAGGTTGTAGTCGTCTGAGCCTCGTGCGTCTGTGTGGGAACCAAGTTCAACGGTGATACCAGGGTTGTCTTTAAGGAACACCGCCAATTTGTCCAGGATATTGGCCGCTTCGGGACGGATAGCCCATTTGTTGAAGTCGTAATAAATGTTGTTCAACTGAAAACGCTTTCCAACTTGTATCGAATCAAGGTCAACAGTACCCAAAAAATGGCCTATCTCATTGTCGTGGGTCATGATTTGAACGACATCTGGTTCTTTGATTCCCATACCATCTACACAAAGGATACAGCCATTGACATTCACATAGATTTCTACGCGGCGGTTCAGATATCCGGGTTTGCGCACCAGCATAGTGTAGTGATTGCCTTCCGCGAATGAAAAGTTGAAGGCCGATTTAGGCAATCGCTCGATCGCCAATTCTTGCTGCTGCGTGGTGTTGTTATAGATTTCTATTTTACAATCCCGTAGTGTGTTAATGGGATTATGTTCGTAGGCTTTGTCAAAAATGGTAATGTCAAATACATAACCGGGTTTTCGATTCATGCCGAGCTCAGCATTCAGAGGCCCCTCCAAATGGGTGACCACCAATTCCTGGTCAAAATAGGTGGGCTTTTCCGCAAGCACCTGATAACGGGATACTTTGGGAACCGTTAAGCGGTAAGACCCATCAGCCTCCGTTTCGGTTTGAGCGAGCGAAGCGATCATCATATTGTCGAAGACCGTTACCTTGGCCTGGTTGATCGGAATCCCAGATACTTGATCATATACTTTGCCCTGGACCGTGATGGTCTCTGGGGCCTTCAGGTTTTTCATGGAAATCTGTGCCGTCAAAAGCAAGGGGGCACAGAAAAAAAACAGGACAAAAAAGATGTTAGTACGCATGGTGTGAATCAGTTTTTGAGTTTTGTGAAGTTGATTACAAATGTTCAGATGGATTATAGACTTGCTAATGCTGTGCCAGTCTTCAAGATTGGTCAGGTTTAACAAGATTTTAATGATTTTTTTTTACCTTCCGTAAACTGATTTTCATTATTTAGGCCTATTCGATGTGACTTTTTAGGAAGGGACAGTCGCATTAGTTAAAAGGCAAATATTATATTGAAAATCAATCGATTATAATCTGGTGATAGATAGTTTTTCGATATTTCGTAGCAGAGGGCTCTTAGCGGGATCGCAGTTTCACGGCGATGGATATTTGTTACACAACTGTTTGAAAACCAGCGGATTTAGGTCTAATAAATCGTTTTTTTTGCTACTTTTGGATTCCTTGTCATCTATTGATTAGAAAAAATATTTTTTTTTCAATAAAATATTTTTTCTAAAAAAAATATTTTATTGAAAATTTCTTCCAAAATTTCCTCTGTAATCCTAAACCGGAAGAAAAATGCTGCTAAAATAATTGGCTTGGGCAAGCAAACAGCTCGCCTTGAATGAGCGTCCACTCTCAGATACCAGGAAAATGAATTGAAAAATCAGCGCAGTTCAACCGCCTTCACCCCACCGGTAGCTTGCAAGATCAAATCCTGCCAGATCAAGTACTCGATCGACAACTGTTGCAGCAATGGCTTCTGTACCTAATGGTTTGGAGTAAAAAGAAGGACAGGCCGGGCAAATTATACCTCCAGATTCCGTCACAGCCTTCATATTGTTGATGTGAATAAGGCTGAGTGGTGTGTCACGAGTTACCAAAATGAGGCGACGACGCTCCTTGAGCATTACATCGGCAGCACGGGTGATGAGATCATTGCTTATCCCGGTTGCAATTCTCGCTAACATGCCCATCGAGCAGGGGCACACGATCAGAGTCTCGTATTTGGCTGAGCCTGAGGCAAAAGGTGCGAAAAAATCGTTTTTTTCGTAAAAATCAAATTTTGAATAGGCAGAGAAGTCGGCGGCGCCGATCTCAAGTTCCCAATTTACCCGGGCATTGTCGGACAAGACAACGCCTACTTTTTCCCATTGATCTTCCAGCACCAACAGCCTGTCTAACAGAACTTTGGCATAAATGGCCCCTGAGGAGCCAGTAATGGCGATAACGAGTTTCATATTTGGTGGAATGCAAATGAGAAAGGGTAGTGGAATATCAAAATAAGGTCCCCTCTTTCCTTGGCGGCACTACCCCTATATGCTTGTACGCTTTTTCTGTAGCCGTGCGCCCACGAGGGGTACGCTGGATGAATCCCTCCATGATCAAAAACGGCTCATGTACCTCTTCAATGGTTCCTGCTTCTTCTCCTACCGCTGTAGCGATAGTGGTAAGCCCTACAGGGCCGCCCTTAAACTTCTGAATTATGGTATTCAGGATACGAATATCCATGTCGTCCAACCCTGATTCATCAACATCCAGGGCAGCTAGACCATAGCGCGCGATCTCCACATTTATAGCGCCATCACCTTTAATTTGCGCAAAATCGCGTATTCGACGCAATAATGCATTGGCTATCCGGGGGGTACCCCGACTTCGCCGGGCAATTTCGTGTGCCCCATCCGCTTCCATTGGAATATCTAAAATGGAAGCTGAACGATGAAGGATACGCTCAAGGGTGGGGACGTCGTAGTAATCAAGGTGGCAGGTAATGCCAAAACGGGCCCGCAGGGGAGAAGTGAGCAATCCCATGCGCGTCGTAGCACCAATGAGGGTGAAGGGATTGAGGGTAATTTGGATGCTGCGGGCATTTGGACCAGAATCAATCATCAAATCAATTCGATAATCTTCCATGGCCGAATACAAATATTCCTCCACTACGGTGTTCAGCCGGTGAATCTCGTCAATAAATAGCACATCACCGGGCTCCAGATTGGTGAGCAAGCCCGCAAGGTCTCCGGGCTTTTCGAGCACCGGCCCGGAAGTCAGTTTCAGGCTTGCCCCAATTTCGTTCGTTATTATGTGCGACAGCGTGGTCTTTCCCAAACCAGGTGGCCCATGGAGCAACACATGGTCAAGTGCATCGCCTCGTAGTTTAGCCGCCTGGATGAAGACCTGGAGGTTGTCCACGATCTTGCGCTGGCCACTGAATTCTTCGAGGAGTGTTGGACGCAGAGCTCTCTCAACGACTTTTTCTTCGCTGGTAGCAGGTTCGCTTGCTAGTGTTTTTGACAAAATTTGGAAGTTATCTGTCGGCCATTGGTTGAAACCTTTTAGCCGTTAATACTAAATTGCTCCGCAAAATTCAAATTTTTTGTTTTGAAATAAAAATAAATCTGCAAAAAGCGCTCTTTACGACAGGAGGCAGTATAAATAGTTTCTCAAAATATACCTAAGGTTTAAGAAACTGTGTGCCTGGAGCTTGTTGCCTGGTCATTAGCTGAACAATAGATTCAAAAACGCTGGCATCCTGTTGAAAATCTGCATCGCCAAGTTCAAGAATCAGCACGGGCGTTTCTATTTCCGTTTTCAAATAGTCAAAGTATGCGTCTTGAATTTCAGACAGATAAGCACCAGATATGTTTTGTTCTATGTTTCTGCCTCGCTTTTTTATTTGTTTAAGTAGAACATCAACTGGTCGGTGCAGGTAAAGCAAAAGGTCAGGTTTTGGGAAAGTGGCGTTCAAAACCGTAAACAATCGCTTGAACAACCTGAATTCTTCTTCACTTAGGTTGTTTTTAGCAAAAAGAAGGGTTTTTACAAAAAAATAATCGGCCACGGTGAAAGACCTAAAGAGGTCGGGTTGAGAAAAATGTTCCAGCAGCTGCTTGTGCCGCTCAGTCATAAAAAACAATTCAACCGGGAATGCGTAGCGCTCGGGCTGCTCATAAAATGGCGGCAAAAAAGGGTTGTCTGTGAACTGTTCCAACACCAGATCACAGCCAAATCGCTCGGCTAATTGGTGACAGAGGGTCGTCTTGCCCGCACCAATATTCCCTTCAACGGCTATAAACTGATATTTTGCGCTTGGCAATGAAGTGCTTTCCACCGAATTTTTTCAAGTTATCAATAGTTGAGCATTACAACATCAGATCCGTCTTCGCAGTCCATATAAAGTTCATCTATTTGTTTTTCTAAAACAGGATGTTCAAATTCAGGAGCGATTTCCATCATTGGCACCAGAACAAATGCGCGTTTGTGGAGGTCCGGATGCGGGATTTCAAGTCCTTTGTCGCGTATAACCCGTTTTCCATAAAACAAAATATCAATGTCAATAATGCGCGGGCCCCATTTTTCTTTTTTTTCCCGGCCTAATTCGCGCTCCAGCCGACTGATCTTGTCAAGTATTTCCCGTGGATCAAGGGTTGTGTTGATCATAAGCACCTGATTGTAAAACGGCTCTTGATTGGGTTCGCCCCATGGCTGGGTTTCATAAACATGGCTTTTTTTGGCAACTTTGCCAATATTTTTTTCAATCAAGGCTATAGCTGCATGAAGGTTTGAACCTCTGTTCCCTACGTTGCTTCCTAGACCAAGGAAAACGTTTATGTATTTTTTAGTGGTAAATGGCTTCATAATATGGCAAAGGTAGTAAAAGACTTTTGCGTAGGTTAAATTTGGGAACAGCCTACCTTCACGGCAATATTTTTTGTAACATGAAAGATAAAATCCTAGCAGCAAATACCCATTATGGCGCAATGGTAGAGGCCTTGTTGAATGAACTCAAGCCCTTTGACAACGAACGCCTTAATCGAAAACCTGCCAATGGCGGCTGGTCGGCCATTCAAACCCTGCACCATTTGATGTTGGTGGAAGAAAATTCTATGGCCTACTTACGTAAGAAATTGAGTTTCAACACGCCGATTGAAAAGGCAGGTATTGGGGCATGGTGGAGAAGTCTGTTGTTAAAGGCAGTACTACGGATACCTGTCAAATTCAAGGCTCCTATCTCTGCTGGAAACGAACGTATTCCTGAACAAGACACCTTGGAAGAAGTACAGCTCAGGTGGAATAAAATTCGAAATGAATGGCAGGTTTTTTTTGAAGAATTGCCCGACGAACTTCTTGAAAAGGCTGTTTACAGGCACCCCAGAGCAGGTCGCCTTAGTTGGTTACAGATGCTGAATTTTTTTAATGCACACTTCAAACGGCACCGTGAGCAGGTTCGTAGGGCAATTTTATTTATTGCGTGAAGCTTGGCTTTACAAAAATAGATACTTTGTGCCGAAAATCTAATTTCACAAATCCAACCAAAATAAACTTATGCGTTATTTTTTTCTCCCCCTTTTGGCCTTGCTTGCCTTTAGCATTTCGGCTCAAAAAACTTATACTCCCGACTGGGAATCATTGGATACCCGCCCGACCCCAGATTGGTGGACAGATGCCAAGTTTGGTATTTTTATCCACTGGGGCGTATATTCAGTTCCTGGGTTTACAACAAAAGGCAATTACGCAGAATGGTACCAGCATTCGCTGGAAACCAATGCTCACAAAGGAAAAGTCCGGAATTATCACGAAGTTAACTACGGCGAACGCAGTTATTACGACCTCGCTGATGATTTTCATGCAGAATTATTCAACCCGGATGAATGGGCCAAGCTTTTTGAACGTGCAGGGGCAAAATATGTAGTGCTTACCTCGAAGCACCATGATGGCTTTTGCCTTTGGCCCAACGAAGAGGCCAATAGGGCTTTTGACACTCCCTGGAATTCAGAAGTACGCGGCCCCGGACGAGACCTGCTGGGTGATTTGTTTGCCGCATTGAACAAAACCAAGGTTAAACCAGGACTCTATTTTTCATTGTATGAGTGGTTCAATCCGCTTTGGCAGCAAGATAAAGGTCAATATGCCAGTGAACATGCCATGCCACAACTTTATCAGGTTGTGGAGCGGTATGAGCCCTCGATCGTGTGGGCAGATGGAGACTGGGAGGCTACTTCCGAGGAATGGCAATCCCCTCAGTTCCTTACCTGGCTCTTTAACGAAAGCGCAGTAAGCGACCGTGTGGTGGTCAACGACCGGTGGGGCAGCGACACCCGTTTTACGCATGGCGGAGTATATACACCTGAATATCAACCAGATCTGGAATTCGAAAACCACGCCTGGGAAGAGAGCAGGGGCATGGGTTCTTCTTATGGTTACAACCGTGTTGAAGATGCCTGGGATTACAATTCTTCGCAATCACTTATATTGCATCTGGTGGATAAGGTTTCGCGAGGCGGCAATTTTTTGCTGGATATTGGCCCGGACGCACATGGAAAGATCCCTCCAATTATGCAGGAACGCCTGCTTGACATAGGTAAATGGCTGGGTGTAAACGGAGAGGCGATTTATAATACTCGCCGTTGGCGTATCCCAGTGCAATGGGGGGCTGGACGTAAGGATTGGAGCCCCGAGGCCAATGTAAATAAAGCCGCCGTGGACCCATTATTGAAACAAACGGTGGACCCGGACCCGGGGTTTGCAGTCAAAGAGGTCTTTTTTACCTGGAATCCCAAAGCCAAATCAGTTTATGCCATTTTTCCGCGTTACCCCAATGACAAGAAATTGGTTTTGAAAGGCTTACAACTCCCGGTTACCGGTTCGGAGGTCACATTTTTAGCCACAAAAGAAAAATTAAAAGCAGAAAACCTGGGGGGAAACATCGTTATAACATTGCCGGAATACAACCCAAACAAGATCAAAACAGCCCATGCATTTGCAGTTAAGATCAGTGGATTTGGTGATTTTGTTGCCAAACCTGGCATTACGGTAGGCTATGATCCGAAAACGGTAAAACCAGTCGTGAAAATTTCCGGCAAAACACCCGGCACCACCATCCGTTACACAACCAACGGCTTGGAACCTTCCGAAAGTTCCCAGACATATACAGTTCCTTTTACACCTGTCGCTAGCTGTACCATTCGTGCGAAGGCCTTTAAGCCAGGTATGATTCCCAGTAGTTCCGACTCGGCACAGGTTAAAGTGCTCCGGCAACTTCCAGCGTTGAACCTGCTCCAGGATCCTTCGGCCGGACTTCGAGCCGAGCTTCGAACGGTGGCAGATGAAAAATATACTTCGGATAAGATAGTTCGGGGATTGTTGGAAAAGTCTGACATAGTGACCATCATTGAACCGGACTCATATTGTGCTGAAAATAAATGCGGTATGGTTTGGAAAGGCTATATTGATATACCTGAGACTGGAGGTTATCGCTTCTGGACGGAATCGGATGATGGTTCTTTACTCTCCATAGATAGTGAACTGGTGGTCAACAACGATGGTGACCACGGGATGAAGGAGAAATCCGGCGTAGTCAATCTTCAAAGGGGCTGGCACGGAATAAGGATCATTTATTTCAATTCCGGGGGCGAGTACGGACTCAAGGTCCGGTATGCTCCGCTCGGTGAGGAAAAACGCGAGATTGATGAGGGGATGTTGGCGCACTAAATTGCCCAAAAAAAACCTCGTATGCTTCAAAGCCTACGAGGTTTTTTCGGCTTAAGGAGCCGGTACATAAATTACCTCACCACAAACTTCAACACCTCAAACCCCTTTAAAGTGTTGAATTTCAAATAATAAAGGCCTGCGGGTAAACCCTCTAAATCCATTTGATGTGAATTCGTTCCTTCCATCGCTTGAATGCTTTTTGAAAAGAACACCTCTCCCAGTGCGTTCAAGATTGAGATACTGGCGGAAGCATTTTCAGGAGCATCCAATCCCAATTGAAACAAACCATCATTCGGGTTTGGCAACAGCACTATTTGCCAGCCTTTAGATGTTAAATTTTCTGTTCCAATTTTTATGACCATTACAGAGTTGGACACCATGAACGTATCGCATGGGTCAGAAACTGTAAGGGAAATAGTATAAGTACCGGAAGAATCCACTTCAAACACATGCGGACTCGTGTTTATTCCGGCTGGGTTGCCGTTATTGAGCATCCAGAAAAACGAGCTGGCATTTTGAGTGGTATTGGTACAATGGATGCTGTTTCCGATTACCTGTGTTGCGAAAGATGGATTGCTTAGCCCTTGAAGGACTTCTACAGTAACGATATTATCAAGCGTGTCGGATCCAAATGCATTGCTGGCTATCAAGGTAACCGGGTAACTTCCAGCGTTGGTATAGGTGATGAGCGGGGCCGGTTCAACGCTCTGTACAGGATTCCCACCAGGACATAGCCAAAGCCATTCATCTACTTCACTAAAAAATGCAGAACCAAGCTGGACCTCCAGCGGACTGCAACCAGTCAAAGGCTCTGCCAGGACAAAAACTATTGGCAATGCTCCCTGAATGTGAACAGATTGTATAAATGTATCAACTCCGCACTCGTCAGCTGCGATGAGTTGAATCAAAAAGATACCAGTATCAATGTAGGTATGAAAACTAGGGATAACTGGCCCGGAAGCAGTAAAACCATCGCCGAAATCTATCTGAAATTCAGTAGCTCCCCCTGATGACAGATTTTGCAAGTTGATTGACCATGCACCAATGGGCGTCGTGGTAAAATATGCTTGGGGCAGGATGCTACAAGGTTGACAGGAAAAATTAGCCATGTCACAAAATAGGACGTCAAATTTGTGTACCACTCCAATATCGCTGGCTTGGTTGTCAAAAACACGCAAAGTCCAATCTCCCTTAACGCTGCCTGTGTTAAAGTCTTCGAGACATCCGTTCACTGGATAATAAAGGCCAGTGTAATTGGCGCCGGAACCCCAAAGTTGGTTGCTGTTCCATTGAGCGGTAAACCCCGGATCTGGACTGGCATTCTCGTTGCATGGTACAAAGCCCACATCCCAAAGATTTGCCTCTGTCCCATCAAAAAAACCGGTTGGGCCAACCAGTTGAACGGATTGCCCTCCTGGAGAGATCAACTGCATGGTTATATCACCCAGGTAATCATGCTCAAATTGTATGCGTACCCCGCAAACGCCTTGTGTCGGGCTTGCAAGATCATTGTTCGAAATATCTCCGACGGTGTAAATGAAGTCGCCAAAAAACAGATCGGGGATTTCCATCGGGCAATTCGTACAAGCACAGGTTGAGTCCAGATTACTTAGTTCAAAGGCTCCGGCATCATGCTGACCGATCCGGGGGTTGCCATCAAAATCGTCGTTGGGCAGTCCAAAATTCAGCGGAAGAAAGTTGTAGGCAGGAGAATTGGTAGAGGCAAGATGAAAGTCACGCCCTGCGTAGTTCACAAATTGAATGTCGCCAGGGACTTTTAGGTTTAATTTTTCGGTAATCAAACTGTTTGGTGCCCCAGGCAAATAAAGGTAAACGGAAGTATCAGTTACTCCTTCGTAAATTAGAATATTTCCTTGAATATCAATTGAGTCGTTGTGGTTATAAATGGCAATAGGTGCATCATATTGAGGGGTTATGGTTGCTTTAGCCTGGAGGGTATTGTTGCGGATGCTCATCCTTATTGGCTCATTTTGAGCACCTTCAAAGATGATTGGGTGGAAAATAACATCATGGATGCTATTATTGAAAATTAGAATAGGGGCTTCTCCGAGGGGTTCACCATTCAGGATAGAATATCTTATGCCATGATTGGTACAATCATGGATATGGTTTCGTGCAATTGTTGCTGTATTTAGCACAAAAATACCATAGCCGTGTTGGTTCGTTACGTCTATCGCGTGATGAAGGTGATTTTCCTCGATCCGGGCGTCAGCGCCTGACCACCAAATGCAACTGCTAAAACCGCCTAAAAAACCTGGATGACTTATCTCGTTGTCTCTTATAATTGCGTTGGCGCAATTGGTCCCTTGAATCCCAAGGTGATCTGCCCGGCTTATCTTATTTCCTTGTATTTTAACTGATTCAGCTGTAGGATCCTCAATACCAATCGCGTCGACATAGATTCCAAACCCAATGCAACTATCAATAGTGCATGATTCCACTTCAACAAATCTCAGGTTTGTGCCATTGATCGCAGTTCCCTGAAATTGCTGGAGAGGTCCGTTCACTCTTCGGATTCGAGTATTGATTACGGATAATTGTCCGTCATGGAGACCTATAGCAGAAACGCCATAACCAATATCGGCAAGGTCGCAGTCAGTTACTTCCACCAAATCGCAATAACCACAGCCTACAGCGGTACTGGTGATCTGAGAAAACACACATCCTTGTAATACTGCGGTATTGTATAACCCCGTAATGCCCACACCCACAATATTCCGAAACGTATCATTGACGAAATAAACCTCACTGCTGTCTAACACGATCCCTGCACCTGTGATATTCTCAAACGTGCAATCTGCAATTACGGCACCGCTTTTGTTAAGGGTAAGTGCATCGCCCGTGATATTGACAAAACGGCAATTTTGAAAAGTGATGAATTCTGATTCATCGCTGAGGGTTAAGGGTGCAGTAAAAACGCTGTCTTGAAAAATTAGACCCTGTGCCGATAAACTTCCTACAAAGATCAAAAAAACAAAGGGGGAAAGGCGGATGTGTTTCATAGATTGTAAGCATTTGTTTGCCTTTTTTGACCTCTTAAAATCATGCCACTTCCCAAATTTGACGGGAAGATGCCAAATGCCATAGTTTTACTGAATTAACCCCGGAGCCTGTACCTTCGCAACGATTTTCAAATATTTTAGCCATGCTTTTTAATTATTTTATTAAATTTCAATTTGTACTTGTTTTTTGTGGCAGCCTCTCCAGTGCCTTTGCCCAGTCAGAAAAAGTCCACCAATTGGAAGATCAATTGCGTGGTGCAGAGGGTTCTAACCGGGTTGATATTCTCCTTGCGCTTGCAGATGCCAATATGTATGCTGGAGATTATTCCAGGGCAACAAAAAATGCCGATCAGGCAGGCGATTTGGCTGCCAGGCTAAATTTGCCCGAATTGCGGGCAAATGCCCTTAATAGAGAAGGTAAGGCGATGATGCTTGGGGGGAAACGCAAAGCAGCAGCCCAATTCGAACAAAGCCTTAAGATTCTCCGTGAAATAAAAAGCGCCAACAAAACCCTGGCCATAGATAACCTCGAAAACCTTCGTACCCTGGCCCAACAAGCTGGAAAGACTAAGGATATTGTCACGCTGGATGAACAAATTACCTTGTTGCATAGCGGTGGAAGCGTTTCGGTGGACCCTTCTGCGGTACGTCAGGAAATTCAAAGCCGTTTGAGTATCACCCAACAAAAATTGTCGGAAAGCCAGAGCAAATTTCGGGAAACTGAGAATAAACTTTTGGCAGAGAGTCAAGTCCTCCAGACCCAACTCGCTTCTCAAAAGGCTGCATTGGACGCTATGTCACAGGATCAAATGAAATCTGCCATGCTTTTGATGCAACAACGGGCACTACTTGATTCGGTATATTTCAACCGTGGCATGGATTCGCTTGCTGTTTCTAACGCCAACCTTGCACTGCGTGAAGCTGAAAGCAATCGGAAATTCAACTATGCAGTCATGGGCGTTTTACTGCTTTTGGCTGGAGGATCTATGTTCAGTTTTATCAGGGCTCGCCAGAACACACGGATACTGGAAGAAAAAAACAAGACCATAAGGGAGGAGCAGCAACGGTCTGAAAATTTGTTGCTCAATATCCTCCCTTCCCTAGTAGCCGACGAACTCAAAAAGCAAGGCAAGACCAAAGCCCGTTATTTTGATGATGTGAGTGTGTTGTTCGCTGATTTTGTAGGCTTTAGCCAAATTGCGGAACTCCTTTCACCTCAACAATTGGTTTCAGAACTAGATACCTGCTTTCAAAAATTCGACGATATTATCGCTCGCCACGGACTTGAAAAGATAAAAACCATCGGCGATGCGTATATGTGCGCAGGAGGAGTGCCTGATGGAGGTGGGGCGCAACTACGAGATATGGTGGCCGCCGCAAAAGAAATGCAGGTATGGCTTTTTGAATGGAACTCCGGTCGCGCCAAGGAAGGTTTGCCTCGTTTTGATGCACGTATCGGCATTCACTGCGGTCCAGTGGTGGCCGGCGTGGTGGGTTCCAAAAAATTCGCTTTCGATATCTGGGGCGATACCGTAAATATCGCTTCTCGCATCGAACAAGCCGGTGAAGGTGGCCGTATCAATATTTCCGGAGAGGCCTATAAAATGATAAAGGATTTTTTCCCCTGCCATTACCGGGGAAAAATTTCGGCCAAGAATAAGGGGGAGATTGATATGTATTTTGTGGAGGGGTGAACGGCATATTGAATCCTTATTTTTTGTACTTTTGTAAAAAAACAACAACTCATGGTCATAGACAAAGCACTGGTTATCAAATCAATTCAGGAACTTCCTGACAATCTTTCCTTCGATCAATTGATGGAAAAATTGTTGCTGCTTTTTAAAATTGAAGAAGGATTGCGCGATTTGCGTGAGGGCAATTTCGTTTCTTTGGAAGAAGCAAAACTTAGGCACGAAAAATGGCTTCAATGAAAATCGCCCTCTCCCAACTGAATCTCCACATCGGCAACTTCGAAGGAAATCTCGCTAAAATGCTTGCCGCTGTAGAAACGGCCAAAGGCCAGGAAGCTGACCTGATTTGTTTCCCCGAACTCAGCGTCTGTGGCTACCCCTCCCGCGATTTTTTTGAGTTCGACGACTTTATTCGCCGCTGTCAACATTCGGTGGAGCAACTTAGCAAGGCAAGTTATGGTATAGGCATCATCGTGGGCTCTCCCACCCGAAATCCTGTTTTAGCTGGAAAAGACCTATACAATTCTGCTTACTTCCTTTACAATGGGGAAACCCTCGGAGTTCAGCATAAAGCCTTGTTGCCTACCTACGATATTTTTGACGAATACCGCTATTTTGAACCTGCCACCGAATTCAAAACCATCGAATTCAAGGGCAAACGGATCGCGATGGTCATATGTGAGGATATCTGGAATCTGGGCAACGAAAACCCACTTTATACCATTTGTCCCCTCGATGAGATGATGCCGGAAAGGCCTGATTTTATCGTGAATATTTCGGCCTCCCCGTTTGATTTTACACATGCTGAAACCCGAATTGATATTGTAAGAACCAATGTGCAGCGTTACAAAATACCAATGTTTTATGCAAATCAGATAGGCGGGCAAACGGATGTGATCTTTGATGGGGGGAGCCTCGTTGTTTCGCCGGATGGTTTGGTCTTTGATGAAATGCCGTATTTCGAGGAATGCCTGAAAAGCTATGATTTGGAGGAGGTATTGCGCGGTGGACGAAGCCAGGAACAAGCAAAGAACAAGGTAAAACTTATGCACGATGCACTTATATTGGGTATCCGTGACTATTTCCAGAAATTAGGCTTCAAAAAAGCCATTCTCGGATTGTCCGGCGGCATTGATTCTGCCCTTACAGCCGTCCTGGCTACGAGGGCTTTAGGGCCGGAAAATGTGCGTGTATTGCTCATGCCCAGTCAATTCAGCAGCGACCATTCCGTAAATGATGCGCGACAACTGGCTGAAAATCTGGGCATTCAATACGATATCGTAGCAATCAAACCAATATATGAGGCTTTCGAAGGGGCGCTTTCAGCGCAGTTTTCCGGCCAGCCGTTCAACGTAACGGAGGAAAATATCCAGGCCCGCGTTCGGGGCACGTTGTTAATGGCAATGAGCAATAAATTCGGGCACATTTTGCTAAACACCACCAATAAAAGTGAAATGTCAGTAGGCTACGGAACACTTTACGGCGATTTGTGCGGGGGTGTTTCGGTGCTTGGAGATGTGTATAAATTAGAAGTGTACGAACTTGTAAAATACATTAACGCTCAGCCATTTGGATCGGAAAAGGGTGGGGTAGTGCCTGAAAATTCCATCACAAAGCCTCCCTCTGCAGAGCTTCGCCCCGGACAAAAAGATTCTGACAGCCTGCCTCCTTACGAAGTGCTCGATCCCTTGTTGTACCAGTATATCGAATGCCGCAAAGGACCAAATGAGCTCATTGCCATGGGGTTTGAAGAAGCCCTGGTGAAAAGGGTTCTACGTATGGTCAACATCAACGAATTCAAGCGAGAGCAAGCAGCCCCCGTTCTGCGCGTGAGCACTAAAGCATTTGGAATGGGCAGGAGGATGCCTATTGTGGGAAAGTATTTGTCTTGAAACCTATTTATGCTCCAATTTCTGCGGTACGAGATATTGAGGATTTTTCTGAAATCATCTTCGATATTTTAGAATTTTCCTCACGGAGACGACGATTTTCATCTCTAAACGATGCCAAATCTGCTCTTAGGTGTTTGATTTCTTCTTGTTGATTCTGGATGGCGGCCCTAAAGCCTTCTAAAGATTCTTCTGGCAACGGATTTTGGATGATGCCTGCCTGGCTCATCATCCCGCCTTGTTGACCGTTACTAATGAAGATGTGTTTTTCATGGAAGTTCTCCAGGAATTCTTCGGAAACCCCTAAAGCTTCGGGGGCCTTTTTCTTTTTTTCTTCTGTCATTTTTGTTTTGCCTCGTTCGAGGCGGCTATAACCGTTTTGAGAAAGGTTCATTTCTTGGGCGATTACATGCTGTTTCACACCCTTTAGGGCGCGAATATCGCGCAAATTTTGGTTTATTTGCATTAGATTAATTCGGTTACGGGTAAATGAATGCAGTTTTTACTAGTAAAGGTAATATCTTACAAGGTTTAAAATAGTGGGTGTTAGGGTTTAAATTAGAGCCATGTAAATTAGTGTTGTCAGAAAAATGCGGAGATACCTTTGGGGATAATTCAAAATACCGCATTTATTTATGTCTAAAATCCTACTTTCCGTATTTTTTATAGGTGCTTCTCATTTCATGATAGAACATTGGCAAACTGCCCATGTAGAAAGTGTTGAGATGCAATCTGAAATCGAACCGTCAAGTCTTCCATGTGTTTGCACTCCTGACTATGCTGGAGAAGACAAAGTAACCTGTAAGCAAATTCCTGCACAGAGTGTGCAGATTGGCTGTACCTTAGATGGTGCAAACCCATTGTGTTCAGATTTATGTTTTCTCTGGAGTCCAGCGGCGGGCCTAAATCCCGCAGACAATATGAAAAGCGACCCAATGGTCAATCCAACGGTTACAACAACCTATACCGTTATTGTGAAAGACAGTAAACTGCCAGCGCCAGGGATCGTTGGTACATTTGAAGTCGTCGTATATGTAATCGAAATGCAACTGATCTTATACAAACCTAAAGTGATTGCGACAAACACCACCACTCCGGCAAGCCTTGAAGCAGGTGCTCAAACTTTCGTCAATTTTGATAATGATGACAATGACGTTTATTATGATAATGCCAAGTTTGAGCCGACGACAGGTGGCGTAACTGGGGGAGATGATGAACTTGTACGTGCAGAGTTAATATTAACCCCTATTGACCTTCCTGACAAAATGGTTAGGCTTGTCGCTACTCAGGGTGCGGCAGATATAAAAGTATGGACAGATGAAACTAAATCGGGAGCAGAGTATTTGCTCAATACCGATATTGAACTGAGCCTGGATGGGACACATTTGAAAAAAGACCTATGGATTGAGGGGCGTGCAGCGCATTCGGTTCAAAAAGGTACAAAGTTAAAAATGACCTACAAGGGGGAAGATTGTGAAACAAATGTATCTATCACGATACTTGGGGTGGAAAACATCTCATGGATAGGTAATGGAAATTCGGTTTCAAATTCTAATGGATTAGATGTCGATCCCAATTATTTGCCGCCTAGTCCGTCACCTGCTACCTGGCCTTCAGCAGTGAGGGTTTTCCCAGACGCTCGTGCGCCAGCTTATACCGTACCACTAAATACTGTTCAACTTGAAGTTACATTGAGTGTAACCCCTGTAGAAAATGTAGATATGTATGTCCGCTCCTTTGATGTGGATGACCCGACTAATAATTCTAATGGCGGATTACCAGGGCCGCCCGATCCTAATTTTTTACAATTTTTAGACCCCAATGATGATCCGGGTTCTCCTTTGGTGGGGTCTTATGCTGGTACAGGTAATTCATTAACCTTTACACAGCACGAAGACAACCGCTCAGCCGATCCCAAAGCGGGCGCGTTTGCGGGACAAATTGGCAACTCCGCTCCAATTTCTTTTACTACAGCATCGGCCACAAGAACTATCACGTTTCCAAACATTTCAATGCATCCTGGAGACAACTATAGAGCGGTTGTGAATGGGGACAAAGACTTTCTGGAAAACCTTGAAAATTTAGATGAAAGAGATGAACACAAAATTGTGGATAAATTTGTGATTGGAACAGGATCATCTCCAACAGAAATATTGATTCCATTGAAATATGGTTCGCCTGTTTTGACGATATGGAGATTTTTGCATTTTGAAGGGGATTCAATGGAAGGGCCTGGCAATGACGGATTTAACCAGCTGATAGAAGTCTTTAGTGACTTTACTCCTAATGGTTCAATTCTGAATCTTATTTCATCTGGGGGAAATATAGCAAGAAATTGGGATGATGGGAGCGACAACATATTAGACCCTTCGGCAATAACTACCGACCCAGTGCCATGTACCGGAGCTGGGAGATTTCAAGATGGAAATGTTCGAGTAATAAATGGAGCGGCAGGCATTTTGCCAGGTGTTGGTATCCTAACTAATACCGAAACCTCAATTGAACTAGCGGGTCCGCTGGATTTAACAGGTGCGCTATGCACTTTCAATCGTATTGACCCAGCAACTGGAGTAGTTTATAACGGGACAGCCTCGCTCTCGGCTAGCCCAACAAAGATTAACAATCCTGCTGGGGGGTCCTTTTATACTTGGCCTTTGAACAATGTTGTTTTGACTCCCGGTTGGGCAACATTGTTGGACTTCGTAGGTGGTGGTGGTACATTTAAGATTAACTCTGCTAATAATGTTCCTATTGATGGTGCAACTATAGCTCCACAGACATTACGAACGTCGGGTTTTTCCTTGCGTACAAGGCTAGATGATGATGATGTCCTGCCTTCAGTTATTTTGCCAAGATATCCTTTAATAACAGGATTATCCAGCTATGAAAGTTCATATTTGAAAGTTCAAGATATTGGAAGTATTTCAGCTACTTTTGCACTATTTGACCCCAATATTAATGATGCCGCAAATGACATTGGACAGGTTACCGCTTGCAATCAATCAATAATAAATGAAAACGACGCATTTTGGTGCGCTCATTTAATAAATTCATTTCAGGGAGCTACATATCTTGATTTTGATGGTGAGGTACTTACACCAGGCACCACTCCTCCATGTCCTCCCATTGGATCGGTAACTGGAATTGAGTCGAGCCCATTGTCAGGTTTGACTCCATCTGCGATTCATAACACAGATTTGGTTCTTGGGGGGGATGAATCTTTTGTTTTCCTCGAAGTCCTACGAGAATTTCCTTTAGCGGTAGAGGCACAAACCGTTGGCCATGAAATTGGTCATCAATTTGGATTGTCTCATGGCGATGCTGATAGCCCTCCTGGTGTTGCCATCCCTGAATGCTGTGGGCCCACAATGGGGTTAATGAGCAAGTCTGGAGTTTATTACAACTTGATTCCTCGCCATCAAAACCTTATTCGTTCGAGAGTTAAAAGCCCTGGGCATTAAATTAAAAAAACTAAATTTGAATCATGAAAAACAGAGTTTCAAAAGCTATATTGTTTCTAATTTTTGCATTCAGCTTGACAGTAAATGCAAAAAAAGTTAATGAGTTGACTATTACATTAACAATGGAGAATGATACGCTGAGGCTTTTGGATCCTTGGGTTTTTAATGTTGAAGTTAAAAACACCAGTAACTTTGATATTGATTTCATGCCAACAATGATAATAAGTGGTTACGCTTCTATCTCTGCCGAAATAAAACTTGAAATCAGAAACAGTCTTCTTAATTCCTGGGTGGATTCAAAGGTGATAATAAATCAATGTAGTCCACATACTGGATTCAAGATTTACAAACTAAAACCAAATGAACTAATTAGATACGAGTTCTATTGTGCTCCACCAGTAAAATTTTTAGAAATTGGCCAGAATGAGATTAGGATCGCTCATGCTAATTTTTGCGACTCGGGCAACACCTACTATTCTTTTCCTAATTGCATTCAAATTGTAAAATATGAAAATCAAGACTCGGCGGCTTGCGAATATTTAAAAAAACTGCCAAATCCTGCGTTCATATTATTTCCCGTAATTTCTTTCAGCAATGATACTTTATATATTAAAAATGCGGAGCATTTGATTCTCCACTTCCCCGACTCTCACTTGGCAGAGTATGGAAAATTGTATTTAAGTTATCAATACCTAAGAAAGGCAAATTATATCGCATTGAATAATCAAGGCAGCAAGGATGAGGCCTTATATTACCTTAGAAACTCGAAGAAACTCGGAGTTTCATTGCTTACATCTCAAAATAATCGAATTTTGGAAAAAACACATTCTCTATTAGAGAGAACATTGCTTGAAGCTGCCACGAGGGCCTATAAAAATTATGAAATTCCAGACGACATTACTAAAGAATTCACCTTCCCCTTTAAACACTAAAGACCATGAACTGCAAAACGCTTATATCTATTATATCATTTGCTGCGTTCCTTCACCTGCCTTTTGCTGCACAGGCGAACATTGAGATCACTGCTGTGACACAGATAAGCACCGGCAATTGTGATGGCATGATTGACATCACAGCGTCAGGGCCCACTGGCAATGGCATATATCCATGCACGTTTGAGTGGACGGGGCCAGTTGGCTTCATCCCACCACCAACTAGCCAAGAAGATTTGACTGGACTTTGTATTCCAGGCATATATGTGGTAAAAATAACTTTTGCTGATGGCTCTTGTTTTGTCACCTTGAGCATAAATCTTATGATGTGTGGGGCAGACTTTAAACCAAATTTATATTTTACACCCTCATGTACGGCATTGAATAATGGCACCGCCACCGTTTTAAACCCTATTCCTGGCGGCGTATCTCCTTATTCATACTCATGGAGTAATGGAGCGTCCACCAAAAAAATCGAAAATCTCCCTCCAAGTGGGCAATATTGCGTGACAGTAACTGATGCTAATGGATGTAAATCTCAGCCTGCATGTATAACCATGGTGGAAGTTCAGCCGATAGGGTCGGTTTCAATTCAAGCCTCCCCTCCATCTCCGAATTGCTTTGGAGGCCCTGGTAAACTAAAGGCTAATGTTCCAATCGTACCCCCACCAAATTGGTCTGACCTTCCTACTTATCACTGGAGCACAGGTGATTGGGGAGATGAAATTTATGTAAGCGTTATAGAAAATTACGATTATTACAGTGTTACAGTTACTTCATCTTATTGTCCTGGGACTGCGACAGCTGGAAAATTTTATGTAAATTATCGGCCTATGGAGATTGAATTAACGGAATCAAATCCTTGTGGCTTCCCAACAGATATTTTTACCAGTGGCGGATTCAAGTTTCAAATGCAACAGATTTTAGAGTTTTCTCATCGGCTGACATAGGGTAAAAAAAGGAGGACAACCGGGCTACTTTTGAGTCGCAAAACTTGAAAAAATGCCACAGTTATCCTCGTCTCAAAGGTATGAAATCGAGGCGTTAAAACGCCTCAAATTTAGTGTCTCTGAAATTTCGGATCGGACCGGAATACCGAAGTGTACGGTCAGCAGAGAGTTGTCTCGCAACAGCAAGAATGGGCAGTATAATGCTTCTAGGGCAGAAAAGATGTGCCGAATACGTTGCAAGCGCGGGGCGTACAAGTTGAAGGGCGACCTGCTGGCCAAGGTTGACAAAATGCTGGTCGAGCAGCACAGCCCCGAACAGATATCGGGTCGCTTAGGTCTGCAAAACCTGCCCGTTGTGAGCCACGAAACGATCTACCAGCACGTTTATGGAGACAAGAAAGCGGGTGGTGTTCTTTACAAGAACTTGCGTTTTGGGCACAAAAAGCGTCGAAAAAGGTTGGGGACAAACGATAAACGAGGGAAAATACCCAACAAGACCATGATTGCAGAACGTCCCGCCGTGGTTGAAGCCAAAGAGCGGTTTGGGGATTGGGAAGGCGATACGATTATCGGAGGAAACCACCAGGGCGTAATAGTCACACTGGTAGAACGGAAGTCCAAACACGCCCTGATGGGCAAATCGAAAGACAAATCAGCAGCAGCGGTGCACAAAGTGGTCATAGACCTACTTCAAAGCACCACTTTGCCAAAAAAAAAACGATCACCTTTGACAACGGAACCGAATTCGCCTACCACCAACAAATTGCCGAAGACTTGGGCGTACAGGTCTACTTTGCTAACCCATACCATTCCTGGGAAAGAGGGTTGAACGAAAACACAAACGGTCTCATCAGACAGTTCATACCGAAGAAGCAAAACCTCAAAGAACTGGACGAAAAAGTGATCGCAGCAGTGCAAGAAAACTTAAACAACAGACCGCGAAAATCGCTCGGGTTTTTAACACCTATTGAGTTCTATCAAGCGGCCGATAAGAAAACTAAATCTGTTGCATTTGAAACTTGAATCCGCCTCCTATTACTTGGACTCCCTTGGAAATCCAATTGATTCCATAGATTTAAATTCGATATATGAATTCAAATCGGACTTTACTTTTACTTCGCAAAATGATATTTGGACCCAAGCGACTTTCGGTAATTGGGAATTCAATTCTGATAACATTTTAAGCCTTTACCCATATTACGGAGACTCTCCATATTTGTATCGAAAGGGCACTTGGGAGATTAAACATGAACCTCCATATCTAAAGGTAGGCCATATCTATGATTTGGTATTACCAAACGGGCCATACGGAGTCTATAATAGAAGAACCTTTATTAAAGTTAATTAGTCATCAGTAACGAGGAAATATGGCAAGCGAGTAGTAAATCACTTATTCAATTCCATGAGCGTCCGATCATCCTCTGTACGGCGATAATGGAGGCCGTAGCACTGTTGACACACGTTTTCGGTGAGTTTGATGAGTAAATTAAGATCGCCATCCTTGCTACCAATTAACGTACGGCCGTTGAGTTCAATGGGATACAACACATAACCCGCCTTTCATGGAAGCTGGGCATACTTTTGACCATTTCTTTCCGGCTCATGTTCCCAAGACGGCTGAAATTGACCGGGTGACTGGGAGTCG